>DAHUXR010000006.1 GCA_027307045.1 Acidobacteriaceae bacterium
CGGAATGTCCGCAACCACTTCCACGATGGGACGGGCCACTGGCCTCGGTAACGGTTCCCTCACCGGCTCCGCGCTCTGCGCGCTTGCACCGGACGGAATGCCCGCAACGACTTCGACAATGGGACGGGCCACCGGCCTCGGCAACGGCTCTCTGACCGGCTCGGCGCTTTGCGCGTTCTCTCCGGGCGAAAAGTCCGCAACGACTTCCACGGTGGGACGGGTCGATGCCTTCGGCAGCGGCATACTGACCTGTTCGGTGCTTCCGACTGTAGTGTCTACTGTAAAGGAACGAGGCTTGCCTTGACTCGTATTCGTTCCAGCGGATTCTGTTGAAGTTGGTTCGAGGACTTCAGGCGCCAATTGCGGCCGTTTTTGATCACTCATTGCAAGTCTCCTTACGTTAATACTTGTGTGTTGTTTGAGATTGACTCTAGTGTTTCCGGATTTGCTTTCCGGGACGCCCCGGTAGCCGTGAAATATTCATACAGTTCCAGCACGGAGGACAGCCCGTGCTGAACAAAATCAATTCGCACATAACTGGCATGTAAACTCAGGCGCAGCCCGCCAATGGCGTAGTCGGTATTCGGCAGCACGGCCGCGTGGGCTGGTTGAATCGTGATCCGGTTTAAGAACCGGAGACCATGCAAATATGCTTCCAAATATTGCCGGTACCGGTTGCTGTCTAAAAATTCAGCCAGGTGCACCGCGGCCCCCAGGCCTTCCAGATAAAGAGCTGTGGTGTACCCGGGCGTTTCGGTTTGATGGTCATTGATGAAACCGCCGCTCTTCTCCTGCTGCCACTGGAGCAGCCCGTCAGCGATTTCAAAGACCAGATCAGAGAATTGGGAATTCTTCTGGACACGCCACCAGGCGCTCAAGGCCTGCATCAGCCATGACAGCTGTCCAAAATCGCGCAGGTAGCGAAAACGATGGCGATAGTAGCGGAACGCACGATCCAGTTTCTGTGCGTCAACATCGGTAAGCCGGGCTTCAGCCGCAGTAGCCAGAGCCAGCAGCACCTGTCCGGGAAAATAGTTCTGAAAGCTGTCGTCCACTTCAGCCCTGCCACGGTGGGTAAAGATATAGCCATGCCGGCCAATGGAGGACCATAGGGTATCAGCCAATCCGCGCACCTGGGAGCGGCGATAGTCCCCTTTGGGCAGCTGGCAGAGCGCCAGCACTAAAAACGCAATTTCCGAAACCGAAGGCAAATCCTGGCCCATTTCCAACCAGACTCCCAGCTCACTGAGCCTCATTCTCTGTAACAGAAATGTGAGTGTTCTTTCCGCCGCCGGCTGGAGCAGGGGATTTTCGAGGATCCGGCCTGCCCTCGCCATTACCCACGCGGCGTGGGCCAACCGGGGAAGGTTCCCGCCTTTTCGCAAGCGATTGCGAAATGGATCATAGCTCTCATAGAAGGTGCCATCCTGCAGGTGGTGTCTGAGCAGGTAATTCGAGTACAAGACGGCAAGATGGGCGGGCAGTTCGCGGTCTTTGCAGTCCTGTGGCAGCCGCCTGAACGCTCCTTCCAGTTCGCCTGCGCCCTCTGAATCTGCAAGCCAGGTCGTGCAATCGAATCGCTGCCAGGAATACGGAGGACGTGTAATTCCGGCTTTGTCGATTACTTCCATGGGGTAGGCTTCGCGAGAAACATTTTCCCTGGCGGCCCAGAAGGGCAGCAACATGCCTGAACGTCTCCCCTGGCTCACCTGGAGCATTTGTCGTCCGGGGATTACATAGCGAACGACCTCCTGAGGTGTAACTTCGCCCATATTCGACCAGTTGCTGAGAAGCGAAATGCTGGCGGCAACAGCCTCCGGCGACGAAGCTTCAACATGTTCGAAGCGGTCATCTTCCAAAGCAGCCATAACCAGGGCGCGCAGGTCTTCATCCGTTTGCAACCTGGCCGTCTCCATGCCCATGCAACCGCGCAGCCGGCCCCATACATAAATGGTTACGAAAAGGAAGTTGGCGCCTTGCGGCAAGCCATTAGCGGACCAGGGCCCTGTGGTTTCTGACTCACCCAGGAGGCGGGCGCTAGCAAGGTCCCTCACACGAACCGCGATTGGCACACAAACCTCAGGGTCGTCGCAAGGAAGCGGAACCTCAGACAGGGGAACGCCGGTGGGCTGCCAAGGCGCTCCCGGCTCAACATATTTCATTACCTCATGGCGGTGAATCACGAATGGCTCCAGCCTATGCAGTTTGCCATTGGTGATGCGCGCATGCTGAAACTGGCGGAACTCGCTGCCCATTCCCGGCATGCGAGGCAGGGCGCCGCCCATGACCCCGGAGCGCTCCCGACTGCCAACCACAATTCCATAACGATCGTTATCCAGTTGGCCCACGGTGCATTCTTCCAACGCGGAAAAGAGGGTCACCGCAATGTGGCTTGAATCCACCAGCGTGCGGCCTTCACTTCCGTAAGGCAGATGCTGGGCGGTAAGCAGCGCGGCCCGAAGAACATGCTCGGGCGCCGTCCATTGCTGCTCGCCCGGGAAACACCAGAAACCGTCTCGCGCATGACGCACATGGATGTTGGCCTGGGAACGGATGCTGACCCAGGCCCCGCCCGAAGAATCGTAAGCGCGATCCATGCGCGCGGGAGGCCGCGGCAGCGCGCCGGTGGTGAGATATTCGAGCAACGCGAGCCGCGCCAAATGGGCCGGATGCAAACCCTCCGGCGCCTGTGTCGCGCTCCACTCAAACTTCGGAAATATTTGGGAAGGGTTATAAACAGGCTTCGGCTCGCCTTCCATCTTGGGCATGACATCTTCATAGAGATCGAACAGCGTCTCCATGTGAAACCCACGCTCCAGGGCATCGACAATCCCAAAAGGCCAGCCGAAATGCAGCAGACAAACTCCGCCCTCCACCCGCAACCCCGCCCTTTCCAGACGCTCACAACCTTTCCAGAAAGACGTTCCTGAAGCGATGGAGTCATCGAGCAGGATCACCGGCTCGTAGGGATCGATTTCTCCTTCGATCTCCCGCATGGCTCCATGTGCCTTGGCTTCTTTGCGGACCAGCAGCCCACGATAACGCCCCCGCGACTGCAGAATGCAGGATTGCAGGATAGGAACACCGATCAATCCATAGGTTGCGAGTTGCCGGCCATCAAAGTGTTCCAGTAGAGGGAGCAGACAGCGGGCGGTCAGCTCTGCTCCATGGGGTTCCAGGGTAAATGCCAGAGAGTTGAACATCCAGCGGCCAGATTTTCCATCGGGGGAGCAGATACGCTGTGTGGGAGAAGAGTACAGGATCCCCTTTTTCAGCAACAGCTCCAACAGTTCCGCGCGATCGGCGTGAAAGGAAGCGGGCATGGACGCCAGAATCGATTTCATATCTCCGTGCAGATTTGTCATGGGGCAATCGGCTCCGCATCCAGTTGGCTGACCGGCGCCGGCTGTTTCACCACCGACGCCTGACGGGGGATATCCGTGAGATCAAAGTAGGGAGTTTCGGGCAGCGCCAGGCTCAAATAGCGCCCATCGAGGTGGAGCATCAAGTTTTTGTCCACAAAGTCTTTGAGCTGATCGTCGATCCAGGGACCTTCTCCGAGACAGGCAACGATGTCTCGCGGTGTCCGCGCTTCAGCGCAGTATTCATAGAGAGCGGCTGCCTGTCCGCGATATTTGAAAATCTGTTCCGGGGATCTTCTTCCATCGAAAATCGTAATCGTCGACAAAGATTTCCGGTACTTCAAATAAGGGTGATTCGGTCCCCGCCACAGGGCTTGCCATGCACCCACCCTTCCGAACAGCTCCTCATATACATCATCCTTGACGGTGTCTTCCATCTGATGATCAAAGTAGTAGGAAATGCGGCGGAGATCGAAACTCTCAGGAAAAATGTACTGATAACATTTGGCCGGAACCAGACCGGACACGGACTGCGAATCCGGCTCGGTATACATCGGAGATCCGCGATCAGCGCGTGCTTTCACGATGGCATAGGGCGGCTGAAAATGGACGATCCTGGCAGCCACTTCGCTCTGTAGGCGATAGTCTTCTTCAGTTTCTCCCGGGAATCGGCACAAAATGTTATAGAGACTGTTGATTCCGTAGTACGTACACCATTTGATCAGTTCCACGTTGCGCATCCCGGTGGAATGCTTTCTCATGATTTTGAGAATGTTGGTGGAGAGGCTCTCAATGCCGGGCTGCACGGAGAAGAGGCCGCTACGACGCAGCTTGCCCAATTGCGTCCTGGAAAAATTAGGGCGAATTTCATAGTGAATGCAGATGTCGCTATTGACGGCCGCCAATCTGCCAAAAAGTTTTTCCACGTACTCAGGAGCCATGATGTTGTCAATGGCATTGAAGTAAAACTGTCCGTAGCGGCGCGCCAGAGCTTCCAGCTGTTCAAGGACTTTTTCGGGGTCCTTGGCGCGAAATTCCATACCAGAGCGGTTCAGGCCGCAGAAGGTGCAATGATTTTTTTCTCCCCACCAGCAGCCACGGGCCGCTTCAAAGGGTACAAGCAGCTCCTGCACGCACTCCGAGTGCTCATAACCGCTTGCGTCCCGCGCGTAGAAGTATTCATCGAAATCGGGCAGCGGAGTCTGGTTCATGTCCAGGAAATTGGGGGCTCGTCCGGCGTAATGGACTTTGCCTCCTGAATCGCGCCACATGATGCCGGGCAATCCTTCCATGGTTTGGCCGCTGTACAAGCGCTGAACCATCTGGGGAAAAGAGATTTCCGCGTCTCCGCAGTGGACATAATCAATTTGCGGGCAGCCTTTCATGATCTCAGCCGCAATGTCATCTTCCAGGCTCGCCCCACCCATGATGATGGGCAACTGAGGGAAACGTTGCTTGAGCGCCCGGGCCAGCGCCAGACTCCCCACTAGTTGCTGAAAGACTACCGTAAAGCCGACCAGGCCGAACCGGCCCCAGTCCACGGAATCGACGCAGAAATCGATGAACCGCGGCGCCGCCTCGTCGCGCAACCGGCGGATATCATCCAACGTGCACCCTGCATTTTCACAAATGGTCGGAAACAGGCTTTCATAAGCGGCAAAATATTCTTCGTCCTTAACACTGGCGTCTTCGCCAAAAGCTGCTTTGGACCATATCCATTCGCCCACCAGGCAGGGCCACACTTCTGCCATGGTCTCCGCCATCCGCCAGCCAAACTGGTGCCCCATGTACATGAATAATGAAAACTGTTGGGCTGGAATCCCGGCTCGCTCCAAGATGGGTTTGAGGAGCGCCAACTGAAAAGAAGGATGCCTCGCCGACAACGATGGCATACTGACAAGAGCCACGGGTTTGGGCTTGTCGTTCATGGCTGCAGAGTGGGGAAGCTGCGCCTGGCCAATGTCTGCGGAGAAATGGGGAGACGCGCTTGCCTTGAAACCTAGACAGTATATTAGTTTATTTTAAAAAAAAGAATAAAAACTTGCGTCAGGTGACCTTTAGGACAGTAGCCCGACAACGATTAAATGTTCTTGTGAGATGAATACAGCAAATGGAACGCTTCTTTATTCCCATTTTGGGAATTCTGAGATACTGGGCTATCTTCGCATTGCCCAAACTACAGCCGTTGCTCACAAAATATTCGCTCACCACCACGGTTGCCGCTTAATCGGAAGCAAATCAGGGTTGATGTTCATCCCGCATTCGCGCCCCGAATATGCGATTGTCAACGCACAGATCAAGTATTCACATAAGCAGCGTCGCTGCTATTCCGGAAACTTCCGTCAAAGCGCTTACTACACCGATCTCCTTGACAGCCGCAGAGAAAATTGACGCAAAAACTTTCAGATGTTCTGCTCCAGTTGGTCGAATCCCATACTCAGCTTCAGGCTTGCCGTTGATTGCGCGTGCGCAGAGATTTTCCGACGCGATGCTGCTTATTCAATTTCCAGTCCAACATGGATTATCATTGAAGAACTTTTGAAGAATTATTTTGCTTTGCCCGCGCTCTATGCGGCACGCGATTTCAGATCAGTTGTGCATCTAATGCAAATGACAGTCCCGTAGCGCCGCCATTTTGAGCAAGACTGTTTGCTTTCGGCTATACCGGGAGCCACTAAGGATTTTTCGATTAATAAGGCTCTTCAGCCATTGAAAATAAGGACCTAGATATGCAAGCTGGAAAACAGTTGTATTTGCGGCAGAACATCCAGGTCGAACCACTGATCGACCACTGGTATGCATGGTCTCATCTGATCCCACCTGCTACCACCGCAAGAAACATCACAGAACGCCATCTGAAGATCATGGATTCATACATCAATGCGCCCCAGGTCCATGCCAATGCTGTGGCAAATCCGAAAATGGCGGGCGGGCCATTCATCGATTATCGTGGACAGCGAGTAGCTGAAATTCGCGCATTGCGGGACTCCATTAGAACCAAAAGGGCACGTTTGATTGAACTTTCCAAAGCCTTAACCGACCTTGACGCCATGCTGCGCGATTTGGCCAAAGGATATAGCCTGCAGCCTCTGTACAGCCGGGTTCCTGGTATTCTGCGGGGGTATGTGGAACTGGCATATGATCTTAACAACCAGCCATCATTCCGCATCATTGAACCCCTGCTTTACAAGAGTGAGCATTATGACCGTTCTCAACAGAGCCTGATGTTGTCGGTCATTTCAAATGACGATCGACCCTTCGTATTGAGCACTCCGCGGCTCGAATCCGCCACCAGTCTGCATCTCGCATTGCCGTTCGATCATGAGGTCGTTGACGATCTGTTCCGGTTGAAAACGACTGCGCGACCATGGCGCCAAATAAAAGAGATGTTGCAGATTCCTGACAGCAAAGACGATCTCATGCAGTCTTTTCTGACAGAGGAACCTCCAACGCCGTATGTGCCTTATGAGGGCACGGGGATCCGCTGGAGATATTTTGGCCATGCCTGCATACTCATTGAATCGCAGGGGCTCAGCATTTTGTTTGATCCCGTTCTCAGCTACACCTATGAGAGCGGCATCTCACGCTACACCTACCTGGATCTGCCTGACCAGATTGATTACGTATTGATTACTCACAATCACCAGGACCATGTGCTATTTGAGACATTGCTCCAGATTCGGCACAAAGTCAGGAACATTATCGTTCCAAAGAACGGTGGCGGGAACCTGCAGGATCCCTCGCTTAAACTTATCCTTCAGAATTGCGGCTTCACGAATGTAATCGAAATCGCCGAGATGGAGGAGATTAAGCGCGGCAGGATCAACATTACCGGGTTGCCATTCCTGGGTGAACACGCAGATCTGGCGATCCAGACCAAAATGGCGTGGCTTGTCAGAATAGGGCCCCGCGCACTGCTGTTTGCGGCTGATTCCTGCAACATCGAAGCCCGGCTCTACGAACATATAAAACGTGATATTGGCGACGTGCACGCGCTTTTCCTGGGCATGGAATGCGACGGCGCCCCCCTCAGCTGGCTTTATGGTCCTCTGTTGACGCGGCGTATTGAACGAACCATGGATGAATCGCGCCGGCTGGCAGGCTCCAACTATGAACAGGCTCTTGATATTGTCAATATATTCAACTGTAAAGAGGTTTACGTCTACGCAATGGGCCAGGAACCATGGCTGAACTACATCATGAGCATAAAATATACCGATCAGTCGCGGCCCATCATCGATTCGAACCGCTTGATCGGCACATGCCGGGAACGCGGATTAGTGGCAGAAAGATTATTTGGCGAAAAAGAGATTCTACTCGAAGCTGCTGAAAGCAACTCTGCAACAGCCGACCTTACATCAATCCAGTGGACCGCGCGACGATGAACCCATTAAACGTTCGGCAGTAAGGCCGAGGCCCGCGAGAGAATATCATCTTTGAACTGGTTCATCGAGGTAGCCAATGCGGATGGGTAGTGAAAAGGCCTCCGGCGAATCCGATCTGATACACCAACAACATTCCGAAGGCCAGACTGAGCACGCCGGAAACCAATCCAAGGCGGTGTGAGAACTTCTGGCGGCCCTTGCCCATAAATGTGAAGGCGGAAGCAATGCTCATAGTGATCAACATCATGCCGCCAACGGTTCCTGCTCCAAACACCAGCAGGTAAACCGCAGCCCAGCGCGGATTGGGAATCGCAGCCAGAACAAGCAGAGCTACCGCAGCAGACCCGGCAAGCCCATGGACCACGCCCACGATAAACGGCCTTACTGGACGATATAAAGCGAGCTTGCCAAATAGACGGTCCAGCAGCGCCAGCGGCGTCCTGTCAGAGCGATGAGAGTGTGCTTCCGCTGAATGTCCATGAGCGTGCGTGTGAACGTAATCGCCATGCGTATGCGGATGAACGTGCACTGCTTCAGAACCTGTGTTGGTTCTGGCTGAAATCGCCGATGCCGAACGCATGAAAGCTGCAACGTTCATGATGCCAAGAACAATCAGCATGAGCGCCACAGAAAATTCCATACTCAAACCAAGACGGGTGGGAATGACTACATTGAACAGAATAATCATGACGCCCACCACAAAGATTGTAAGAGTGTGGCCCACGCCCCAGAATGCGCCGGCCATCGCAGCGCGCCTAAGCTGGCGCTGTCGCGTCACGATGGTGGTAATGGCAATTACATGGTCAGGATCGGTAGCATGGCGCATCCCCAGAAAAAAACCAACCGCGATAATAGAAAGGAAACTGCCCATGGCCTCTCTTCGATTATTAATCTGATCAAGCCGGCATTGCTGATGCCCTGCTCCCTGGTTGCGAGCGAAGCAAGCATTCTTACTGACGGCGCGCTCCAGACAAACTTCTTCATTAGCGCGTCCCACCCCAAATTAACTGTCCATACTTGGATCAGACATATTATCTGATTGATGTTAGCTTTGTTCAACGGGTGTACTGAAACGTGGATTGCTCAGGAGGAATGGCGCTCAATTCTGCTTAATGCGACTGATTACGTCCCGGATCCGCGTTGTGCCGCGGCAAAGAGACGGCCGATTTGCGCCCAGCCATGGCGCCGCAGAAGCTCAGTTCACGACGGGAAAGGCCGATCAAGAGCCGTGAGATTGGGCTTCCAATGCATTATGAGCGAGAACAAATTTTTCCTCGTTCGTCACAATTCGCATCTCGTCCCAGTCATACGCAAATTCCTTGCCGCATTTGAGGCAAACCACATATGTGCCCGTCAGGTACGCGGCACGCGTACGGCGCTGCCCGCGCTTTATGCTCTGCGGGAAACTCGTGTGCAAGTGCCAGCAACCGAACAGCAGGTTGAATAGGGCCTCGATTATCTTTTGTATTGCAGATAAGAATGATTTCATTGCGAAATGCTTTACCCTGAAAACTCTTACGACTCAAATGCTATCCATGAGTTGAGGGAAAGGATGTGTGCAAGATCACATTTGAGAGAACAGGAAGCGCTAATTTGGAAAGGCTGCGACGCTGGCAATGTTCTAACTGACTGGCCTTCTATCAGGAAGTCAATCAGCGTGGATACATTGCCGTCGCAGCCCTTGATGTGATCACTGCTTTTGCAGTCCCAAACCTCAGCGGACGCCCATTAGAGAGCCGTTGATTTTTTCGGGTCTGGTTGCCTCCCAGGTTACCCTGGTTGGCTGGTCACCCAGTTTACTTTGGTGCCCGCGAAATCCTTTATTACGCGGAACCTTTTCAACCGTCGACACCTGCAATTTAAAAAATCACCACTCCCTCACGCTGTGACGGCGATCACGCTTGTGGGTGATCTATCAAAACACGGAAGGAAACGGAGAACGGAAATCGCCGCCAAGTGACTGCTCTCATTTTGGCGGTATAAATTCAGTTGGCTGCGCCCGCCGTGATCTTGCCCACCGCGTGCACATGGATCTTTACCGTGTCATTTACGCGCAGGATGAAGGTACTGGGATTCTTCATTCCCCATTCCTGATATTTCACGTTAAAGCTGCCATCGGCTGAGCCAGCACCGTTTTGTAGTTGGACCTCCAGCGGCATGATTACCGGCTTCGATTTGCCATGCATCGTTAGAATGCCTTCAACTTCGACCGTCGACTTACCCTCATTTGCAACTGTTCCCTTCACACGTTGCGGAGTGAAGACGATGTCAGAGTATTTTGGACTCTCCAGGATGTCTTTGTGCATTCTCTTGTCGCGACCGTCGCTGCCACTCTCCCCGCTGGCGGAGTCCACAACCAGCTCGCCTGAAGCTGCGCCCGTAGCGTTATCGAACTGTATGCTGCCGCGCTTCAGTCGAAAATCGCCGTGGACAGTATGAAGCGTTGAATCCACGGTGAAGTTGACAGCGGTCTTGGCCGGATCGAGCGTGAAGGTCCTTTGTTGCGCTTGCCCCGCGCTGGCCGCGACCGTCGCAACGAAAATGAATAAGGCGATATTGCGAAAAACTCGAACAGTTGAACTCATCTAAAAAGTCCTCAGTGTTGCAAATCAAATTGTATGCTGCGTGATCTTCATGCCCGCAGCAGCTGCCAGCCAAGATTCAGCAAACCGCTGGCGCCAAAATCCTTGAGCCGCATTTCGCCCACATGGACTGCCAGCATCCGAGCAAAGAGACTGGGCTGTCGCGAGAGGGCGCGCAAGCTCCTTTGGCGCAGCCAGCGGCTACGGTCCATCAGCAACATGCTTCGCGACATAAATTCAGGCAGACTATTGATCTTGTTGTGGGCAGCGGCATAACTGGAGAGATCACCCGCAACCAATGCCGGAGCTAGTGCCAACGCTTGCCGAAAAGCCAGGGCCATCCCTTCCCCAGTGATCGCATCCACAGATCCTGACGCTTCGCCGATCAGAGCCACATTCCCGCGACATACATGCTTCAGTTGGCGAGAAATACTTAATGCTCCCATCGCTTTTGTCGAAGAATCCGCATCGTTCAGGCGAGCGGCCAGTTCCGGAAACTCATTTAATCCCTCACGAAACGAAAGAAATTTTGGCCGCGAGATCAACGCAACACAAACTTCATGGCTACCCACCGGCGTTACGTATGCCTGTCCGTGGCTGCCCCAGTAGATTTCAACGTATTTACTCCAGGGACGAACCCGAAAATGCTGACGCAGTCCGATCCTTTGCGTGCGGCCGCTGCCGGCTGAAAGGCCTGCCCAATCGCGAACATGCGAATTCTGCCCATCGGCGCCGACGATCCAGCGGCAAGTGATCGCTCTTCCGTTCACTAAAACTGCATCGTTACGTATCGCTGAAACGCGAGCGCCCCAAAGCATCTCTACATCGCATATTTCCGCTTGCTCCAGTAATAACTGGTGCAACAGTACACGCCGAATTCCGAGTCCGCGGCCCTGGGGAAATTCCGCGGCAACGGAGCTTTCTTGTCCGACGAACTTAATCCCGTGAAAAGTCCCTGTTTCGCATCCATCCAGCGAAACGCCCAGCCGAGTCAGAACATCCAGGCTGTCCGGCATCAATCCTTCGCCGCACGCCTTATCGATTGGCGGTTGTGCGCGGTCAGCGACTATCGCCCGCAGTCCATGCTGGCTTGCGGCAATGGCCGCAGCAAGGCCGGCAGGTCCGCCACCAACTACGAATACGTCTGTATCTAAAATTTGTCCCATCCCTTTTACCAACGAAGCAATAACAGTTCAGAGCAGAAACCAGGCCCCATGGCGGCCAGCACGCTGTAAGTTCCCGGCCTGCCACGATGGTTCGCCAGCACTTCCTGCAACACCACCAGCACTGACGCGGACGAAAGATTGCCAACCTGCTTTAAGCACTCCCAGGAAAGTTTCAGGGCATCGGGCGCAAGGTCTAATGTGTCTTCGACCGCCTCAAGAACTTTCGGACCGCCCGTGTGAATGATCCAACTCGCAATCTCGCTCCGTTTGATTCCTGACTCTGCCAGGAACGTATCCACGTCGCCGGCCAGGTTTTCACGGATAACCTTCGGTACGTCGGGCGAGAGAACAATGTGAAAACCAGTTTCAGAAATGTCCCAGCCCATCACATCTTCTGATCCGGGATAGAACACTGATTTTGTTGCCAGGATTTCTGGCCCCTTGAATTCCGCACTGTGCCCCGCAACCACGGCAGCAGCGGCGCCGTCACCGAAAAGCCCGGTGGAAATCATGTTGGCGACGCTCACATCGTCGCGTTGCCACGTGAGCGAACAGAGTTCCACGGCCAGCACTACCGCAACCTGATCGGGGAAAGCGCGCACGTAATCGGCCGCGCGGGCCAGACCTGCGGCGCCCGCCACGCAGCCCAGTCCAAACATCGGAACGCGTTTAATGTTCGGTGACAGTCCCATTCGGTTTACCAGTCGCGCGTCAATCGATGGGCTGGCTACGCCGGTGACCGAGACAAAAAATAGCGCGTCGATATCACGAGGCAAAATCCCCAACGGCGTAATGGCGCGGCAAATCGCGTCACGGCCCAGCGTCTGCGCTGCGTCAATCCACAAGTCATTGGCCTGTCCCCAGGTGGTTACGCGATCATAAGATTCCAGCGGCAGCACAAGATGTCGCCGCTCGACACCACAGCGGCTATGAAGACGATCCAATACGTCAGGATTATCCAGCTGAGATTGCCAGGTTTCCTTCAACGCGGAAGTGATTTCCTGCTGCTTGTAAACATTTCCGGGAAACGCGCTTCCCGCTCCAATAATTCGCATAGTCACCTAATTCTGTTTCGTTCGTTGTGCCCGCGGCAAAGCCTTCAGATTTTTACCGCCCGCCGCGCCAAATGCAGCGCATCCATCCAGAAGGAAGATGAGGAATGCACTTCTTCCACCACCGTCTTTACTGCGCCCACAAAAACCGCAATTTGTTCTTCACTCACCATCAGTGGCGGCGCTGCCTTCAGTACCATAAAGTTGTTGCCGCACATTTGCGTTAGGAAATTATGTTCACGGAAAAGCTTGCCCACAATAATCTGTCCGAACATGCCTTCATGAATCTTGCGGAAGGCTTCAAACGGAACGCGAAGCTGCCAGCTCTCCGGACGCCGGAACTCAATGCCGTTGAGCATGCCCAGGCCGCGCACTTCGGCCACCATCTCATAGCCGGAAATAGCAGCCGCTAATGACTGGCGCAGAAGACGGCCCATGGCTTCGCTGCGCTTCCCTAGTCCTTCATCTTGCAGGGTCTGCAAAGTCGCCAGGCCGGCGCGCATGGCCAAACCGTTTTCGCTGTACGTCGACGTATGAATGATGGACCGGCCCAGTGAACTGTAAATCGAATCATAGATTTCATCGGACATCAGCACTGCGCCGCTGGGTACAAGACCGCCACTCAGGGCTTTTGCCAGCACCACCATATCGGGATCGAGGCCCCAATGATGCGCGGCCAGAAAAGGCCCAGTTCGGCAAAGGCCGGTCTGGACTTCATCGAGCACAAAAAGCGTGCCATATTTCTTGCATAACGCCTGCGCGGCGCGAAGGTAGTCGTCCGGCGGTACGCGCACGCCGGCTTCAGACTGGATTGGTTCCACAATAAATGCAGCAAACTTCTTTGTGGCTATTTTGGTTTCCAGTTCGGCCAGATTGGCAAAGGGCACACTCTCGGCGCAGGGCAGCAGCGGCGCAAAACCTTGGGCCCAGGTTGAATCCGCCATCAGGGAAAGCGCACCGCACGTTAGACCGTGAAATGCGCCGGCGCAATACAGTAAACCAGCTCTTTTGGTGTAGCGTCGGGCGAACTTGATTACAGTCTCAACCCCTTCGCTGCCAGAGCTGCAGAAGTAAACCTTCTGCAGCCGACCGCCAGCAAGCCGACAGAGTTCTGCAGCCAGTTCCCCCGCGAGCTCTGGAACATGGCTTTGCAACATCGCTGGGCCGCTGCGGTCCAACTCTTCATGCAACGCCGCAATCACTCTCGGATGGTTATGACCCAGATTATGAACACAGTAGCCGGAGAGAAAGTCCAGAATCCGCCCGCCGTCGGACGTAAACAGCTCTGCGCCCACGCAACGTTCGTACCGGACATTCATTTCCAGCAAGCTCAGGAGCTTTACCCATTGCGGGTTCACATGCTCGGAATAGCCTGCATCTGCCGACAGGCTGCCCGGAGCTGCCACTAAAGTGCTCTGCGTCATTCATCACCGCCAAGATTGATACCTAAATCGTAGACGACCTAGGTGTCTTAAGACATTAAGAATTGTTTTGAATATACTCTTAATATATTAAGACATAAAATTACCGACCGAAAACCATAGACTTAGGGCGATTAGTGGTCATCACGGTCGCGGCCTCGACCGACATGGATTCCTCGGGTCGCGATTTCGCCGAGAGTGGAACGAACCACGCTGGAAACAGACGGATGTTGGATAGCCGGCCGATTTTCCCGCCAAGCCGGGGATTCTGCCTCTAGTGAGGAGGGTCCTGCCGAACCAGCAGCGGAATTTGAGCTGCTGGTCATCGTGTAAACGGGAGTTTCTGAAACGTAGGCGCGCGTGCGTAGCGTGGTCAGGGAATCCTTAGGCGTTTCCGAAGCAGTCACGCGGCGTGGGATATGCTGAGAATTGCGGGAATGGCCCGTCGCATTCACCGGTGACTGATTCGCAATAGGCCCAACAAGTGGCTCAGCGAAGCCCGCGGACAAAGCAATGGATGGCGAGAGAAACCCAAAAGCAGCGACCAAGGCCAGCCCTGCCGCGGCCCGCGAACACCCTTTCCACCAAGCCACAGGTTTTGGCGTAGTCAAGATTGTGCGCACCCGCAATCCCAGAGAAGTGGACGCAGCAAAATCTATGCCCAGCGAAAAGCCCTCCTGCAACATCCGTAGGCGCACAAAATATGTAAGGCTGTCAGCGTAATCAGCGCGATCGCCGGGACGTGTTTCCAATACCGCCAGGTCGCAGGCCAACTCGCCCTGCAACGCCATGGCTTTCCGCGCTTTCCAGACGGCCGGGTGGAAGAACAAAACGCAGCAGATCAGATCGCTCAGGCCAGCCCAAAGATAGTCGCGGCGAGCAACGTGCACCAACTCATGGCAAAGGACATCGGCAACCTGAGGAGTGGGGCCGATTTGCTCGCAGATTTCAGGCAGCAGAATTCGCGGGTTAAACCAGCCGGCCGTTGCGGGCGATTTGAGCCCGGGCAGAACCAGCAGCCGGGTACGAGAACTGCGCGACTGCGACAGACCCATGTCGCGAGAGATGTCAAGAAAAAGCCCGTTCAGCGCTGGGGAAGCGTCGATTGTGTGCCTCAGTAATAGCCGCATCCTCACATGCTTCCACACCGCCATTCCGATCAGTGAGAGAGAGACCACAGCATAAATCGCACCCAGGCTCTGGATCATGATCAGCGTATTGTGGGTCCATGCCGAAGGGAGCAGAAAAAAATGCTTGATGGCCGAAGCCGAAACCGGAGCATTTGGCACGCCCTTGGTTCCAGTCATTAGAGCTTTGAATTCGCTGATGACAAGCACCAGCCAATACCCAGTCGAACACGCAAGGAATCCCATCCAAATAACGAATCGCGCACGGGGTTTACTCAGCAACCGAGTCAACATCCAGCAGGCAAAAAAGGCCGCGGTAATTTTCAGGAAGTAACTCAAGCAGGTAGCAGCGAAATGTAGACAGACCTCTGCGCTCATAATGAAAGCCCTGACGTAAACACGCCAGTCGAATTTAGTGCGGAAGCTCTCCTTTTTGGATGCGGTAATTACGAATCAGGGCTTCTAATTCATCAAGCTCCTCATCCGCCACAGGACCTGATTCCAGAAGATTGACCAACAGTTTTGCCGGAGAGCCGCCAAAGTTTTGCTCGAGCATGGTCCGGACACACATCTTTTCCACCCACTGGCGTGAAACTGCCGGCTCAAACACAAATACACGGCCGCCAGTGGTATGACGTGCCAGCCCCTTTTCTTCCATGATGCGAAGGATGGTCTGAGTGGTCTTGTAGTTGGGCGGGGAGGAAAAACTGGGATGATGAATGATTTCTTCTATCGTGCCCGACTTTAACTCCCATAATGCGTTCAAGATACGGAGCTCAGCTCGGGTCGGCGGCACGGGATTCTTGCGGCTGGTCATGAGATTAAGTCTTAAGAGCTTAAGCTATGAGATGTCGGCACGATTGTCAACCGTTCTTTGCGGACGAATCCAGATCAGGCAATCAACGTGAATGTCGGAAAATTGGCGCTTCGCCTTTACTACACGCAATTTACGGAGATATTACAGGCTCTTTACTCGACTTTTTACCGCACGGCGTGAAAATCAGCATCACACAGCAAAGATCAACTCACAAAAATAATTTCCAGGGAAAGACGACACGAATCCCTGAGTTCCGTTCACCATCCGCCGGAAGCAGCTCTACAGCGCCGACGATTCTATGGAGGAAACATATTGTGCAAAACAACAAGTTGAATGGAGATGTAATACGAATCTCGGCGGCAATCGCATTTCTATGCCTCTTAATGGTTGGGGAGCGGATGCGCGGACAGGAAAAAGCAGACATGACGGTCAACGTTAAGGTGGTAAACGTGCCGGCCACGGTCCGCGATAAACACGGCAAAATCGTCAACAACCTTACGAAGGATGATTTCGTTTTGGAAGAAGACGGTCGCCCGCAAAGCCTCCACTATTTTTCCCAGGAGAACAGTTTGCCCCTCACGCTCGGATTGCTGGTGGATACCAGCATGAGCCAGCGGCGCGTATTGGGCCAGGAGCGCACAGCCAGTTCCAGCTTTATCGACCAGATGCTGCGTCCGGACAAGGACAAGGCGTTCCTTATTCATTTTGATCATGAAGTGGAACTGGACCAGGATCTAACTTCTTCACGGGAGAAGTTGCGGTCTGCTCTGGATAGCCTGCAAGCGCCGCAGTTCGCGCAAACCAGCGGAGGCAATTCACAGGGCCAGAGCCCAGGCGGATATCCGGGGCGACATGGTCATCACGATGGCAGTAGCCACGGTGGCGGCACTCTGCTGTATGACGCAGTCTATCTGGCGTCGGATGAGCTGATGAAAAAACAGGCCGGACGTAAAGCATTGATTGTTCTTTCCGATGGAGACGACCGCGGCAGCAAAGAGACGTTACGCACCGCCATTGAAACCGCGCAACGCTCAGACACAATCATTTACTCAATCCTATTCAAGGACGACGAAGACCATGGTTTTAATGGCGGCTTTGGTGGGATAGGAATGGGCGGCCATCACGGCGGCCCAGGCGGCGGGCGTGGCAGATATCCGCAGGAGCCACGCGTGGACGGGAAAAAGATATTGGAACAGATGTCACGCGAAACAGGCGGCAGGCTGTTTGAAGTTTCCGGCAAGCAGACGGTCGACAAGATTTACGCCCAGATTGAAGAGGACCTTCGCAATCAATACAGCCTGGGATACACGCCGGACAGGAGCGATCCCGGCGAGGGCTTTCACACGATCAGCGTCAAGACCAAGCAGAAGGACTTGGTGGTCCATGCCAGAGAGGAATATTACTGGAACAGTAAGTAGCGGCAGTAACAACCGTTCATGTACCAATGAGTGACTGGCCCGCCAGAAACCAACTCTGAAACGCATCAAAGCATCAGACAATGAACCTGGCCATAATCATTTGATCCGATGCGATCCGTACTCAAACTCGGCCTGGTGGTTTTGTCTCTACTGACCCCATTCGTCGGACCAGCAGCCAGAGCCGCGGCGACTGATGATTACGCGGACACAGTCCTGCTATCCCCTGAACAGGGAGAAGCACTGGCTGCCTTTGCAGCGCAATCGGAAAAGCGGGTTCGTCACAAACCAGATTGCTCCCACCTGGTGCATCTGCTTTATGCGCGCGCGGGCCTTATTTATCCATACGAAGATTCACGGGTTCTGTATCGCGGCGTAAGTAATTTTCAGCGGGTAAAAACTCCGCAGCCTGGAGATTTGGCTGTGTGGCTGGGCCATGTGGGAATCGTGCTTTCGCCGGAAGAAAAGACATTCCTGAGTTCTGTGCGTTCCGGAATCATTACTGAATCATGGATGGCGCCGCACTGGGTCCGCCGTGGCCGTCCGCGCTTCTACCGCTACCGGGTTGGCCCTGACGCGGACATGAATTTGCTGGCCAAGATCATGAACGATGATAACCTCCCGCAACCTGCAAGCCGACGCAATGCGCGTAGCGGGGACAATAGCGAACTTCCCTCCTCCGCTATCGCCGACAGTGATGCTGCTAGCTCGCAGCAAGAACGCACTGACTCGCCAGTGCAGGACGCCAAAACGACGGACGAAAGTAGTCCCAAGTCAGCTTCAATCGTTGCAACTATCATTCAACGCCAAATGCCCAGCAGGCAGCAGGTTGCAGCGGCGATCATCGAAAACAGCCAGGCACGAGCACACCAACTGATTGCCGGTGAGACGCTGGATCTGACGCATCCATTTTCTGTGTTCAGCCGGTTGGAAGTGGAAAAAATAAAAGTCAAGCACGAGAGGGGATCGGTAACCCTTGAAATCACTGAAACGATGTCTCAGGAAGACGGGCACATCTTACCGGCAAGAACAATGGAACGCGAGCTCTCAATTGATCGAAGGAGCAATGGCATTTGGGTAATCTCAGATCCAAGTGGGCGCACCTTCCTGTCAGAAGGACTGGCATTGGAGATACTCGAACGGCAGGTGGAACTCTCGCTTCGCCGCGCACCCAACAGCAACAACACGCGAGTTCTGGTGAAAGCACTGGATCGCCTCTACGATCAGCAATCGGACACGCCGCAACGGGCGGCCATGAGATAAGCTCGTGTTTCGCACCACGACACGCTACCGCATTCCACGCCTCCCGCTGTAATTTTTAAGCGGACGTGGGGTAATAAAGGTTCTTGTCCAGCCACTCAGCCACGGGGGTCCGCAAAGCGAAATGGAGTTTGATCTCCTCGCCATTAAGGACGCGCCATCTGGACGGGTGAGCATAAGGTTTTCCATGCTCGTCAACCGCGCGAAATTTCACGGAGCGGTTTTGAATCCGATATTCATTGCAAGGACCGCCATCCTTTGACGCTATTCTGAGGCTACGCAACCCTGAGAGCACGATCCACTGAGTCCGCAAAATGTCCTCCAATTGAGTTCCGGATCAAGGCTGATCGCCAGCAACGCAGATAAGCTGATCAGCGTTGGTATTTATAGTCTGATGATCCATTGAGTAAGGAGGTGTTGTCCGCGGGAATGCCAAAGCGCTAAATTAATTCAGCCCAAGACCGTGATTTACCATGCATATTTATCCTGATTTAGCATGCATAGTTGAATATTTTTCATGGAGATGCAAAATGTCACTGGCTGGGGCTCCTGCGCAACAAGACAAGTTACGGGTGCCGGGCATTGATCTCCTGCGCGGCTTCTGCATTGTTGCCGTGGTGCTGCACCACATCAATCTGAGAATCCATTTTCGTGACAGCAGCTTGGGCCATCTGATTGGCCCGGCAGCCAACCGTGTGCTGTTCTGGAATGGGTATTACGGCGTGCGCACGTTTTTCGTGATCTCCGGATTCCTGATCACCTCATGGTCGTTGAAGCGATGGGGCAGGCTCAACCAGCTCAACGTGCGCCAGTTTTACCGGATGCGATTTGCCCGCATCATGCCATGCCTTATTGGTCTCCTGGTGCTCCTGATTTTGCTGGACCGGCTTGGAGTTCCACGCTTTATTGTGAACACGCAGCACGCCTCGCTGCTACGGGCTTCAATTGCTGCGCTGACCTTCCATGTTAACTGGCTTGAGGCCAAAACAGGATACCTGCCCGCGTCCTGGGACGTGCTCTGGTCCCTTTCAGTGGAAGAGGTGTTTTATGTTTTCTTTCCACTGTTATGTGTGATGTTACGAAAACAAGCAATCCTGATCACTATGCTGATCGGCTTTGTACTGCTCGGGCCATTTGCGCGTATACACGCGCAAAACGAGCTTTGGGCTGACTATGGATATCTTGCCTGCATGGACGGGATTGCCTTGGGCTGCCTGGCAGCCATGTTTGCGGCACAAATCCGTTTGAACGATAAGGCAAACTTGGCATTCAGGATCAGCGGAGCATTCCTCTGTCTGCTCATCACCGTCTTCCGCGGGATTGCCGTCCGCCTCGCATTTTACAAGGCAGGTCTGGATGTAACGGTGCTGGAAATTGGGAGCGCGCTCCTGCTGATCGCGCTCCAGCAGAAGACTGAGAGACGTGTGGACAATATTTCAGATAAACCGACCGGTGCTTCTGGCTTGGACCGCATCAGGGAATATCTGCAGCGCTCAACGGCTTTTCTGCGCTGGTTTGGACGCAACAGCTATGAGGTTTACCTCACCCACATGTTCGCGGTCTGGGCAATTGTGGGCTTGTTCTTCCATTTCCATCAGAGCATTCAGCTATCGCCGCTATGGTTTCTTGGCACGGTGGCTCTGGCAGGAGGGCTGGGGCACATGGTGGCCCATTTTTATTCCGAGCCCCTTAACCATAAGCTGCGAACAAGATTACTGGGAACATTGCCAGCAAAGATCGCCGCATCGGCAGACTGATCGACATCGGACAAATTTGTTCTCTTGCATAACTCCGTGGGGTCATAAAAGTTGCATGATTTTCTAGGACCTTTTGTAACTGCAATCCAGCAACTTACGCTGCCGCGCTGGGTTTCATGGAGCGGAACCATTCTCAGAACTTGACCGGTTGGAATAAAGAACACCATCATGGTCGCGGTTCCGCCCTTGCGAAGAAGCAAAACTTGAGAGGAGAACACCAGCAAAATGAAGAAAGTCCTGATTCCGCTTTTTGTTGTAGCTCTAATGATCTACGTTGCGCCTTCCGCCCATGCCGCAAGCTGGGCTTATCTGGGCCAGGCCCACGTTGACGGTCAGCATGACCATGACAATATTGAAGTTGGCAAGGCTGCCGGCCGTTACCGCTTCCTGCAAATTCGCATCAAGAATGCTCCCATCGAGTTTGACCGCATTGTGGTCCACTATGGCGACGGTGAGCCGGAAGTTTTGCAAGTGCGCGACGTGATCCGCGCCGGCGGGCACAGCCGCGCTATCGCTCTGCAGGGCGATCGTTTTGTGAAGAGCTTTGAGCTGTGGTATGGCAAAGCCAATCCCAACTCAGGCAAGCCTGAGTTGACGCTCTGGGGACAGCGCTAGACACTACCACATTCAGACAGAAAGGCCTCGAGGTTCGAGGCCTTTTCCTCACTCCCCTTCATCGGCTACTCCAAGTTTGCCCAGCCTGTATCTGAGAGCATTCCTGGACAGTCCCAGCAGCCGCGCTGCCTGGCTCTTGTTGCCGTTGGCCCGCCGCAGGGCTTCGCGGATCATGTTGTCTTCCCATTGCTCCAGAGTCATGCCTGGGGGAAGAAATTGATCGGCAGGGGCTGACGCCGTGCCAGCTTTACTTTGCCTCGTGTCGAGGTGGATGTCTTTGTCATCGATCATCCGATCTGCTGAGAGCGCTACTGCACGCTCCACGCTATTTTCAAGCTGGCGAATGTTTCCCGGCCAGTGATATTCCATCAACGCGTCGAGTGCGGCGGGCGTGATGCCTTCAATTTCTTTCTCGCTGTCAGCGGCAAAGCGAGCTAGAAAATGGTTCACCAGATCAGGAATATCTTCTTTGTGTTCCCGCAAAGGGGGAATATCGATGGGCACAACGTTCAGCCGGTAGTAAAGATCCTCGCGAAACGTTCCTTCTTCCAAGGCAGCACGCAGATCGCGATTGGTGGCGGCGATCATGCGTATGTCCACTTTCAAAGTCTTCGTGCCGCCCAGGCGCTCAAACTCGCGTTCCTGCAAGACGCGTAGCAGCTTCACCTGAATGGCCGCCGGCACGTCGCCGATTTCATCGAGAAAAAGCGTGCCTTTATCCGCCAGTTCAAACTTGCCCGGCTTGCTGGCCAGCGCGCCGGTAAAGGCCCCGCGCTCAAAGCCGAACAGTTCACTTTCAAAAAGCGTGTCAGGAATAGCGGTGCTGTTGATCTTGACGAATGGCCCGGAAGCACGCCGCGAATTCTGGTGAATGGCGCGTGCGATCAGGTCTTTACCCACACCGCTCTCACCACCGATGAGCACCGTGGAGTTTGTTGGCGCGACGCGCTCCACCAGCGCCAGCACTTCCTGCATTTTCTTACTTCGGCCAACAATATTCTGGAAATGGTAGCGTTTGCCCAAAGCTTCCTTCAGACGCACGTTTTCGTCGCGCACCTGCTGAACGTCGAGCTCTTTGTTGATGACCAGCTTCATCTCGGCCATGGTGAAAGGCTTCAACACATAGTCGCTGGCGCCGGCTTTCATTGCGTCCACGGCAGTCTCAACGCTGCCATAGGCAGTCATCACGATGAACGGTAGCGCCGGGTTCAGGCGCTTCCCTTCCTGCAGGAACTCAAGGCCGTTCATGCCCGGCAGCTTCAGGTCGGTCACCACCAGGTCCGCCGGTTCTTTGCGCAAGAACTGCAGGCCAGTCTCGGCATCACCCGCTGTCTGGACGTTGTGTCCGTCTTCGCCCAGGCTGATCTCCAGCAGCCGTCGCATGCGCGGTTCGTCTTCAACGATAAGGATATTCGCCATATTTTTTTATCCCGAACCCGCAGGGCTGCGCGGGAGGGATCACAATTCCCTGACCATCTGCTGATAGATCAACCCTCTTTCACCCTAAGTTTTTTTGAGAATCGATTTCCGTTACTACGCTCGGAAAATAGCTTCCTCCGTGCTCTGCGTCTCCTTGGTGGGATTTAGTTTTTTGCGCCCTTCTCAGTGTCTGCTGCCGCCGGAAATGTGACCCGAAAACAAGCTCCATGCCCCGGCTCGCTCACAAGCTTGAGAGATCCTCCGTGCGCATCGACAATTTTGGAAACAATCGCGAGCCCCAGCCCGACCCCGGATTTCTTCGTCGTAACAAATGGATTGAAAATCTGTTCTTTCATTTCCGGTGGGACGCCTGGACCGCTATCTTCCACCTCCACCACAACGCTTCGCGCTTCAGTAGTTTCATCGGACGCACGAAGCCTCACGCGCAGATCCCCGCCTTCTTCGCCCATGGCTTCGCAGGCATTCATGAACAGGTTGGTAAAAACCTGATCGCACAAATCGCGGTCGAGCATCACCGGAGGCAAGCCGGAAGCATAGTCACGTTTTATGCTCGCCTTTTTGCATGCGCCCTGCTCAGAAACCGTCTTGAGGCATCGTTCAACCACCGTGGCCAGATCATGGGCGCCCAAATCAAGCTGCGAAGGCCGGGCAAAATCAAGGAACCGGCTTACCAGGGCGCTCACGCGATTCACTTCAGTGTAAATATATCCTGCGAGCTCTTTTGCCAAGGGGTTCGCATCGTCCAACTTTTGAGTAAGTATTTCCGCCGAGCCCTTGATTACACCCAGCGGATTGCGAATCTCATGGGCCAGACCGGCTGAAAGCTGCCCCAGCGCCGCCAGCCTTTCCGCTCTGCGCGCCTCGTCCTGCGCAAGCTTAAGGTTACGATTCGCCTCGGTCAGTGTTTCAGAAAGAGCCTGGTACCGTCGCACCTGAACTCGATACTGCATCACGAAGCGGTTTACTGTCATCGCCACAAAGAAAAAGAACAGAACACGCATTAACAGCTCAGAGAGACTGTTGGCTGTGATGGTAAAGTGCAGGTTCGCCTGATACAGATATGAGCTATAAGCTACTGACGCAGCCAGTGTCCACAGCAGCGTTCCAACAGGCCCAAAATACATGGCCGCGGTCATTACAGGCAGATAGTAGATCGGATAATAACCGCTATTGATGGCCGCCGGGTCGCCCGTGTGGTTGATCAGAACAGTAGCAAGAACGATCTTGATGAGCACGGCCATCGCCGGCCCCGGCTTTCCCGCACGCCGTACGAACTGGGTCTCCAGCAATTGCGAGATCCCAATGATCAGCAGAATCAACTGCTTGTGTAATTCGGCAACCGGCGGAATAAGCGCAAGTCCGCCAAGAAAGATGAGCCAAAGAACGTCAAGCCAGCGCGGAGTAGCGCGTTCTGTCATAGGGAAGATTTGAATGTATCACGAGGAGGGCGATGCTCGGGAGATCGGCTGAAGAGTCAGTGCGCTTTATCAAGGATTGCTCGAATTTTTGCGCTTAATGCTTGGAAAGTAAATGGTTTCTGCAGGAAGCATGCGGGATCCAGAGCGATGCCATGGCGCCACACTGCATCATCGGCGTACCCGGAAATTATTAGCACGTTCGTACTGGGACGCGTCTTGCGCACGTGGTCCACCAATCCACGGCCACTTAGCCTTGGCATGACGATATCGGAGATTAGCAACGAGATAGGCCCTGTGTGGCGATCACAAATCTCAATTGCCTCTTTGCCGTCAGCGGCTGACAGAACTCGATAACCGCAACTCTCCAGATATTCGCATGAGGCGTTGCGCAGGTCTTCTTCGTTATCAACAACCATGATGGTTTCGTGCCCGGGCACATGCGATCTTGCCCGGATTTCCGACGGTGTGGGATTTGGATCGCTGCCACTCACCAGCGGCAAGTAAACACTGAAGGTTGAACCGCGCTGTGCTTCGGAGGTTACCGTAATGTAGCCGCCGCTTTGCTTGACGATGCCGTAAACGGTGGAAAGTCCTAATCCTGAACCAGTCTTTTTGGTGGTAAAGAATGGCTCGAAAATCCGCGATTGGATTTCCTGGCTCATGCCCCAGCCTGTATCGCTAACAGACAATCGCGCATAGTCCCCCGGAGGCAGCTCGGGCTGATCAGTGGAACTCTCATAGCGGTCAATGGTTATCGTCATGGTTCCACCCTCGGGCATGGCTTCGCGGGCATTTGCCGTCAGGTTCATAATCACCTGCTCCATCTGGCTCTGGTCCGCACGCACCAAGCCAACATTCTTTGTGGCTTGAATGCTGATTTGCACTTCAGCGCCCACCAGGCAATCCACCATGCTGCTGAGACCCTCCAGCACTGTGGCCAGATCCAGCAACTTGAGTGACATCACCTGCTTGCGTCCAAAGGCAAGCAGTTGCCGCGTAAGCGACGCCGCCTTTTCAGTGGCCGAGATGATTTTCTCCGCGCGCCCGCGTTCCACCGGGCTGGACGCGCTGGATTCGAGGAGTTCGGCATGGCCGCTGATAATGCCAAGAATATTGTTGAAATCGTGCGCTACACCGCCTGCCAACCGGCCTACGGCTTCCATTTTCTGCGAATCTCGCAGTTGTTCTTCCATATCCTGCTGTTCGGTGATGTCACGCAGCATGGCCAGATGCTGGCCAGGAAGAATGTTAGCGGTGAAGCAATAATCCACCAGTCTCCGCGATCCGTCTTTAAGGTGAGCCCAAAATTGCCCTCTACCGCTTTCTGCCAGGCTTAATTGCGCCCAAACATGCTCAAAGCCTGTTTCACAGAAATCGCACAGACAGCAACCTATCAGATCATTGCGCGAGAGATTCACCAGCGCCCCAGCCGCGGAATTAGCTTCCAGACAGATGCCATCACCGGCAAAAATAACGATGCCTTCCAGAGAATTCTCGAAAATGGCGCGGACCGTGGCCTCGCTCTGCCGAAGAGCTTCTTCAGAGCGTTTGCGCTCGATGGCATAGCGAATGGAGCGCAGTAACAGCCGTCCATCAAACGTACCTTTTACCAGATAATCCTGCGCGCCTTCGCGGACGGTCTTAATGGCCAATTCTTCGTCGTCGGAGCCGCTCAGGACCAATATGGCGGCGCGCGACGCTGCTTGCCGGATTCGATAAAAGGTCTGGTAGCCGGCGCTATCTTCAAGATTGAGATCGAGCAGAATCACGTCAGGATGATTTCTTTCAAGATGTCCCAAAGCTTCAACCAATCGGGTGACGTGCTGGCATTGCAAGGTGGCGGTGGGTAAACGCAGCAATCCCGTAATGAACTTCGCATCGAGTGCATTGTCTTCGACCAGCAGCACTTGAAGGAGTTCCGTTTGTCGCGAATCCACCACCAGCGTTGACATCTTTACATCCACTCCCCTGACTTCTATTCGTACAATCTTCGTGGAGCACGGTGGCAATCCACTGGGTTAACGCGGAGCCCCATCCCGCACCATTGCACGCAATGTTTGCTGCAATTCAGAGATTTCTTGGCGCAATTCCTGTAACAAATTTCCCGTTCCGGCCATTGAGCCGATTCTTCCGCATTCCTCCAGCTTAAGCGCGATATTGGCCGCTGCATGTGCGGAAAACTGAAGCATTGATCCTTTAATCTTGTGGCTGGCCTTTTCCAGATCGGACGGCGAACCATGCTTGATTGATTTTTCTATTCTTGCCAGCATCCCTGGAACTTCCGCGGCAAACAGATCCACCAACTCGCGGAGCAGGGTCACATCACCATGTACGCGGATCCACAATGCATCCTGATCAAAATGCTCGCTTTTCAAATGATTCAACCATGCCACTTTTAGCAGCACATTGGCAATTATCTCTCGATTTAATCTGCGGATACACTGTCTTTCAATAACCAAGGGCCAGATTTCTCCTGAGCAGCCGGCAAAACCTTTTGTTTTGCCAAGATTGAATTAAGATAATTGGCAATGATCGATATGCAGCATAGGGGCTTTTTTTTTGCGCTTTCCAAAACCGGACAGTATGCAGATTGGACCCATAGAACCAGTATGGCTAAGGCCATGAACAGCATTGCTTTAAAGTTTCAGCGCGCTTTCTAAGAAGAAATCAATGTCGATCTCTTTAACGACAGTACAAGAGCTATCTAATAATTAAGATTTAGGTGGAACTAGTAAAGCAGCTAACGACCGATAGGTAAATGTTCAACGCACGGATTAGACCTACAATGCTGCCTTACCGAGGAGTTCATGCCGCAGGCCCTTGCAGAAAAAGCGGTTCAGACTAACCCGGCAGATAATGTCGGATTGACGACGCAGGAAGCTGAGGAACGGCTCAAACAGTACGGCGCCAACGATCCTGCCCCGGCACGCCGCCATTCAGCGATTACAGAGTTACTTTTACTTTTCCTGAACCCGCTCGGCATCATTCTACTGATTGCGGCGATCATTTCGGGCTTTATCGGCCAACTGCTGGATGCCGGGATCATAGTTGCCATGGTGCTCGTCGGCGCAGGCATCAATTTTTACCAGACCTACCGGTCTAAGATCGCCATAGAAAGCTTGCGGGCACGGGTCGCGCCCACGGCTACCGTATTGCGCGACGGACGCTGGCAGGAGATGGACCGGAAGAAACTAGTCCCCGGAGACACGATCCGGCTTGGCGCGGGCGACCTGGTTCCTTCCGACGCGCGTCTTTTAGTCGCGCGCGATCTCTATGTCCAACAGGCCGCGCTTACAGGCGAGTCCCTGCCGGCAGAAAAGGAAGCCGATGGCGCAGCGGTGTCAAACACGCCGGATGCCCGTAACATGGTCTTTCTGGGTACCTCAGTGGTGAGCGGGACAGCCACGGCAATCATCACGACAACCGGACGCCAGACTGCCTTTGGCGATATCGCAGACCGTCTGGCCGCCCGTCCAGAAGAAACTGCTTTTGACCGTGGGCTGCGACAGTTCGGCGGCTTGATCATGCGCGCCGTTGTTTTTCTGGTGCTTTTTCTGCTCGTGGTAAGCGTTGTTATGCACCGTGATCCCCTGCAATCTCTGCTGTTCGCGGTGGCGCTGGCTGTGGGATTGACGCCTGAGTTTCTTCCCATGATCACTTCCGTTACTCTGGCTAAAGGCGCATTGGCGATGGCACGCAAGAATGTAATCGTGAAACACCTTTCTGCCATCCAAAACTTTGGCAGCATCGACGTTCTATGCAGCGATAAAACCGGGACGCTTACGACGGGTGACATGGTTCTGGACCGCGCAGTGGATCCGTTTGGAGCACCGTCGGACCGTACATTCCAACTAGCGTGGCTGAACAGCAAGCTTGAAACCGGAATTAAAAGCCCGCTCGACGTGGCGATTTGCAATCTGCCGTGCTCTTTATCCGAAGGATTCACGAAATGCGACGAAATTCCGTTCGACTTTGAGCGGCGGCGACTCTCTGTTGTCGTGGAGCAAGCAAAAGAGCGGATGCTAATCACGAAAGGTTCGCCTGAAGGAATTTTCCCGCTTTTATCAAGTTACGAGCGCGATGGTCAAGCTTTGGTAATGAACGATGAGTCGCTCGCACAGTGCCGGGAGACTTACAACGTTCTCAGCAGTCACGGGTTGCGCGTGTTGGCGGTTGCTTACGCCAATGTTCCGGCGAAGCAGGCTTACTCGATTGCCGACGAGCACAGTCTCACTCTGGCCGGCTACATGGCTTTTGGCGATCCTCCAAGAGTCGATGCGGCCGAATCCATCGCGGCGCTCCGGCGTGATGGCGTGGAAGTAAAGATCATTACGGGCGACAGTGACCTGGTGAGCGGCAGGATCTGCGAGCAGGTGGGACTGAATGCCGGAAAGATCATTTTGGGCGCCGAGTTGGAAAAAATGACTGACGCTGCGCTGGGCCACATAGCGGAGCAGACAACGGTCTTTGCGCGTGTTTCTCCGGCCCAGAAAAACCGCATCATCATGGCGCTGAAGCATCGCAGTCATGTTGTCGGCTACATGGGCGACGGCATCAATGACGCGCCTTCTCTCCACGCGGCCGACGTAGGCATCTCTGTCTCCACTGCGGTGGATATCGCCCGCGATGCGGCTGACATCATCTTGATGGAGCCCGGGCTGCAAGTGCTGCATGCCGGAATCCTTGAAGGCCGGCGCGCCTTTGGCAACGTGATGAAGTACCTGCTGATGGGAACCAGTTCGAACTTTGGCAACATGCTGAGCATGGCCGGAGCATCATTGTTCCTGCCCTTCCTTCCCATGCTGCCCACGCAGATACTGCTGAACAATTTTCTTTATGACATGGCCCAGGTCACTATTCCCACAGACAATGTTGATGCCGCTTACGTACGCTCGCCCCAGCACTGGGACATCAAATTGATTCGCAACTTCATGCTGTTTATCGGGCCTATCAGTTCCGTTTACGACTTCCTTACTTTCTATGTGCTGCTGGCGCTGCTGCACGCGCAAGAGGCCGAGTTTCACACCGGATGGTTTGTCGAGTCCCTGGCCACACAGACACTGGTACTGTTCATAATCCGGACCAGTGGGAACCCTTTCCGCAGCCGCCCCAGCCGGGCGCTTACCGCCACCACACTCGGGATTGTCCTGCTGGGAATTATCCTCCCATTCCTGCCACTTGGGACACGGCTTGGATTCACGCCCTTGCCGCCTATCTATTTTGCTTTTCTCGCAGCCGCGACGGTGACATATCTTTTCCTGGTGGAAATCGCAAAGCGTTTTTTGCTTCACAAAACTTTGCGAAGTGGCGTGGCCTGATTGCTGCGGATGTGACAGCAGTCACAGGCCCGCACGAGTGAAACGGCTTACGCTGTTATCAGGAGCAGATGTATGCCGGTCACTGCAAAACAGCAACCCCTCCGTGAAGTCCCCAAGGTAATCGGTCTTCCTCTGGTCGCCAAACGCCGGCTTCTCTCGCGAATACCTCGTTTGGCCAAATGGATCATGGTGATTGTGCTGTGCGCATTGGCCGCAGCCCTGGGTTGGGTGTGGTGGTCACACTTACAAGCTCAAGTCACGTATGAAACAGCGGCGCTGGAGCGCGGATCAATCCAGGCCAATATCACTGCTACGGGCACCTTGAATCCAGTGGTAAACGTGCAGGTCGGAAGCCAGGTCTCCGGAAATATCAAGGCGCTGTATGCCGACTTTAATACCAAGGTCCAAAAGGACCAACTGGTTGCGTTAATTGATCCTCAGATTTTCCAGGCGCAGGTTGATCAAGCCAGCGCGGCCGCCGCGTCAGCCGGCGCGGGGGTAGTCACGGCCGCGGCGCAAGTGGAAAAAGCAAAGGCCGATCTGGCCGGAGCGACGGCGAACAAGAGCAACGTGGAATCAGTATTGGCCAAAGACAAAGCCAATGCGCTGAACGCACAATTTCAATGGAAGCGAGCGGAACAACTATCCAAAAACGGCGTGGTTTCCGATGAGGACCGCGACACCGCAAAAGCGGCTTATGACGCGTCTCAGGCGCAAATCACGGCGGACCAGTCACAGATAGATGCAGCTGAACAGAATATTCAGTCGGCCAAGTCCCAGGTCAACGTTGCCATCGCACAATGGAAGACATCACAGGCCCAGCAGCAGCAGGCCCAGGCGGCGCTGGCACAGACAAAGATCAACCTGGAGCACACCAGGATTCTAGCCCCGGTTTCCGGCACCGTGATTGCGCGCCACTTTGATGTCGGCCAAACCGTCGCTGCATCTTTTCAAGCGCCCGATATTTTTGACATCGCCCAGGACTTGACGCAGATGCAGGTTGATACCAATGTGGACGAATCCGATGTTGGCAACATCCGCACCGGCCAGCCAGCCAGTTTTACGGTGGACGCATATCCAGGCATGACGTTTCGCGGTGACGTGACCGACGTCCGCCGGGCGCCAATCGTGGCCCAGAACGTGGTCACCTATGACGTTGTAATTCAGGTTGCCAATCCTGACTTGAAGCTTTTTCCTGGCATGACGGCGAACGTAAGCATTCTTACGGCAAAACAAGATGGCGTGTTTAAAGCGCCGAACTCGGCTTTGCGCTTCCATCCAACAGCCGACGTGCTGAAAAAGAACAACCTGCCTGCACCAAAATCCGATACACCGCAAATTTACGTTTTCGCCGGAAACAAGCTGCAAGCGGTCCCGGTGAAACTGGGTATATCAGACGGAAGGTATACGGCCGTAACCTCTGATTCGCTAAAAGCGGGACAAAAAATTGTATTGAGAATGACTTCTGCGAGCGCTCCACCGGCAGCCACAAATGCACCGGCCGGAGGATTACGCAGACCGGGAATGTGAGGCTCGACATGCCGGCCCTGATAGATGTTCAGAATCTATGCAAGGTTTATAACCTCGGTGAAGTGCTGGTAAATGCCGTCCACGACGTCACACTTTCCGTGGAGCGTGGATCGTTCGTCGCTATCATGGGGCCATCAGGCTCAGGCAAGTCGACATTTGTGAACTTGCTTGGTTGCCTTGATAAGCCAAGTTCAGGGCGCTACTGGCTGGATGGCATCCCTGTGGAAACGATGGACCGCGACCAGTTGGCCGCTATTCGAAATCAAAAGATTGGTTTCATTTTCCAAACCTTCAACTTACTCTCGCGAACCACGGCGCTGGAAAACGTTGAACTGCCGCTGCTTTATACCGAGCACAATGTTCCCGATACCGAAGACCGAGCCAGGCAGGCATTGCTAAGTGTGGGACTGTCTGGCCGCGAACTGAGCTTGCCCAACCAGCTTTCCGGCGGTCAGCAACAGCGCGTGGCCATTGCGCGCGCGCTGGTGAACAATCCTGAGATTCTGCTTGCGGATGAACCAACGGGGCAGCTCGATTCGCACACAAGTAATGAGATCATGGCCATCTTTCAAGAACTGAACCGGTCGCGCGGCATCACCATCATCCTGATCACGCACTCTGAGGAAATAGCCGGTTATGCCGACCGGATTGTGCGTTTTCTCGATGGACAGATCGTAAGTGATCAGCCTGTGGTCCATGCGGTGCACGTTCCCGAAGTGGCACCTGCGGCAGAGGAGGTTCTCTTATGAAGCGCGTACTCTCCGCAATACGAATCGCCCTGCGTGCCCTGGAGGTGAACAAGGCCCGGTCGGCTCTAACGATGCTGGGGATCGTGATAGGGGTAGCGGCCGTAATTGCGACCGTTGCCGTGGGTTCCGGGGCGACCCAGCGGGTGCGGCAGCAGATTGCCAGCATCGGCAGCAATGTGATCATTATCATTCCGGGCAGCATGACCAGTTCCGGACTGCACATGGGAACCGGCAACGCGGCCACCCTGACCGAGTCAGACGTTAAAGACATTTCTGCACAATGCCCTGAGGTGGCAGCCGCAGCGCCGGCAGTGCGGGGTGCGGGCCAGATCGTCTATGGAGACAATAACTGGGCAACCGCGATCCTGGGTACAACGCCTGCATACCTGACCATCCGCGATGTGGCTGTAGCTAAAGGCGCTTCATTCACTGACCATGACGTTGATTCAGCCAACAAAGTGGCTCTGTTGGGGCAGACGGTTGTGGACAATTTGTTTAATGGAACTGACCCGATTGGACAAATCATCCGGATCAAACAAATCCCCGTGACCGTCACGGGGGTTTTGGAACGCAAAGGACAATCACCGACGGGCCAGGATCAGGACGACATCATTCTGCTCCCTATATCGACAGCCAAAAGAAAAGTTCTGGGAATCAGGTCCGGGAATGCGGATGCCGTGAATGCCATCATGATCCAGGCGAAGGATGCCAGTCAGATTCACGCGGCACAGGACTCGGTATCGGCGCTCTTGAGGCAGCGCCACCACCTGCAGCCGAAAGAGGACGATGATTTTTCCATTCGCAATATGGAAGAGATTTTTGCGGCGCAGGAGACATCGTCCCGCGTGATGTCCCTGATGCTCGCCGCTGTGGCTTCTGTCTCCTTGATTGTTGGTGGAATAGGAATCATGAACATCATGCTGGTATCCGTCCGGGAGCGAACGCGTGAAATCGGGTTGCGTCAGGCCGTGGGCGCAAAAACCCGCGACATTCTTACGCAGTTCCTGGTGGAAGCAACAACGCTTTCACTTGCCGGCGGCGTTGTGGGCACTGTTGTGGGAATTAGTGCGTCTGCCGTCATCTCAAAGCTGGCGAACTGGCAAACAGTGATTGGTGTTGGCGCGGTGCTGCTGGCTGTGCTCTTCTCGGCGATGGTAGGAATTGCATTTGGCTACTATCCAGCGCGCAAAGCCGCCTACATGGATCCCATTGAAGCTTTGCGCTATGAGTAGGTAAAACCCTGCAGCAGATTTTCTGATCAGGAAGCCGCGCCGCGTCCGAATCAGCAGGCCGTCTGTGTGACGGCAATCACGTACTCTCAAGCGCGCCAAGATCGACAATGATCTGTGAAGCTGAGTACCCCATCTCTCCGCGTTCCGATTATTCTGTGTTGCATTGCAGGATTTACATGGATCTCTGTTTTTAGCCAGACGCCGAAAGGAGTTGCTCCGGTTGGTGGTACGTCGAGTACGCAATCGGAACTCTGCTCCCTTGTCGAATCGGGCCACCTTGATATTTTGCAGTGGCCTGACTTCTCAGACCTTCGCGGCGAAGTAAGGGACTTCTATTTGCCTTCAAATTACGCCAGAGCCTGGACAATGGAGAATAAACTTACGCCGCAGGCACAGGCCATCATCCAAGTGCTGGGGGTGGCCGAAACAAAAGGTCTGCGCGCCGGGGACTATGATGGGCCGCTCTGGAATGAGCGCGTGGCGCGCATTGCGGCGCTGGGCTCCAAGCCATCGCCCTCCGATCTGGACCGCTTTGATCTGGCGCTGACAGTTTCCGTGTTGCGATATGTCTCCGCTCTGCACAGGGGCCGGGTCGATCCCAGACGTTTACGGGTTGATCTGAATATCGACCATAATCGATACAAATTAGGCGAGTTTGTACGGTCAAATTTGGCGAAAGCGCCGGACGTAAATACGGTTTTTGAACAGGTTGAATGTGCCTATGCCGGGTACCGGCGAACCTTGATAGCGTTAAAGCATTATATGGATCTTGCCCAGCAAGGCGAGGGTGAGCCGCTTCCGGCGATCACGAAAGCAGTCAAGCCGGGTGGTGCGTATCCTGGGTTGAATCAACTGGCAACAAGGCTGCAACGTCTGGGAGATCTTTCACCGGCTGACTGGCATGCAAGTGGATCGACTGTTTACGAAGGCGCGGTGGTCGAAGCCATCAAGAATTTTCAGGATAGACATGGTCTGACTCCCAACGGAATTATTGATCAGTTGACGTACCAGAACCTGGTGACTCCGTTCAGCCGCCGTGTCGTACAGCTTCAACTCGCTCTGGAACGCTGGCGCTGGCTTCCGCGTAACCTGCCGGGACGGATGATCGCCGTGAATGTTCCTGAGTTCGAACTGCGCGCTTATGACGACTACCGTGTAGCCATAGACATGCGGGTGATTGTCGGCAAAGCGTTCCCAGAACGCCGGACGCCACTTTTTCAGGACCAGATGGAGTATGTGATATTCCGGCCCTATTGGAATGTTCCGATCAGGATCACGCGCAATGAAATCATTCCTGACCTGAAGAAAAAACCGGGCTACATGGCCAAACACGCATTTGAAGTGGTGACCCGCCAGGACCAGGTGGTAGCGGCAGATATTTCAGACAGCTCGGTCATAGCCCGGCTTCGGTCAGGCGACCTTGAAATTCGCCAAAGACCCGGTGCCGGCAACTCTCTTGGTCTGATTAAATTTGTCTTTCCCAATGACTATGACGTTTACATGCACGGCACACCGGAGCATGCGTTGTTTTCGCGTGCCGACCGCGCCATGAGCCATGGTTGTGTTCGAGTGGAAGATCCAGTAAAGTTGGCGGCGTGGGTGTTGCAGGGTAATCCGGCGTGGACGAATGAAAAAATTGAGGCGGCCATGAACGCAACCCAGTCTCAACGGGTGAACCTGCCGAAGTCAATTCCCGTACTTATCCTCTACGCCACAGCCGCAGTGGATGAAAGCGGCGAGGTTGGATTCTTCGCCGACATATATGGCCAGGACTCCAAGCTGGAGCAAGAACTGGCAAAGGGCTATCCCTATCCTTTGTAATAACTTAGAGAAAAAGTCATCAAATCAGAATCGACCAGCATCCAACCGTAAGTCCCCCAATTCCTAATTTGCCGAGAAGGTGTTAAGGTCTATTTGTTGTGCTGTACCTAATTGCGTCACTTGTTGCCCTCTTAGTTCCAGCCCCGGCGTCAAACCCCGGGGTACGGATTGCGGCTCCCACGGGGCCTGTTTACGAACTGCGTCTTTATCACACGCATACTAACGAACGCCTGGATATTGTCTATCGGCATGGGGATAGCTACGATCCGGTCGCGCTCGATAAGTTGGAGCACTTTTTGCGCGATCATCGGACGAATGATGTGCGTCCTTATGATCCGCGGGTTTTCGACCTTCTTCACGACCTGACGAGTTCCCTGGGAAGGCCGAATTCAGAAATCGACATTGTTTGTGGTTACCGAACGCCATGGAGCAACGCGTTTCTACGCAGCCGTTCTTCCGCCGTAGCGCAGCACAGCCTGCACATGCAGGCAATGGCAATCGACATCCGTCTGCCGGGTGTCAGCACTACGCAGCTTCGTGATGCGGCATTGAGGCTGCACGAAGGCGGCGTTGGATATTATGCGCGTGAACAGTTTGTGCACGTCGACGTGGGGCGCGTGCGTCGCTGGTAAATTGCACAAGGGCCGCATCTGACTGACAGTTGCGGCCCTTGCTATTTCTCTAAACCGTCGCGCAAGGCGTAATCTGTTTGTTCCGGGAAGTTCTGAACAAACCGTGATGCGCCAGATGAAAGCCGCAGTTCTCTCTTTGCCGCGTGATATTTCGAAACGCCCGCTTGAGATTCGCGAGGTCCCACGCCCAGAACTTAAGCCTGGCTATGTTCTCCTGCGTGTGCGCGCCTGTGGCGTTTGTCGAACGGACTTGCACATTGTGGAAGGCGAGCTTCCGCCACGTTGCAGTGAAATTATTCCTGGGCACCAGATCGTTGGAGAAGTTGCCGATCCCGGCGCGACCGATCTTGCCGCAGGCACTCGCGTTGGCGTCTCATGGATTGGGGGCGTGGATGGAAGTTGCTGGTATTGCCGGCATGAGTTGGAAAACCTTTGCGATTCACCGACTTTCACCGGCTACAGCGTGAATGGCGGCTACGCCGAGTATGCAATCGCGCGCGCAGATTTTACGTTTGCCTTGGAGAGCCGGCTTGACGACCTGCAGGCCGCGCCCCTCTTGTGCGCAGGCATTATCGGGTTTCGAAGCCTTCGTGTGGCTGAAGTAAAACGTGGGGAACGTGTTGGGTTATTCGGGTTTGGTGCTTCAGCCCACCTTGCGATTGCTGTCCTGCGAGCCTGGAACTGTGAGGTTTACGTCTCCACGCGTGGTGCATCTCATCGGCAACTGGCGGAGTCGCTCGGCGCAACATGGGTGGGCAGTGAGACGGATAAGCCGCCGGTGCAGCTTGACCGTGCTGTCACCTTCGCGCCCAGCGGTGACGTGGTTGTAGCCGCTCTGGCCAGTCTACGCAAGGGCGGCGTGGTCGCCATCAACGCAATCCACTTGGACCGAATTCCTGAGTTTGACTACGACACTCTCTTGTGGGGCGAGCGGCAAATTCGCAGCGTAACAAACATGACGCGCTCAGATGCCCGCGACTTTCTGAAAATGGCAGCAGAAATCGATCTCCGCCCAAAGACCACAGTCTTCTCTCTTGCTCAGATCAACGAAGCTTTGGCAGCGATCAAAAATGATTCCATCGATGGCGCAGCCGTCATTGTCCCCTAATGAGCAATGTCTCTTGAACCCGCCAATCAGAAGACCGGTCCGTGCGTAACATCAATATCTGCCGCGCTTCATGCTGATTCCAAATCACTCCATGCGTGATCTTGATCACAGCCAAGAGCAATAGCGAGATCGAATAATAAATAGTTCGGAGGAGGTTCAGATGAAAGGGCATATTTCGCCTAAGCCAAAGAAGGGCCCAATGGGATTTGTTCCCACATCTCTCACACAATTTTGCGAAGGGTCCGATCGCATCACCAATCAGCTCGCAAAACGTGCATTTCAACTTTTTGAAGAGCGCGGCTACGAGAACGGCCATGATCTGGACGACTGGTTCAAAGCAGAAGCAGAGTTGCTTGCGCCTATTCCTATCAAGGTTAAGGAAACGGCGCGGGAGATTCGCGTCGAAGCTGAAGTTCGTGGATTCAACGACGATGAAGTGGCATTCAAACTGGAAAAGAACCAGGTTTCAATTCAAGGGATTAAGCGGACAAACAGCAATGATGCTACGCAAAGTAAATCAGAAAATCCGATGATTTATGGGAGCATCTCATTGCCATCAAAAGTGGTGCCGGAAAAGGCACACGCAACTCTTAAAAATGGAATCTTAGAAATCATTGCTCCAAGATCTACAACGGAAATAGCAAAAGCAATAGCCGTGAGCGCGGCCTGAAGGCGCAAGCCGAAGGGGATGTTATGAATGACCGGGTCAAGGAAGTTTATCTGATGCTGGGGCACATATTGAACAACCCGAGATCTTTTGGCCTTGAGGAGAGACCCCCAAAAGCCCTGGATGAAGCTCTTAGCAAAATGCAATTGGATTTGATGCACGAACTCAGGGAAGAAATGTCTGAAGAGGACTTTCTGGCCATGGAACTGTCACAGGATGCCGACCGCGAGGCCTTTCCCGAAGTGACGTCGACCTCGTTCACCCTGAAGACAGGCACTTAAGCTTTTGCTGATTCGTGTCACCAGGGTCTATTGATTGCTCCAGTCAGCCTAATATCGATGCTCGGCTGCTCTGCAAGTTTTTGGCGGGACGGAAAAATGGAGGTCAGTTATGGACCACTCAAATGCACCCTCGTCCGTAAGAGAACCACACCTGGAAACGGTGCGAGTGCATTTTGATCACTTGCTGGTGGCAGTTGATCTGTCGCCTTCCTCGGCGAACACCGTAAAAATCGCCACAGAATTGGCAAATAGATCCGGCGCCACCCTGGTAATTGCTCATGTGCTTAATCCAGCCCTCATGCTTCCTGCCGAGACCACAGCGAATGTGAAAGAGACTCTTAATGCATGGCTGGAACCGTGCATGAAAAAAGAAACGCGCTTTGTTGTTGAAGTGGCAGAGGGAAACGTGGTTGAAGAAGTCGCCCGGCTGGCCAGGGAATTCCGAGCTGATCTCCTGGTCATCGGTACTCACGCCGCCGGTGGCGCAGCAAAATTCGTTTTTGGCTCAACCGGCGAAGCGCTATTCCGCGAGATGGGTATCCCCGTGCTTACCATTGGACCGCACATCCAGGCGTGTGGTGAACGATTCTCTTCCATACTGCTGCCCACTGACCTTGAACCACATTCACTCCGTGCCGCGCAATATGCTGTGGCGCTGGCGGAGGAATCCAACGGGAACCTCACGCTCTTGCACATCCCGAAAGAGGATGAAGAAGAGAATGCTTTTGGAAACAGGCAGCGGATGGAGCAACTTGTGCCGGAGGACGCTACTTTGTGGTGCAAGCCTGACTTCAAGATAGCAGGTGGCGATCCGGTTAAGACGATCCTGGAGAGCGCGCGCGAAGTGAAAGCCGACTTGATTGTTCTGGGCGTCACCCATGCTCGTCCGCTGTCAGAACATGCCAGTTGGTCGATTGCGTCCAAGGTCGTGCGCCACGCTGAGTGTCCGGTTCTGACAGTGCGGGATCGCTTATAGCGGAAGCCATCACAAGCGTCAGGAAGCCATCTGAGTTCGACGACATCTGTTCTGCGGTACGCGATTCCAGGTGGATCTTTGCATACCCAGAATCTCTTTCGGCGGCGCGACTCTGTTGCTATGTGATAGTCATCACAGAGCATGCCAATTCCCGGGCATATAGTCAAAGCAAGGAGGTTCGTATGGCTACCCTTCGTGCACCCATTGTTCCGAGTCCGGTCGCAAGCCTGAAGAACATCTTATTTGCAACGGATTTTTCTGAGGCTTCAATGAAGGCGTTTCCATACGCCGCCTCCCTGGCCAAAAAGTTTGGCGCCTCCGTTTTCGCCTGCCACATCATTACTCCAACATCACTGGCGACAGCGGCGCCCCAATCGGCGCCTTACTTCTATGAAGCCGAGTATGAGGCCGCCGCCAAAGAACTAGATAACATCCTGCATTCGCCGCAATTGGAAGGAATCAAGACCAAGGCGCTGCTGTCCTCAGGCATTCTGGGGGACGCGTTGCAGGAGGAGGTCAATCAAAATCACATTGATCTGATAGTTGCGGGCACGCATGGACGAACTGGATTACGCCGTCTGCTGTTGGGTTCTGCCGTGGAAGGGATCTGCCGTGTGGCAACGTGCCCCGTATTGACCGTTGGCCCTGACCAGCCAAGTTCAAGAATAAAGTTAGATAACATTCTGATGCCCACAGACCTTTCAGAAGAAAGCATGCGCGCTCTGCCATTTGTTGTGGGTCTGGCCGGAGCCCACGGGTCCAAGGTAACCGTACTTCATGTGCTGCCGGAGGAAACTGCCGGTAATCCTGACACGCAGAAGCTATCTCAGCCAGTTTACAAGAACATGGTCGATATCTTTGAACCGCGGCTTGCGCCCTTGCAGGCGGAATTCGTGATCGAATCCGGGGAGACAGTGGAAACGATCCTGAAAGTTGCGCACGACAGGAACGCCGACATGATTGTGTTAGGTGTGAGGGATGCTTTCCTTCCGGGAGTCCACGTTCGAACGAGTGTGGCATATCGAATCATGGCAGCATCTCATTGCCCGGTTGTCAGTTGCAGATAAATTGAGATAACCGGAAGCTCGAATGCGCTGACCATTTTTTCGCTACTCGAGACACTTAGGAACAAACTCCAGCGTGGCCACCGATGATGTAGCCGCCAAACTTGCGGCCGCGACTTCAAAGCGATAATTTTCCGCTCCCTGTTTGCCTGCAAGCGGGGAGCTTTTTGTTCCCCCACTCCATTTTTAGACTTCTGTTGCAAACAAAGCACTTACTCAATTTCACCCAAGGGCGACCCTTGCGTGACGCTTGGGTGGCCCTTGGGCCACGCTTGGGCCACCCAAGGGCCACCCAATCCCAATCCCAATCTCAAGACCATTCCTCTCGGCAGAGGGTCGCAACTTCGGGAAGCTGCGCGGCGCAAAAATCGCCGCGCCTCAACTGTCATCGTTCCTGCCGCAGGCCGGAGGCCAAGCCCTGAGCACAGTCGAAGGGGACCTGGCGCAGCCGGGAGCCGAACGATCTAAACCAAGCGAAGCCTACCGCTAATAGCTGGCCGCCGATTGCTGATTGCTTTTGTCAAATATCTTTTGCGTTCACACCCTGGGGCGCTGCAGGACTATATCGGATTATTTATGGCGAATCAATAGCGAATTTCATGCGACAGCAACACAACTTTGATTGCACGAGTCCCAGGTGCGGAAGCAACATTCGCGACTCTCTTGCGGGAACTTGCCACGCACGACTGAAATGCAACAATTGAATAGCCAGAGGCATCACTCTGTCTCCAGGAACCGTGCCGCTGGCTTGGCACTTCAACACAGGCCCGCATTGCTGAATAAGATGGAACTCGGTGGCACGGACAGGGGACGATTTGCGCGGATATAATAGGAAAAGAATCGGTTGTACTCGGGACCTGACCCCGGATCAGTCGAAAGACACGTCCGGCCCGAGCGTGTCTGTAGCGTCAACCCGCTGAACAACGCAAATGCGGTAAGCAAGATGCAAAAGGTTGTTCATTCAAAGGAGGACACTATGGCAAGTCAGGTGAAGGTCGTCAGTCATTGGGCAGGTGCAGTAGTTAACTGGTTGCAAAAACATACTTTTGCAATCGTTTTCACAATGTCACTGTTGCACATCGGGCTGGCATACATGCATGTTCGGGTTCCGGGTAGAGACGATTTCTCCTCCCTTTAAGGCTTCGGCGCAGCTGCGCTCGTTCCCCTCACAGTTTTCCTTCAAAGAAGGAAGATCGCGACTAGAGATGCGAGGACGATTAAGGCCAACAACGCCTGTCGTTTTGTTGCGCTCCTTCCTTCAATGATGCGGACGGAAACAGCAAGCTCACGTTGCAATCCCAGCGCGAGCATCGTAATTAGGCCGCTTGCGCTAAGCGCGATTTGACCAGCTTCGTTCCCAATCACACCTCGGGCGTCACGCTAACAGCAGCGTCACTGAGGACCACTAGCATCAAGAACACAAAGCAAGAACGTCGTACAGCTCAGGCTCAAAAAGTAATCAGCATTCAGTAGCAGCGCACGGTCGCCGCAGCCACATCGGAGCAGGACTCAAACAGACAGTGCGGTGAACTAAAATTGCGCATTGTTCGCTGAGTGTTCACTAGCCCGAAAGTGGACAGGTTCAGTAAGGTCGCCCAAAGTGCTACAATTTCCGCAGCTACAGTCATCACGGGCGGGAGTAATTCAGTGGTAGAATGCCAGCTTCCCAAGCTGGACGTCGCCGGTTCGATCCCGGTCTCCCGCTCCATCTTCTCCATTCGCTACACTTCGCTCTGCAATGATGGTCTAACGGGATATCGCTTACTTCTTTTTCATCCATGAACGCAATAATCCCGGCACCAGTTCCGCCGCCGGACCAAGGTGGACTTCATCGAAATACAAGGCATTCGCGGGTTCCGTCAGGCCCAGAAATACTGTTCGAGCAGGCTGTGGCTTTTGCTTGAGCATGGTTACAAAGCTCGCCACCGGCTGCACTGATCCGGACGTCCCAATGGCAATTAACGTATCGCATTCTTCCAGTGCGTCATAAATACGGTCGAGCTGATACGGCTGTTCGCCGAACCAGCAGACATTCGGACGCACCAGCGCCCCGCAAGCGCAGTGGGGCAACTCGCCTGGAGCATAACCGTTGTAGTCAATGAACGGGGGGCGTCCGCAATCGGCGGCACACCGGCTCTCAAATAGTTTGCCGTGGATATGGACCACATCTTCCGAGCCCGCGGCTTCGTGCAGACCATCCACGTTTTGCGTGCACAAAAATAATCTACCGTCGCCAGCCTCTGTACTCCAAGAGGCAAGGGCAACATGCGCCGCATTGGGTTTTGCGCAGCGAGCGCTGACGCGGCGATCAGAGTAATACTCCCAAACCAGCGTTGGGTCCTTCTCCCAGGCTTCTATGTTCGCCAGTTCGTAATGGCTGTGACCGCGCCAACTGGTTCCCTGGAAGACAGGGATCCCGCTCTCTGCGCTGATTCCAGCCCCGGTCAGGACGAATATACTTCCCCGCATCTTCATGCGAACTGTTCTCTGAATGCGGCCAAAAGTGGCCTATAATTTAGTTACCTTGAGAAAACCAGCTGGTATTGTTCTCTCACTGCTGTTTTTGGCCGCCTGCGCAGTTCTCTCTTCGGCCCAACAGCATTCCGGCCCCACCGGTGTGAGCCGGCTGCTGTTGATCATACCCTTTGAGAACGCTTCCAGCGCCGCCGGAACTGATTGGATCAGTGAGTCCTTTCCTGAAGTTTTGAGCACGCGCCTGAGCCCCAGTGGATTTTTCGTGATGGGACGAGACGACCGGCTCAACGCTTTCGATCGGCTCGGCATTCCTCCAGGTGCCAAGCCTTCGCGCGCCACTCTTTATCAGGTCGGCCAGCAATTGGACGCAGACTTTTTAGTCATGGGCGACTATCGCGTTGATCAAGCCAACATTACAGCGCATGCCCGCGTTATGGATATGGAGCGGCTTCGTCTGAGCCCTGAATTCACGGAGTCCGGCCCGCTGGCCAATCTCATTGCTATTCAGACCGCCCTGGCATGGGACATCCTGAATATGTTAAGCCCCGGCACCCCTGCTAAAGAAAGTTTTGTCGCCCAGTTCCCTGCTCAGCGGCCAGATGTTTTGGAGAACTATGTGCGCGGCATCATAGCAACCAACACTCAGGAGAAGATCAAATACTTTAAGGAAGCTGTGCGGCTGGAGCCAACGCATGCTCTTGCCATGTTGCAACTGGGCAAAAGCTATTACAAAGAGCGGGACTACGAGCCAGCCGCAAGCTGGCTTGCGCGCATTCCCAAAGGCGACGCAAATGCCAATGAAGCCCAGTTTTATCTGGGGCTGGCAACATTCTATGCGGGCCATATGGACAGAGCAGAAAGTGCCTTCCAAACACTTGCTGCGCGGCTGCCACTAACTGAGGTCTTAAACAATCTGGGCGTGGTGGCGGCGCGTCGGGGGGAGAAGAGTGCGCGCGGCTACTTTGAAAGGACCGTGCAGACCGATCCCAACGAACCCGATTATCGCTTCAATCTGGCAGTCGCTCTGTTCCGCGAAGGCGACACGCAGGGCGCCGCGCGCGAGCTGCGTGAGCTGTTGGCCATTCACCCGGATGCAGAAGCAAAGACCTTCCTGGAGGCAATTGCTTCCGGCGCACAACCTGCCCGCATGCCGCTGGAGCGCATCAGGCGCAACTATGACGAATCCACTTTCCGCCAAATCGCCCTGGAAATCGAGAATACGAATGAGGCGCGCCTCGCGAAGTCCGATCCGGCAAGCCATGCCGCCTTTCACGTGCGGCACGGTCAGGAACTGTTGCAGTCGGGCCTGCCGGGGGAAGCAGAAAAGGAGTTTCGAGAGGCCGTGGTGCTTGATCCCAGCAGTGCAGCGGCCCATGCTGGTTTGGCTGCGGTGCTTGAGAACGATCAGGACATTCCGGGCGCGCGCAACGAGGCCCGCATGGCCATAAAGTTACAGCCAACGGCCGACGCCTATCTGGTGATGGCCCGGTTGGACCTGGCGGAAAACAAGCCAGCTTCAGCCGCACAAAATATTGACCATGCTTTGGCTCTTGATCCTGCGAATGCTGCGGCGATTGCGCTGAAGCGCGATATCGCATCGGGAGCCGCGGGTAAGCCAACATCTCCGCGTCCTTGAGGTAAAGTTATGCGTAATCTGCTTTTCAAAGTCGGAATTTCCAGGATCGCGATCGTATTTGCGCTGTTCTTGATTTCGCGTGCTGCTTCAGCAGACGTGCTGAAGATTGTGGTAAATGACACCATACATCCGTTGATTGCTGAGAGGTTTGACTGGGCCATTCAAGAGGCGGAGCGAACGCATGCCGACGCACTCCTCATCGAGTTGCGTACTCCGGGCGGCCTCATGTCTTCAATGGAACAAATCATTCAGAAGCTGCTCGCTGCCAAGGTTCCTACCATCATCTACGTGACTCCAGCCGGCAGCGATGCCTCTTCAGCCGGCTTTTTCATTCTGGAGGCTGCCGATGTCGCCGCCATGGCGCCAAGCACCAATACCGGGGCCGCGCATCCGGTGTGGGGTGACGGACATACCATGGACCCGATCATGAAAGAAAAGCTGGAAAATTACGCGGCTTCCCTGTTGCGGTCTTACACTGGCAAGCGTGGCCGCAACGTGAGTGTGGCTGAGAGCGCGGTCCGCCAATCGAAATCCTTCACCGCGGATGAAGCCATTACACAACATCTGGTCGACTACATTGCTACCGATGACAACGATCTCTTTCGGCAATTGGAAGGTAAAACCATCACGCGCTTTGATGGATCCAAAACCGTGCTGCATCTTGCGGGCAAGCCAGTCCATCTTCAGCAGCTCACACTGCGGCAGCAGACACTCTCCGTTCTGATGGATCCAAACATTTCTTTCATCATTTTCGCACTGGGATTGCTGTGCATCTTCTTCGAATTCAACCACCCTGGAGCGCTTTTGCCCGGAGTGGTGGGGTTTATTGCAGTTGCGATTTCACTCTATACCTTACAGTTGCTTCCCTTACGGTCCATGGCGTTGGTGATGATCATCGCTTCTTTCGCGATGTTCGTACTGGAAGCGAAGCTTCAGACGCACGGCATTGCTGGGACTGGTGGCATTGTTTTAATGGTGATCGGTGCGCTGTTATTGGTCGATGGACCGATCCCGCAAATGCGCGTACATCTCTGGGCCGCCTTATCTGTAGCGCTCCCGATTGGAATCATCACGATCTTTCTAATGACTATCGCATTCAAGGCCCGTAGAAACAAAGTCGTAACCGGCGCGCAAGGGATGATCGGTGAAGTGGCGATTGTCTGTGCCCCGCTCACGCCTTCCGGCAAGGTCTTCGTCCAGGGCGAACTCTGGGATGCGATCTCGCCGGCCAATGTGGATGCTGGACGCCGAGTGGTGGTTCGCCAGGTAGAGAACCTGGTGCTGCACGTGGAACCAGTGCACGAGGCAATACCTCAGCCTTCGATTGCAGGATAATTTTTGCTTTTGTCATCCGTGTGCCATAAAATCCGTTCGACTTTCCCAATCGTGCTCTGATGGAGGCGCCTGTGCTTTTTGTCCTTGTTCCGGTTGTCATTGTTCTTCTCTATATTTTTAACTGCATCAAGATCCTGCGTGAATATGAGCGCGGCGTGATCTTTTCCCTTGGCCGCCTCCAGCAGGATGCAAAAGGCCCAGGACTCATCCTGGTATTCCCTCCAATCCAGAAAATGGTGCGGATTGACTTGCGCCAGCAAGCCCTTGAAGTCCCGCCCCAGGACATCATCACCCGCGACAACGTGACTTTGAAAGTGAACGCCGTGATCTATTGGCGCGTGGTCAATGCACCGCAGGCAGTGGTGCAGGTGCAGAACTATTACTGGCAGACACAGCAGTTTGCCCAGACCACATTGCGCTCGGTGCTAGGCGAAGTCGAATTGGACGAATTGTTGGCGCACCGCGACAAACTGAATACCCGTATCCAGAGCATTCTGGACCAGCACACCGCACCCTACGGCGTGAAAGTCTCCAACGTCGAAGTAAAGCAGGTTGATCTTCCTGAATCAATGCTGCGCGCCATGGCCAAACAGGCGGAAGCCGAGCGCGAAAAGCGCGCGAAGATCATCCACGCGGAAGGCGAATTTTCGGCCTCGCAAAGGCTGATGGAAGCGGCCCACATCCTCTCTGGCGAGCCTATCGCAATCCAGTTGCGCTACCTGCAAACCCTTACTGAAATTGGCGTGGAAAAGAACACCACCATCGTCTTCCCGTTACCAGTGGACATGATCTCCGCGATTACTAAGGCGGTAGAAAAGATCTCCAACAGATAGAAATCGGGTTACACTGGGGGCAAGCTTAAGCTCAAAAACCGGGGGAGAAATGGCAACTGGGACACAGATGTCGGCAAAAGAAGACGATCAGGTGCGCGACACTGAAATCACGCTGAGTACCGGCAAACTTCTTGGCATCTTTTTTGCCCTGGCGATTGTATGCGGCGTGTTTTTTACTATGGGATATCTGCTGGGTAAGAGCAACAGCGCCGGCGGAAGAACTGAGATCGTGGCCACGGTGCCCAGCAGCAGCGCGGGAAAGCCTTATGCCGGCAACAAGACTCCTGAGGCTCTCACGCAGACCTGTCCTCCTGGATCGCCTAACTGCGCGGCCGCTACAGCCAGCGACACAAGCTCAGCCACTAAGCCTTCTGATCAACCAGCCACGGCCCAGCCCACATCCGGCAGCAAACCGTCGGATCAAAGCACGGCGCAATCTGCGGGAACAGACGCTAAAAGCGGCGCCGTGAGCTCTTTCATGGTTCAAGTGGCAGCCGTCTCGAAACAGGAAGATGCTGAGATCCTGGTTACTGCACTGCGGAAGAAACAATATCCGGTCTTCATCGCCAATGCAGCCGGCGATCCCTTGTTCCACGTGCAGGTTGGTCCATTCACCGACAGGAAAGATGCCGAGGCCATGCGCACTCGTTTGTCGGGCGATGGTTATAACGCGATCGTGAAGTAGAGCTTTTTTCTGAAATCCCGAATCCGCCCAGCGGGTGAGGGAACCCTATTACAACTTAGGGAATCGCAACTTGCGCAGCGCGATGCATATCGGCAAAAGCGGACTGCGTAGTAACGATAAGGTTCCCTCGCTACGCTCGGGATTACAGAAAAAGCTAGTCCGTATCAAACCGCTGTTCCAGAAATGGATCGCCATACATGTGATAGCCGTTCTGCTCCCAGAAACCGGGAACATCGTGCTCTGTAAACTCCAGTCCCCGCACCCACTTCACTGATTTCCACGCATAAAGATGCGGCACAATCAAGCGGAGCGGATAGCCGTGGTCGGCAGTGAGCGGCTGGCCGTCATGGTGCGTGGCAAAGAGAACATCGCCGCGGTCAAGATCGATTAAAGGCACGTTGGCGGTGAAGCCCTGTTCGGCATGTACAAGAACGTACTTCGCTTCCGGCTTAAGTTTCACCAGCTTAAGAACTTCCTGGAATGCAACGCCTTGCCAGTCATTGTCAAAGCGGCTCCAGCGTGTGACGCAGTGGAAGTCACTGTGGGTTTTGACTTTGGGCAGCTTGTTGAATTCGTCCCATTTGAGCCGCAGCGGCTGTTCTACCAGTCCGCGAATGTGGAAGTCCCAACGCGCAGGATCAAACCGTGGTATCGACCCGTAATGCAAAACAGGCCATTTTAGCGTGAGTGACTGGCCGGGCGGCAGACGTCCTGCCTGGAGCACCTGCTGCTCTTTTTCTTTGCGTTCATTGCCGGAAAAGATGCCGATGTCGTCGTCCATGGGGACATTTTAAATGCTTTGGTACGAGGCGATTGCAGGAAAGCAAACCTTGATTTTCTTTCACCCTGATGAGACTCCCGCCGTAGGGCTGCGGTTAAATAGATGCTCCCATCATTGGCATTGCGCGAAAGAAGAATATTTGACTGTCCCGCGTCTCAGGTGTAGGATTTGACACTCAGATGCAACAGTTATTCACCAACCCGGCTTTCGCCAGCAACATGGCCATGTGTTGCTGTATGTGTATGTGTACACGCGAGCGGCCGGTGCTGAGCAATTTTTCTTAGATTTAGACTCAGATTTAGACCGGGGCCGCTCAAAGTGAGCGGCCTTTTTGCTTGGCTTCTCACACGGGACAAGCGGCGCCTCTCAGGAAAGAGGAAGGCATGTCAAAGCTGAAGAAGCCAATCGCAATTTACTATGAACACCCGCACTGGTTCGTTCCGCTCTTCAAGGAGCTGGAGCGCCGGGGAGTTCCATTCGTCCGCATTGACGCGGCCCAACACCATTTCGATCCTGCCCATTTGAATGGCGAAGGCGGATACTCACTGGTGTTCAATCGAATGAGTCCTTCCGCCTATCGTCGAGGCCACGGCCAGGCAATCTTCTACACGCTCTATTACCTCGACCATCTGGAGCAGCGTGGCAAGCGAATTGTGAACGGACAAAAGGCGTTTCGCTATGAGACATCGAAAGCCCTGCAGCTTTCACTGCTTGAGAGGCTTGGACTTCCCTATCCTAAGAGCCGCGTAATCAATAACCCTGCTGACGCGGTGCAGGCTTCTGAAGGGCTGCGCTTCCCTATCGTGGTGAAGCCGAACATTGGCGGCAGCGGCGCCGGCGTCACAAAGTTCAATTCGTGTCAGGAACTTGAGGCTGCGGCCAAAGCAGGCACGCTCGATCTAGGCCTGGACACAACTGCTTTAGTGCAGGAATTCATTCCTGCGCGCGGCGGCCATATTGTTCGGGTTGAAGTAGTCGGCGGTAAGTTTCTCTACGGAATCAAAGTCCACCTTACCGGTGAAACCTTCGATCTCTGCCCGGCGGACATCTGCAAGACCACAGGCGGCCAGGAACTGGCCCGGGCAGCATGCCCCGTCGATGCGCCGAAAACGGGCCTTAAAGTTGAGGGCTACACGCCATCGGACGAAATTATTCAGCAAGTCGAACGCATCATGCAGGAAGCGCAAATTGAAGTTGGCGGCATTGAGTACATCATCGATGATCGCGACGGCAAGCTTTATTTCTATGACATCAACGCGCTTTCTAACTTTGTTGCTGACGGACCGAAGGTAGTTGGCTTTGATCCGTTCGTGCGGTTAGTGGACTTTCTGGAAAAGGAGGCCGTGTAATGCGATACGGATATTGGCTTCCTGTTTTCGGTGGCTGGCTGCGCAACGTGGAAGATGAGCAGATGGAAACCAGCTGGGCATACGTCAGCCGGCTGGCGCGGCGCAGTGAAGAGATCGGCTTTGACCTCACGCTGATTGCCGAACTCAACTTGAATGACATCAAGGGCCCGGAAGAGCCATCGCTCGACGCATGGTCTACGGCTGCGGCGCTGGCCGCTGTGACACACCGGCTTGAACTGATGGTGGCAGTGCGGCCCACGTTCCACAATCCCGCGCTGCTGGCCAAACAGGCGGCAAATATCGACCACATCAGCAATGGCCGCGTTTCGCTAAATGTAGTTTCATCATGGTGGGCAGAGGAAGCGCGGAAGTATGGCGTGCAATTTGATAAGCATGATGATCGCTATGCCCGCACTTCAGAGTGGCTGGACGTGGTGGACCAGGCATGGAGACACGATCACGTAAATTACGACGGCAAATATTACAGAGTTGACGATCTAGTCTTGCAACCCAAGCCAGTGTCGCACCCACGCCCGGTAATTTACGCCGGTGGAGAATCAGAAGCAGCGAAGAACCTAATTTCGCAGAAATGCGACGCGTACGTGATGCACGGCGACCCGCCAGAAAAGATCCGCGAGAAAGTCCGCGATCTCTCCGCTCGTCGCGAAAGATGGGGACTGCCGCCCATGCAATTCGGCGTGGCGGCATACGCTATTGTGCGCGATACCGAGCGCGAAGCCCAGGACGAACTGCGCCGCATCACTGACGTGCAACAGAACGCAGCCGGATACCAGAATTACCAGCAATGGCTGGCTAACACGCAACTGGAGCAGCGCGTGTCTCTTGAAGATTACTCGGTCTCGAATCGCGGCCTGCGGTCCGGGCTTGTGGGAACTCCGGAGCAGGTGGCAGAGCGCATCGCCGAATTTGAAGCTGCCGGCGCCGACTTGTTGCTATTGCAATTCAGCCCTCAGATGGAAGAGATGGAGCGGTTTTCACGCCAGGTAATCCGGGCCGGTGCGCGGGTACTTGCCCACGCAGTTTAAAACGAGGTTCGCGTCCCGCGAAACTGAGGAGTTGCCCCCAGGCTGCTCTTCAGATAGCAGACGAGCTTCATGCTCCTTCCCGGAAGCTCGTCTGCTTGCAAATTTCCTGTCCAGAACCCACGCTGGCCTTTTCGCCCCATCAGAAACTTGTCCGTATATTTAAGTAAGCGAAAAGTCGTGTGACATCGACAAGGCCAGTGTGCGAAAAATCGTTCACAACCATGTCAGCGCCGGCTTGCTGTAGCATGGATTCCCTTCCGTTGGCAGCGAGGCCCACACACTTCATTCCCGCGCTCTTGGCTGCAAGCACACCGGCAACGGCATCTTCGCATACCAAAATTTGACTCGCATCGACTTGCAAGATCTGGGCGGCCAGCAAAAACAGAGACGGATCAGGTTTGCCCCGCTCGACGTCATCTCCTGTCACGACGGCGCGAAAACGATCGCGCAGATTGAAAAACTCCAGAGCCTGCTCTACTCGTCCGCGGCTACCGGAAGTTGCCACTGCGCTCGGCAATGCCACTGCATCAAGCTGCAGGAGAAATTCGGCAAATCCCGGGACAAGCTTCAATTCACCGGCACGAACCTGAAACAGTCTGTCCTTTTCAGCACCGTAACTCGCGGCTTCTTCTGGAGTGAGTTCACCGAGAAAGCGTTTCAATATGTCTTCGCGCTTTGCTCCTTCCCGGACAAAAGAAAGCTCCGCGTCACTGAATGCTTTACCTTTGGTCAGCAAAAAGGACTTCCAAGCCTGCATGTGCGCAGGATGGCTATCTACGATGACTCCATCAAAGTCGAATATTACAGCGCCAAGCATCCGCATTCCTACAAACCTTGAACGGCCGATTGTAGTTGAGCCAATCCGGGCCATGATTGTTGAGCATGCTGGTAGTTTGAGAGTGTGCCGATATCCAACAGGTATTCAGAAACTCTGTATGCGCTCATTTTGCCGATCATCCTTGGGAGCACGTCGAAGCCAAGATCTGCTGGCAATTGAGCGGGGAGAAAATCAAAGAGCTTCGGTCCGGCAATCATCACTCCCGCGAAAGCCCAATTGCCCACCGGCTGTGATGGCTTCTCGACAAACTCCTGGATGATGGAATTTTCATTCGTGGTCACAATGCCGCATCGTGTGGGATCGGGTACTTGATATATCCCCAGCGTTGCCGGAAGACTCTTCTGCTGATGGAATTCAAGCATTCGTCGCAATTCGATGTTCGTCAGCACGTCAGCATAAAGAATAAAGAACGCCTTCTCTCCGGCTACAAAGTCTCGGTTTCCCGCCACTGTTCCCGCGCTGCCAAGCAGTTCGGGCTCTTCGGCAATATACAAGCTCACCCCGGTCCTTTGCTTGGCAGCAAACTCTCGGATGGCCCCAACATGCGCATGTGTATTCACCAGAACGTCAGTGATTCCAGCAGACTTGCAGTTCTTCAGCCATATTTCCAGCAGGGGAACGCCTTGAATCGGCAGCAGACATTTGGGAACGCTGTCCGTCAATGGACGCAGCCGTGTGCCATTTCCGGCAGCCAGTAGAAAAGCCTTCATGCGAGATCAGACGATAGCAATACGTTGCGGGCCCGGTTCACTGCTTTGCTCCAGAGACAGACACGAGCAAGCTCTGCTGTTTGCGCTTCCATTGCCACGCAGACTCAATAATCTCTTGCAACGACGAGTGCGCGGGATTCCAGCCCAGTTCATCCATGATGCGCTCTGGGCTGGCGCATAGGACGGCGGGATCACCTTCACGCCGCGCGCTTACGCGCAATGGAATCATACGGCCAGTTACCCCCGCCGCCGCATTGTAGACTTCCCGCACTGAATAGCTTTTTCCCAATCCGATATTGTACGCACGCATTCCTGGATTGTTCAGATTCTGCAGAGCACAAATATGCGCGCTGGCAATGTCCAACACGTGCACATAATCTCGGAGGCATGTACCGTCTGGCGTGTCATATTCATCGCCATAGATGTGAAAAACCTTGCGCTCGCCGGCGGCTGCCTGGAGTAAAAGCGGGATGATGTGCGTTTCAGGGTCGTGGCGTTCTCCCAATTCCGCAGTGGCGCCGGAAGCGTTGAAGTAACGCAGCGCCGTCACGCTCCATCCGTAGGCACGGCAATACCAGTCAAGAACGCGTTCGAACATCAGCTTGGTTTCGCCATAGGAATTCACGGGCTGCTTGGGATCATCCTCCTCAATGGGGACCCGCTGTGGCGTGCCATACACTGCCGCTGAAGATGAAAACACAAAGTTCTTGATCCCCGCAGCGCGCAGCACTTCCAACATAACGATTCCTGAAGCCACGTTGTGCTGAAAAAACATTCCGGGATTGCTGACCGATTCAGGAATCAGCGCCTTGGCGGCAAAATGAAAGACCGCATCAAAGCGGATATGGCTCACCAGAGATTGCATCGCGCTCTGGTTGCCCACGTCAATCTGGAAGAATGCCGCGCCGGAAGGTACTGCTTCCCTGTATCCCGTAGAGAGGTCATCCACAATGGTGACCGAGTGCCCTTTGCGCAGCAGTTCAGCGCAACACACTGAACCTACATAACCTGCGCCACCTGTAACCAACACATTTGCCATGCTACACCCCTGATCCGCGCCAGACCCGAGCCGGGGTCTTAATGAGTATTTTCAGGTCAAACCATAGCGACCAGTTCTCCACATAAAACAAATCCATTTCGATTCTCCGACTGTAGCCAGCGTCCTGATCTCCGCTGGTCTGCCAGTAACCGGTCAAACCAGGTTTCATCTCGACAAAGATCCAGGCTGCGTCGCCGTATTTCTTAAGCTCGATGGGAGTAATCATTCGAGGCCCGACAAGACTCATTTCGCCTTTGAGCACGTTCCAGAGCTGAGGTAGTTCATCCAGGCCGCTGCGGCGTAGTCTGGCTCCGACCGATGTGATGCGGGGGTCGTCTTTCAACTTGAAATTCACTTCAAATCGACGGCGAAGAAGAGCATCATGCCTCAAGATTTCATCGGCATCCATACGCATGGTTCGCAACTTGAAAGCGTCAAACTTCCCTCTGGGACCTACAACGCATCGGCGGAATAAGGCAGGACCACCATCATGAAGCTTTATCCGCAGGGCCAGAATCAACACCAGCGGCCAGCACAGTACCAGAAGAACTAAAGCCCCAGCCAGATCGATTGATCTCTTCAGTGTACGATTCCACCGTGTTATCGGCAGCCGCTGGCTGCTCAAGAGGTTCTGTGCTTTTGCGGCGGCAGAAGCTGGCACGTTAGTCTCCGGCGATAGAAGTTTCGGCCAGAGATGCCGGGTTAGAAAGCAAAGACATGTCGGAATCCACCATCATCCGCACCATTTGCTCGAATGTCACTGTCGGCTTCCAGCCCAAAATCTTGTTTGCTTTGCTGGCATCTCCGGTGAGTAGATTGTCCTCAGCGGGACGCAGCAGGACGGAATCAATCTCAACATATTTCTGCCAATCAAGTCCTAGGTGTGAGAACGCAATTTCCAGAAGGTCTTTTACGGTATGCGTGATTCCGGTTGCGATTACAAAATCGTCAGGCGCGGGTTGTTGCAGCATCAGCCACATGGCGCGAACGTAGTCGCCGGCAAAGCCCCAATCTCGGCGACCCTCAATATTTCCCATCTTCAGCTTGTCGGCCAGGCCTAGCTTGATGCGAGCGGCCTGTTGAGAAACTTTGCGTGTTACAAACTCCGTCCCTCTGCGGGGCGACTCATGATTAAAGGCAATGCAGGAACACGCAAACATGCCATAGCTTTCCCGATAATTGATGGTGATATGGTGAGCAAACATTTTAGCCGCCCCGTATGGGCTATGCGGTTGAAGGCGAGTGGTTTCGCTCTGATGCACCTCACCAGACTTGCCGAAAATCTCTGAACTCGAAACCTGCAGGAACCTGGCGTGAGGAGCATGGCGGCGAATCGCTTCCAGCATCCTGAGCGCACCCATGCCTGTGACCTCCATCGTCAAAAGCGGCTGAGTCCAGGAAACCGGGACAAACGTTTGCCCGGCGAGATTGTAGACTTCATCGGGCTTAACTTGTTCCACGGCGCGATCTAGTGACGTTTGGTCTGTAAGATCGGCCTCAGCGTAGCTGATCTTGCCTGCGAAAGCGCCCAAGCCCTGCCGTTGCGCCCGAGCGATGTTGCGGACGATTCCGTAAACTTCATATCCTTTTTCCAGCAGCAACTCAGCCAGGTACGAACCATCCTGTCCAGCCACTCCCGTAATTAAAGCGCGCATCCCAAGACCCCTTTAACGGTTTTGATCAAATCTGCTGGCGCTGATGTAAGCGAATTACGTGATGATATACCGATATCGTTTCCAGCGCCGCTTTATCCCAGGAAAAATCAGCAGCTCTCCTCAGAGCATTGGATCTTTTTTGCTGTAACTCCTCAGGACTACGCAGCAGCGCACAGAGAGCGTTAGCCATTCCTTTGACGTCGAACGGTTCAAAACACTGGGCCCCCGCGCCCGCTATTTCCGGCAGCGGACCTCGGTCAGAAGTAATTACAGGGCAGCCACAAGACATCGCTTCCAATAAAGGAAGCCCGAAGCCTTCATAAAGTGAGGGCATCACAAATGCATGAGCATGGCGGAATAGAGCAGACAAATCCTTCGCATCCACATAGCCAAGATCGTGTAATTCAAGCTTGCGGGCAAGGTCGGCGGAAAGGGGGTCTGAGCTTTCCTGTGGACCGTACATCACAGTCTCAAATCGCACGTTCGATTCCTTCTGCGCGATCTCTAATGACTCAAGCGCGCTTTTAAGGTTCTTAGTGCGCCAGTTGCGCGCGCTGGCGACAACGACAAGTGGCCGTCCGATGCCGAACTTTTTTTGCAGGCGTTCTTCTTCATCGGTCGTAGCGCATGGATGAAAGATTTCTCGATCGGCAGCAAGGTGCACGGTGGAAATCTTCTTAGACGCTACACGCAACACCTTTTGCAGATCGCTCGCGGTGGAGTGAGAGTCGGCGATGAGGTGAGCCGCGCGCTTGGCCGCTACACGATATCCTGCCTGTACCATCTTTTGTTTTGGCCAAGAATAAATGGAGAACAAAAAGGGGATAAGATCATGAACGGTGACCACGACTGGACAACGCAACAACGGGGCTGGATAAAAGGGGCAGTGAAATAGGTCTAGTTTGTCGCACTTTTCCAGACGCCGAAATTCGAGCGATGCGAGAGGAGAATACTTCCCGGCAGACACTTGCACCGTTTCTAAAGACAGCGTGTCGAGCCCTGGCACAAGATTGCGCGGATTAACGTACACCACCAGCTCACAACCAGCACGAACGAGCGCAGGCAACAATCCGGCGATGTAACTCCCCACCCCGGATTGGTTATACCAGCGAGCATCAAAACCTACACGCATGCTTGGCAGCCTCTGTCAATCTTTGACCGCGCAATATTGCTTGCTGACGTATCCCTGCGGGGGTTCTTGTGCCAGGTATTGGAGATCGCCGGAAAAAGAAGGATCGCATGAATTTGTGATGGCCACGTCTATCAGCCGCGCTCCGTTTTGGGCCATCAATTTCCGGATGACTGCTTCCTTGATGCAATGCATTTCCATGACGTAAGGCGGTTGTGTACCGAGAATGGATTGTAGCCGCGAGCGCAATGCCAATCTTGTACGGACTTTTGCGAGCGAGCTGGCGCGCAGCGTTTCCGGGACTTGAACAATCAACACCCCGCCAGCCTTCAAGACGCGGATAAGTTCGACGATATATTCATGGCTGCAGGGCGGTGCGATGTGCTGCAGCACGAGGCTGGTATAAATGAAGCCAAAATAACTGTCCGGCAGGCGCTTCAATCGAGTGTCTTCATTCAATTGGAAATGGCAATGGGGACGATCACGATTGAGCTCTTGCGCCGTGCTGATCATCGTGGAAGAAATATCCACGCCGCAGCATTCAGGAAAATACTCAGACATGGCGCGGGTCAACCGGCCCACGCCGCAACCAAAGTCGAACGCGGGTAGGCTTTTATCGATGCAAACACCAATCCCGGCTGCGTAGCCAAGTACTGCGTCAATCTCTTTGCGGCCTGTGGCGAAAAAGTCTTCTTTCGTCCATTGGCTGTTGCGTTTGCTGGGATCGGTGCATATCGCCCACAGCGGATCGGCTTGTGCCAAACCTTCCCAGTTTCGTTGCAGCTCTCTGAGTGAATTCATGGTTTGCGCGCGACCATCCAGATAGTGTCATACCGATTGATTTTCAGAGTCGCGTGCAGGAAACGGTGAAGTACGTAATAGGTCCTATCCAGGAATAAACGGATACCGCTGGAAACATAATACGGATCAAGTGCTTCTTCTATGATGCGCAGCCCAGAGTTTTCAAGAAGCCGGCGCAGTACCGTCGGAGTGAAATGCGAAAGATGGATTTCGCGAGACGCTCCCGCCCGCGAAATTCCCAGCTTCGGGCTGAACTTCTGAAAGGACTTGAGGCCGAGCCCATTGCCGATCTTCTTGACCTTTGAGGTCCAAGCCAGTACGTCATTTGGCACCGCGATAACCAACATTCCTTGTGCCCTCAACAGAGCATGGCACCGACTCACCAGCATTCCCGGGTCGGGCACGTGCTCCAGAACGTGAAATAAAGTAATAGTATCGAAGGATTGCCGCGGTAAATCCAAATCTTCGATCGGTCCGACACGAAGGCTGAGACCATATTTTTCTTTTGCAAGGGCGACCGCACTTTCAGACACTTCGGTTCCGTGGACTTCGCTAAAAAATGACTGGGCAAGATGGAGGAATTGGCCATAGCCCGCGCCTATATCCAGCAGGCGACCCTTAGAGCTATGCTGTGACAACTTTTTCAGCCTGCGTTTCCACAGCATGTCCCGAGCGTGCTCTTCGTTGAGCCATGTATCGTACTTGCCTGTCTGCGAGTAAAATGCGCTGATCTGCGCGAAAGACGGCCGTGGGCTGTCAAACACGTACCCGCAGGAATCGCAACGGCAGAAATTGAAGTCTGGATCTACTTTCTGTATGCGATCACTGCGGCAGACGCTGCAAGTCAATACAACTTCCGCATCGATCTTCTCATTGGTAATGGCCGTTGCAGTCATGTAGCGACCTGCCTACCCGGATCTGCTTCACGGGCCGAACTTTGCGCACTTAACAATCCAAGAACGAGAAAGAACAAAGCTGTTACCTGTGGCGTGGTGTGGAAAAGATAATCAACCGTTCCGTGGACGAGCACACCGCAGATAGCGGCAAAGATGGCAGCGGCAATCATCTTATTGAAGCTGCCATGCGCTTTGCGCAATTGCACCATGGCATTTCGCAAAGCAAGAACAATCAAGACGCCAAAGACCAAGAAGCCCACCAAGCCGGTCTCCGCCAGAAGTTCCAGATACAGATTATGAGCGTCGCCAGTCCAGCCGTCAGGCAGACTCAAGAGGCCGCCCATCAGGGCTCGGAGATTCCCGAAGCCAGCGCCCAACACAGGCGAGTTGGCAAATACGGTGAAAGCTCCACCCCAAATTGCGAGACGCGAGACTGTGGTGAAATCGTCAATTTCGCCAAGGCGCTGAAAGAAAAAACCCGCTAGAGCGGCAGCCAGCAGACAGACAATCAGGACAAGTGCAACGCGATGCATTCTGGCTTTTCGGTCGTGCGCGGAAAAATACGTGTGTACCAGCAGAATGGCAACGAAAGCGAGCAGACCGCCCCGGCTCTGCGTGAGCAAAAGCGCAATACCAGCAAACGCAAGACACCATCGGCCCAGAAAGCGTAGAAGAGGATCCTTGCCGCCGGTTGCGAACGCTAAGCAGAATGGCAGCACCAGATTGAGATATCCGGCGAGGCCATTATAGTGTTCAAGAAAAGATGTGATGCGGCCTTCCCATGCCGGTATCTGCGCAATTTCATCCTGAATCGGATAGAGCACGTCGTAGAGCGGAGAATAACCGCCCGTGAATGCCTGCCAAAGCCCGAAGATCGCAACGGCAATGGTTGAAGCCATCAAGGCCTTCAGCAAGGTCCGAGTGTTGTCCGGAGTCTGGCACCAGTCGGTAATCACATAGTAAAAGCCAATGTAAGATGCCAGGCGCATCAGCTCGCGCTGCGCATCGAGCGTGAGTGGATTGAGAAACAGCGCAGACGCCATCGCAATGACCAGGTACGCAAGGATCGCGCGCGTCAACCACGTGCCGAAGAGCCACGCGCGCAGATCTTTATTGCTGTTATGCGTCACGCGATAGACCACAACGCCGGCAAAGAAGCTGAACCGCACCAATGTGCTGAGATCGCGTATGGGAAAATCCCAGTTGAGAAAAGGCGTGAGCGGCAAAAAAAAGACGACAAATGGCAGTAAAAGCCGGAAACGCAGCGCGGCAAGAAGGAACACGCCTACGCCAACGGCCAGCGGCAGAGCCACAGGACTAACAAGCGCGCCAGCCGCCAACGCCAGCGTAATGCCGACAATCAGCAGCTCAGACCGCCAGTTGGGCAGCTCAAGAACAATCGCTCGTGATGTTGCTGGATGATTCATCCTTCACTTATGGCCTGACTGCCCTGCCTTCATCAGGACGTTAAGCGTTTCGCACGCGCAGCGTTCCCAAGTGAACTCGCGTACACGAGCAATTCCCTTTTGGCGCAGGCAATGACGTAGGTCAGCATCACGCAACGCTGCGCGCATGCACGCGGCCATGTCTTCGATTGACAAGGGATCAAAGTAAGCAAGAGCGTTACCAGAAATCTCCGGCAAGCATGACGTGTTGGACGCAATTGTCGGCACGCCGCAAGCCATGGCTTCTACCATGGGCAGCGAGAAGCCTTCGTACAATGAAGGGACAACAGAAAGGCTGGCGCCTTTGATCAGCAGCGCCAGGTCAGAATCATCCAAAACGCCAGCAAGAATTACTCGACCTCTCATATCGCGATTTGCAGCGGTGTTCACGATCTCATTGGACGCCCAGCCAAGTTGTCCTGCAAGAACAAGATCAAAATCCAAATCTGCATTCTCCGCCAGCATAAGACGGAAGGCTTCAATCAACCGCTTGAGGTTCTTGCGGGGCTGAATTGTTCCGTGATGAAGCAGGTACGGTTTTTCGATTCCCAGTCGAGCATGTAACGCGGCAAGCGCGGTCATGTCCGGAGGGTCAGTGTTGAAGACAGAGTAATCGCAGCCATCATGAATCACGACAACCTTTTCTTCAGGGACGTTAAGGTGCGTGACAATGTCTCTCTTTGAACACTCTGAAGAAGTGATGATTGTGCGGGAGAAACGCCCGCAGCCTTTCAACAAGACGCGCTGCATTGCGCTTACCGGCGCCGAATGCGAGGGCATGGTGAAGGGCGTAACGTCATGAATCGTGCAGACGGCAGGCACAGGACCTATTGGCAAAGTGGCTGCTGTGGGAATAAAGATCACATCGGCATGAGATCGCGAAGCGGACAGGCCAGCACCGCCGAAGCGCCACAAGCGATCGTGGTCTAGCAGCGCCGACGCACATAGTTCAAAGCGGTCGTCTGGAGCAATGTGGATGGCGTCGTTGCCATTTCGGGCGGAAGCAAAAAGCGAGAAGCCAAGTCCGGCGTCTTCGCGGGCTAGCTTCTTAAATTCCCGCAGCAGGTTCTGCGTATAGACATAAGTTCCCTGGCAGCGAAAACGGCTGGCCAGCGTCCATGAGTCTATCGCGACCCTCACAACGCAACTCCCGCGGCGCGGGAATGGACTTCCTTCGGGCGCGCAACCTGCTCCAGAACAGCCGCCGTTTCTTGCGCGCAAAGGTCCCAGCTGAATCTCTGCGCGCGTTCGCGGCCCCGTTGGGCAAGTTCAACCTGCAAGTCGCGGGACAACAACACCGATTCCATGCATGCAGCTATGTCTTCAACGGAATTGGGATTGAAATAACGCAGAACGCCGCCGGAGATCTCCGGTAGACAGGAAGTGTTGGCGACGATAGTAGGGACACGACAGGCCATGGCTTCAACCATGGGAAGACAGAATCCTTCATAGAGTGACGGGATTGCTTCGAGTGACGCGCCGCGAACCAGCAGAGACAAATCGCGATCAACGAGCGCACCAGTGAGGATGACCTTGCCACGCCCCGTGTTATCTGCATTGGCAAGATTCAGCGTTTCTTCATGCTGCCACGCCAAAGGACCAGCCAACACCAAGTCGAAGTCGAGCTGCGGATTTCTGGCGAGCATTTGGCGGTAAGCCGCGATGAGGCGGGGAAGATTTTTTCTTGGCTGGATTGCGCCATGATGGAGGATGTACGGGCGGTTGATGCGCAGGCGGTTGAGCAACTGCTGAAGCAAAGCTGCATCTGGCACGATACAACTAAATAGATCCCGGTCATAGCCTTCATATATGACATGAACTTTCGACGCAGGAACGCCGCAAATGCGAACGAGGTCCTGGCGGGAGTTTTCAGAGACGGTAATGATCGCGACGGACGATTTAGCGGAGCGCGCGAGCAGGAACTTCAAGAAGAAAGTCGTACGGTTGGGAAAACATGGCATCACCATCGGCGTGAGGTCATGGATGACGGTTATGGTCGGCAGCAGAGTGTTAAGGGGCAGCGAAGCACCGTTCGGATTCAGCATGATGTCCGCGCCATCAATGAAAGCAGCGGCGGTCGCGCCACCGTAACGCCATAGCCGATCGAATCGTATTAATGCAGACTTGCGCGGACAAAAATTGGGCTCCTCCGTAAATTTGCCGGCCGTAGAATTTCCTGTCGCAGGGAGAAATGGTCGAATCTCAAGTCCACCGACTCCTGCGAGTCGCTGGAGGGCAGCCAGCAGGCTGCGAGTGTAAACCTGGATTCCATGGTGGTCGTATTGCGGCTTGAGCGCAGACGCATCGATGGCGACTTTCACGAATTCATGATTGCCGGCGGCTTTCATGCGTAGGCTGCTCTTGGCAGCGATAATTGCAAAGCCTGGTGATAGACAGCCAGCGTCTGCCGGGCAGTTTCTTCCCAACTGAAGCGAAGCAGGTTCCTGCGCCCATCCGCAATTAGAGCGGCCCGCACGGACTCATTGGAAAAGGCGAGGAAAAGCTGGCTTGCCATTTCTTCCGGCTTATGAGGATCAAAGTAGAGTGCTGCCCTGCCTGCGACTTCCGGCAGCGAGGTGGCAGATGAACAGACGACGGGCGTTCCACAGGCCATCGCCTCAAGCACGGTGAAACCGAAGCCTTCATGAAGCGACGGACAACCGTAAACGCGAGCGCCAGAATAAAGGGCGCGAAGGTCGGCGTCATTTACAAAGCCAGTGAAGATGACGTGCTCCGCGATCCCTAGTTCCTGGACAAGCTCGCGAAGAAGTGATTCACCTTCTCCCAATGGGCCGGCGATCACAAGTTGCGACTGTGCTCCGCTTTTGTACAGGAGTTGAAATGCCTTCAATAATCTGGCGTGGTTTTTGCGAGGCTTATAGATGCCTACCGATAACAGATAGTCGCGATCAATACCGAATCTGGATTGCACTGAAAAGACTTCTGCAGCATCGGCTCCAGCTTGAAAGAATGGATCGACCGCAGGGTAAACAACCTCGATCTTTGACGGATCGGCGTGCAGATAACGAACTATCTCATTTTTGGAGTGTTCAGAGTCCGTAATGAGGCGCGTGGCCATGCGTGAACAAGCAGTCATCATGGCGCGGTAGTATAGGCGTCCGGCGAGCGATGACAGGTCTTCCGGGCAGGCCATATAGATCACGTCATGAATGGTGGCAACGGCTGGGCATGGACGTATCAGCGGCAGAAGGAAATGCGGCGAATGCAATAGATCAACCTTGTAATGGCTGATAATTCGCGGCAACTCAAATTGTTCCCTAAAGGAATAGTACTTCAGGCCAGTGCAAAGTATTTTTGCGTTCGGGGCATGAATCAGGTGCTCGCTTTGCGGCGGCAGAATGAGCAGATACTCGTGTTCGGGAGCTTGCGCTGTGATGGATTCGGCCAGGCACTTCATGTACCGGCCGATTCCCGGATTGCCGATTCTCCGCAGATCGAAAGCGATTTTCATGCAGAGCCTTAAAACGATGCCGCCCGCGCCATGAAAGTTTTTGCGGTTCCGACAAGTAAACTCTCTCTGACGGCGACGAAGATCGAATGGATCATGGCGTGGTGGAGGTCTTCAACCAGTTGAACGTTATCTGAGGGAACAATGGCGCAAACGTCGCACAGAGACTTCATCTGGCCACCCTGGCAGCCGCCGAGACCCACAGTCATGGCTCCGCATTCTCTGGCTGTTTCCAGCGCCAGCAAAACATTGGCGGAATCACCACTGGTGCTAATGGCGAAAGCCACATCGCGCGGCTTGATGAATGTCTTTAGCTGCTCGGAAAAAACGCGTTCGTATCCAAAGTCATTGGCCCATGCGGTAATGAGTGAAGCATTGTCAGTAAGCGCCATGACCCTGGGGCGCTTGCCCTCGCCGGGCGCGACGGCGCCTTTATTGATGTCGCACATCAGATGCGAGGCGCTGGCTGCGCTGCCGCCGTTGCCAAAGACATACACAGTCCGCTGCTCTGCAAAGGCATCAAGGAAAACAGAGACAATTGTAGTGATGGAGTTGTATGGCAGATGAGGAACAAGCTCGGTGAGATCGCGAAAATACGTTCTTACGGACCGGTCCGCATGCTGGAGAGATTCCCATTCTCGATCTTGATGTCCGGGAGCCATGAGTACTCCTACTCAGAATTTTGTTCAACAGCTGCTCTTAGCTGATCCTGCGCCGCAACTTTGCAAAAACAGAGCGGAATTCTCCCGCAACATCAGCGGCCAGCAGCCGGTATGAATCATCTGCCGGGACCTGCTGCCAACGGTACTTTCCCACCACCCACAAACATGCCAGGAGAAATGCGCCGAAGATACTACCGCCAACGATCAGGCCGCGGACAGGACTGGAACGTTTTTCCGGGGCAACTCCCGCATCCATCACGCGGACGATGGGAATCTCTTTTGCCTCCTGAATTTTTGCCATTTCGAATTGCTGGGTCACAAACGCATAAACTGCTTCCTGAATCTTGGCTTCGCGGTAAAGATCTGCATAGCGCGAGCCCAGCCCAGGCAGTGTATGCATGGAAGGATAAGGGGCGGACCAACCGGAGGCTGGGTTTTGCTCTGTTACATCATCCTTCTGGCCAACCAGCGTCGTGAGTTGCGATCGCAATTCCGCCATGCGTGCCTTGAGCGTGCGCACGCGCACATTATCGTCAGAATAAATTTGTTGCAGCCCTTTCAGCTCGGTTTCACTGGCGATGAGCTCGCCCTGCATGCGGGCGGCGGCATCCATCACGGCACGGCCTTCATTCTGGGGATCGACCATGGAGTTTTTGGTGGTGAACTGGCTTAAAGCGGCGGAGGCGCGTGCGAGATCCTGTTTCGCGGTGGCAAGACGTTCCTCAAGAAACTGGCGTTCGCGGTGGGCCGAAGAAGTATTGAGATCGACAGCCAGCCGGTTCAGCTCGTCCACATAAGCATTGGCTATCTGCGCGGCCATCTTTGGCTCATAGTCGGTGACGGTGAGCGTGATCACGCCGCTTTTTTTGTCTTCCTCAATGTCAGTAAACCTGGCCAGCTTTTTGCGCGCCTCAAAATAGGTGCTTTTGCCGTAGCGAGCGCGCAAGTCAAAGCGGTTAATCAGGCGATCCTGCACCGTGCGGCTCTTCAGTACCTCAACGTAAAAAGCGCCAGGAGTTTTGGCGCCGAGCAGGCTGGCCGCATCCAGCCCGAATCCCATGCTTGAATTTTCATTGCCAAGAGCCTTGCTCATGAGGCCCATCATTGAGCTGCTGCCGTTCGTGCTGGAATTTTCTCCGGGGACAAACCTGACGGCGGACTTGAAGTGCGGTGGAATCAGAAAAGCCAGAGCGACTGAAGCGATGAGCGTTTTCCAGATTACGCCCCACAGAAAGCGGCGTGATCGCCACAGCACCCAGAGCTTCTCTCCTTTGCGATCGTCAGGCTCGGGTGCTGGCGGGGAATATCGCTTCTCCAACTCCGGATGGATGGAGGGGGCGTAAATGGGTACGGTGGCCTGGCCCCTAGCTTCCACGTTTGAATCTCCAATGCGGCCAATATGTTAATTGAAATGACGCGGTGAAATCATTCTGTTTTTTTCCAGCGCTTAGTAACGGGAAATTCCAATATTCATACTGCAAAAAGGTTGTGAGAGAGAGCGTAGGAGACAATGCCCATTCTGACTTGGCATATATGTCTCTAAGATTTCCGCCCTGGAGAAACATGCTGTCCGCGATTTCACTGCGGTAGCCGAACTGGACCGTTTTATCCGCTGCGGCCCAATACGTGGTACTGGCGCGCAAGGAAATTCCCTGCCGGCCCACGGTGGCATCGCCCATGATGTTGCCTTTATTCGTGTAGCCATCCAGGTAACGGTCATTCCAGTAGAAGAAGCCCCCGTTCAACGGCTGAATCAGTCCGGGAAGGTTGGTGTAAGAACCTTCCACGCGAAAATCCAGACGCTCCATGCCGGGAAAATGAGACAGATAAAGGCCGGGGGTGTGTGCGGCGCGGCGCGGATAGCCGATGGGCGAAATTTCGTCTTCGACAAAAGAATCGTCGTAGAGCGTCAACCAGTTTCTGAAACCGGGAAGGCGATACGTGAAATCGAAAGTGGAACGCCGGTCACCCGGATCGGAGCCGCGGCCAGCGCTATTGCCAGTGGAAAATAAAGAATGCTTGAGTGATGACGCCGTTATCGGAAAATCAGGGCCGCCAAACATCCCGGTACGTCCCACGCCAAACTCAAAATTGGGTGTGGGCTTGAAGTTGATCTTGAAACCGTTGACCAGCGGCTGCTGCGGCAAAGTCCGACCGAAAGAGAAAACTTCTCCAATTGTTGGATCCTGAGTGTTGTTCCAATGAGAGCCTGTCATTTTTCCAACCCAGTACTCGGTGCGGAACGGCCCCAGCAACTTTCCCAGAATCCATGGAAGTTTGGACGGATGCGTCTGGTCAACGCGGAGCATATAAAGAGGCTCAGCGTTGTTGCTCCAGAGAAAGGGATCCTGGGTGGGACTGAGCCAAAGAGTCTGCTTGCCAAATGAGGTTTGCCAGCCTTTGATGTTCAGAGAAATGGATGCATCGATCAAGCGGAACTGGTTAAAAGCAGGAATTGCTGAAGCCGGCTGCGGGCCTTTCATGTCGGTAACTTGAATGGCATCCTGCACGGCCTGGGAATAACCGGCAGCTGAAGGAGCGTGCTCATATTCGCCACGGACTGAGAAAGCAAGCGCGCCGGCAACGCCGCTAGAAGAAAATCCGCCTAATCCGTTGGTGCCGCGCTGGTAGGGGCGGCCATCGTCATTCACGATGGTCTGCCCGAAGTGGTAACTATCGGTAAGAGGAGGACCGGAGATTGAGGTGGTGCGCGCATACACGGAGTCCAGACCGATAAAGTCAGTCGGTTCGTCTTTCAACTCCCGGGCGAATTCGCGGGCAAGAGAGGAGTAAAGCAGGGAAGCTTCATCGGGATTGGATTCATCCACCTCGCCGGAGATCTCTTCGAGCAGCCGGGAGCATTCATTGCGCGTCCATGGCCTGATCCCGACGATCCCGCTGTTGAGCACGCCCAGCGCGGCAAGGCGATCAAATGCGGGATACACCCAGCTATCAATAGGAACGTACGGTGAACCGCGCTCGGCGTGGGGAAACCCTTCAGGACTTGGATCGTGAGTAAATTTTCCGTAGCCCGCGCCCGGCAGCTCATGATTGTGGTGCGCTTTGTAGGCCTGCCATCCCATGAGCCATCCCATGGCGCTGCCAACTACTACGTCGCTGGGGAAATGGTCGCGGCCGGCAACTCGGGCGGCGCTCACAGTTGTTGCGAGTCCATAGAATAAAATCTGCGAGAGCGGGCCGGGATATTCATGGGCCAAAGCGCTGGCGGCGGACCAAGCGAGCAGAGCGTGGGCCGAAGGAAAAGACGAATTAGCGATTGATGAACTGTTGAAGAACTCACCCTTGAAGTTACCGTCTGTGGGACGAGCGCGCTGGGTGACTGCCTTCAGTACTTCGCCGACGATCAGGCTATTGGTGGCGGCCTCAATGGCAATGATACCGGTCTCTTTTTTATGTTCGTCGCCAGTGTATTTGCCCAGCAGGTAAAGAGAGCCGCTCCCGCCCAGCAACAGAGCGACGCCACCATTGGAAACGGTGCTGGCATGCTTGCCCAGAGTACTGGTCCCAGTGATCCTTGAGGAAAGCTCTGCATCTGCGTTAATCAGGCCAGCGCTTACGCCAGTGAGCGGCACGATCCAGTTCAAATCCTGGATGCGGGCCTTGAAGGGACTGGTCCAGATATCTTTCTGGTCGCGGCCCAGGTTGCGCAGGAACTTTACCGGATTGTCGCTGGCATAGTGAGAGTCGTCACCACGCTGCGCGACTGGCGTAGGTGTTGGCGTTGGCGTGGAAGAAGCAGTCGACGAGCTATCACTCGACTGCCCCCATGTTGCCGTGGCTGAAAAAAAGACGATTAGTAAAAGAGCAAGCCTGCAATTTCCCATTCGGTCAACTCATTCTCTCAGTTAAAAAGTCCTGATAACGCTAACGGCAACGGCCGCGCCGGAAAGCAATGAAATTGTCTGGTTCAGGTTTTTGAAAATTCCCGTGCCTGCGCCCTTCTCAGGAACGAAAATGGTGTCGCCGGCTTGCAGGGTTGTGCCCAAAACATTGCCGGACCACCATTCTCCGGAACCGCGGCCTACCACTGTTCCGTTGGCGCGGACCACGAATATCTCTTTCTTATTGGCAAGCGTGGTTGGACCGCCCGCCTGTTTGAGATACCAGCCAGCATGCTTGCCGGAGCTGAAAGTAATAGCGATGGGGTTATAAACCTGTCCCGCGACCATAACAAACGTCGGCCTCTTGGGAATATAGAGCGTATCACCGGCCCGGACTTCGACGTCCGCCTCCGTACCCTCCCACTTTTCAATTTGGGAGCTAACGTGAATTAACATCCGGCCATTGGGTTGAAGCTGTTTCAGTTTGGCAAGCAGCTGCTGGCGTTCACGCTCCTGGGCGACAGCATTGCTGTTCCGTGAAGATGAAGAAGAGGATGAAGAGGCCGTTCCCCCGGGGGCGCCAATATTTTGCGCCTGGATCTGCGTCACCATCTCTTCACGGCTTTTGGCTGCGGCCTCGCGAACCTGGGCGCGGTCCAGAATGGCGGCGTAGGGATAGGCTTCATTGGAAAATCCGCCCGCACGCTTGAGGATGGAGCTGAGATGTTCTCCGCGCTGGATTCCGTAGCGACCGGGGTGCATGACCTCACCGCTAACAGACACGGCGCCGCCAATATCGTTCCAGCCGCCGATTTGCCGGATGGTAAGAACATCACCCGGTTTCAGCAGGACATCTGTATCGGCTTCGCCGGCCAGCGCGCGTCCGATGGGAATATTACGGTGATCCAAATCAACGTGATCGCCATCGATGACGGAATAGCTGGTGAGATCGGCTTCCTGCTGATACGCAGAGCGCTTGAAACCGCCAGACATGCGCAGAAGGTCGGCAGCGGTCATTTTTTCCGAAAGCGGATATTCGCCGGGGCGCAAGACTTCGCCAAAGATCGAAACTTTGGGCCCGTCAGTCTCATAGCGGCCAAAAATGCGAACAGTGTCAAAGGGCTCCAGACTGGGGGCTTCAATTTTTTTGGAAAGAACGGCGCGCAGGTTAAAAGGAATCACCACCGGAGTGAAGTCCGGAGGATGCAGGCGAACAATTTCCGCGCGGTCGGCCGGCTCGGGAAGGAGATCGTCATATGACGATACAAGATCGGTGACTTTGTAGCCATCCTTAAAGGAAAACTTTCCGGGACGGAAGACATGTCCTTCAAGATAAACAGCGCGATTGCTGTACGGAAGAATGGGCAGGACGGTAACGATGTCGCCATCCTGAATGCGAAACCGTTTGAAGGCGTCATCGGCTGCCTGAATGCCGGCCCCGCCGGAGACGTTAACGCTCATCATCTCTTTGCGTTCGTGGGCCTGAATACGCTCAACCCTGATGCGGCTCAGCTCTCCAGTAACGGGAACGCCGCCCGCCAAATCGAGGACCTGGTCCAGCGTTTGCTCTTTTCGAAGTTCATAAATTGCGGGCCGACGAACCTTTCCAGCCACGGTGACTTGCGGACCGATGGGCGGCACAAGAATGCTGTCACCAGATTCAAGGTGGACTTCAGCGGAACTCACGCCTTTCAACATAAGATCGTAAAGATCCACCTCCTCCACCAGGGCCTTGCCGCGATAATGTTTTACCGTGCGGTAGGACCCGGTATCAGTGGGGCCGCCAGCGGCGATCAAGGCGCTTAAGGCCGTGGAGAGCGAACTGATGTCATAAGCGGCTGGATTCTTGACATCGCCCACGACATAGACGCGCACAGTACGCAGCTTGCCCAGGGTAACGTCCACTGAAATCCCACGCAGTTGATGGCTCAGCATCTTCTGAATGGTCTGCTGGACTTCACCAAGGGTACGCCCGGCAACAACAGTGGACCCGGCTTCAGGAATCGAGATGCGGCCTTCGCGGTCGACCGAACGCTGAATGTGTTGTGAAGATGTGCCCCAGTAATCGATGACCAGTTCATCGCCGGGACCGAGAATGTAGTCCGGACCAACGGGAACACTCAAAGTAGATTTATCCGCAACGGCGGCGCTATTACGAAAGAGAGCCGCGCCAAAGCGCTCCAGTTTTGTTTCGTCCACAGTGGCCTGCGTATAAAGATCACGCAAGGCCGGCAGGTTGCGGAAAGGATATTGTTCCTGCGTTGGGCCTTTTTCAGTCTTCGGCCTTCGCGGACGCGCTTGTCCATTCATTCCTTGCTGGCCGCCCTGCATTCCCTGCTGTCCGGCCGGACCCTGGCGCGGCATAGTCCGCGGAAATGGTTGCTGCCCGCTTTGCTGGTTCGTTTGCTGGCCTGATGGTTGAGCTGAAGGAACAATCTGTTCATCGGGTGTCTGCTCGCCTTGCTGGGCGGGACCGAAGCCGCGCCTGGCCAGTTCATTGGCGGCAATCTGGCGCACACGGTCATCCGAGCGAATCTGGCTGAAAAGACGATCATCGGTGATGTCATTCTCAGAGACGTTATAGCCGCGGTCGCGCAGCTGCGCTACGATCTCCGCTTTTGCTTCAGCGAGAACATCTGGGTTTTGCTGGAGAATCTGGATGATCTCCTCGGCCGAGAGATCATTATCCTGGGCAAAGGATTTTCCGGAAAGAACAATGCAGAACACTACGAGGGCCAACAAACAACCAAGCCGCATGCGGCTACGAAAAAACGATAAGTTCAAGTCTCTTCCCCTTCAAAGGACAATAAAACAATACAAATCCGGCAAGTACGAGCGCGTAACCAGCTTACAGTGGAGCATCACATTTTATTGTAAGTACAGGCGGAAGAATAGAAGCAAACCCCTATCTTTGTCCATTGCGTGAGCGGGCGAGCAGAGAGAGCAAGAATGTTTGATGCTGGAAAGGGCCAAATAATGCGGTCCAGCAACTCTGCCTGCGACATCTGCCTTCCCGGAACGTGCATCCCATATTTAACCGATAGGTATTGAGTGACTCACATTTTGTGGCCGGAAATCCCGGGCACGCAAGTTCACAAGGAGCAGCTTTCTATGCGCAAGATTCTACTAGCGACATCAGTGTTTGCACTGTCAGTGGGTATTGCCACGGCACAAAGCACGGGCTCAGTTACACCAAGCCCAGCAACGCCAAGCACGACTACAAGCACATCCCAGGGCACCACCAGCACACAGCCTGGAACGACCTCAACCGGAACCACTTCAACCACAGGTTCGGGTTCAATGGGGACACTGGAAACTTCGCAGCCCGGAAGCACAACCAGCGGAAATCCTTCAGTGACTCAGGGAACGCCGGGTGTTGCAGGCAGCGCAGGATCAGTAACGGGTGGAACGCAGGGTTCCACGCAGACCCAGACCGGGACTTCGGCAACGGTGGCGCCTTGCACGCCTGCCAACAGCACTGGAACATCGACCACGGCGAGCAGCACGCCTTCAACCGGCAACACTTCCGCAACCGCGAATAGCGGGACCGGAAGTTCTACCAGCTCGACTACCGGGTCCAGCACGACCTCCACTGCATCAGCTTCGCGTCCGAGCGGGACGTCAACGACCGTTGCTACTGCCAATCCGTGCGAGCCGGGAAGCACCACCACGCCGAGCAGCACGACGACGCCGAGCAGCACGACGACTCCGAGCAACTCGACTGTTCCCAGCAATCCTCCCGCACCGAGCGATATGGGAACCGGATCTTCAACTCAGCCCTCGAAACCGCCTCTTAACTAGGCGATATCTCCGAAGTTGAAACCAAACGGCTGCTTTCGAGCAGCCGTTTTGCCTTTTTTAAATGACGAACGAGCACTATAATCACGCACGATGAATGCTCCCGCAGCCGCGCAGCAGGCACCTTCCTCTCCCAAACTTATTGCTCCCTTTTGGCATACGGCATTGTTTCTGCTTGCGCTAGGCGTGATTGCGGCGTGGGGAGCGCATCGGCAAGGTTTGCCGACCTTTGGATCGTCGCGAGCAGTGAGCTATCTATTCACCATGGCCTGGGAATGGCTGCTGTTTGCGCTGGCCGCCTGGGGAATAAGGCTGGGCGGAGGCTCAATTGAGAGCGTGATCGGCGAACGGTGGTCAACTGCAAAGCAATTCGGCCGTGACGTGGGAATCGGAGTCTTGTTTCTTGTGGGATCCAATATCCTTCTGGCAGGCTTGCAGGCGCTCTTGCGTCCCGGCCCAAATGCGAACATAGGCAGGCTGCTTCCCCGGAGCGCAACCGAAATCACGCTCTGGATATTTTTATCGCTTTCGGCTGGAATCTGCGAAGAATTCACTTTTCGCGGATATCTGCAGCAGCAGCTGAACGGCTGGCTGAAAAACGCGACGGCGGCTGTAATGATCCAGGGAGTGATCTTTGGCGCCGCTCACGCCTATCAGGGACTGAAGCTGGTATTGACGATTGTTGTGCTGGGTAGCCTTATAGGATGGCTGGCGCAATGGCGGAAAAGTACCAGGCCGGGAATGATCTCGCATTTTCTACAGGATGCGATCGGAGGCATTGTCCTAGGACGACACTGAGCCGATTATGGATTTATTTTGGCCATCCACAGACCTGATACATTTTTGGGAGCGGCGGATTTTGCGGGAAATAAAAAAGAGCGGCGAAATGCGCGCCGCCGCCCTTTTTAAGGGGAGAAAACTTATTTCTTCTTGAGCAGGAAGCCGGCCGCGAACATGGCCACGGCGCCAAGAAGCCACTCAATACGCCATAGCTGTACGGCCTGCCAGTCGAGCAGCGTGGTAGCGGTAAAGACAAAGCCGGTCACGATTGCGGCGATGACGCAGGCGAATCCCATGACCAGGGCGACCAATGAAGCATTGCTCTGCCCCAGCGCTTCACGCAGAGAGGCAAAGTCTATCCAGGCGCGCACACCAGTAACGGCATTGGCCGCCAGATTGGCATGGCGGTCCGCACCGCAGACATAACAGAAACGCGATCCCAGAACAAAGTCCGTGCCACACTCCTGGCACACCTGATCTGTAGTTTCAGCCGCTGCTGCTTCGTGCCGCGGGGCTACCGCTGGTTTCCAGAACTCCTGACGTTCCTCATAATTTGGTGCCAGATGTGCCATTTAGCAAAACCCCAAAGTCTTACTGATGTAAGGGCAAATCTAGGGCCAAAGACGGAGGGAACGTAACCCTATGGGGGCCATCAACTTACAGTTTTAACCATGGCCGATAGGACAATGTACCCGGAAAATCTTACGTTGTAAAAGGTTCAGGCTTCGCGACGCCGGGGCATCCGAAGGATCTTTGGATTGTCCCTGGTTTTGCTCCAAAAACCGAGTAACACCAGATCGGCTTCACAGAACGTAAGGTCCTGCGGGCGAGGGCTGCCGTCGTTGAATATGTACTCGTCCAGGAGCGTGTAAAGCTCGTTTAAGGGGATGTTGAGGTAGCCAGCGGCCTCGGGTTCCGTATAGAACTCTTTGACTGGCTTGAGCGGTCTGGTCATAATTTTGTCTTCCGTATCCTTATCGTTCGGGATGCGGGGGAGCAAGATGTTTGTACCGTGTCTAACCGGGCTAAGATATCAGGTAAACTGCCCGATAAGGGGCCACATGAAACCTTACCCGCTAAGGCCTTCCTTATTACCGAGGTAATCGCGTTTTTGAAGCGAGAAATCTCCTGCGTAGCCGCAGCCACGGCAAATAACCGGTAATTGCTTAAGGAGAGCCCCTGATTCCCCAAGCAAGCGGCAGAAATCCGGAGTTCTGCCAAACTTAAGCTCAGATTACTCCTATTGAACCGAAACGACCCGGAATACGTATCATGGTTAGAGCGGCCTGAAGGCGCTAAAAGCGAGGAGGGAAATATGTATTGCAATTACTGTGGCAAGGTAATCCCCGACGATTCAAACCTTTGCGCCTATTGCGGCAAGAGAGTAGCAGGCGTGATTGCCCGTGAGCGGCTGGTGCGTCCCCGCCAGGGCCGCAAGATTGCGGGTGTGTGCGCGGGACTTGCAGAATACTATGACCTGGACGCGACGCTGATCCGCATTGTGTGGGCCGTATGCGTGATATGCGGAGGAGTGGGTCTTTTGGCTTACATTGCCGCCTGGATCATCATTCCGGAAGAACCCTTGATGCTGGCGGCAGCCCCGCCGGCTACGCAGGATCGAGTGGCGAACAGATAGAACAAAAGCCACCCCGAACGCGGGTGGCTGATGTGGTTATTCGAAATCCCTGAATTTATCTCTTGCTGGCGACGTATGCCTGGGCCTGTTCCAGCATTTTGCGCGCCTTTTCACTATTCGGCCCTTGAGGATCTTTTTGCAGGTAGGCCTGCAACGCTGTCATGGCTTCAGGAAATTGCTTCAGGGCCAGAAGCGCATGGGCGCGCAGCAAGGAGATGAGCGGATAGTCCGCAGGAGCCAGACTTTGCGCCCGCTCCAACTGCCGCAGCGCATCAGGATAATCGGCCTTTCCGATATACGACTTTCCCATTTCAAAATAGCCCTGCCAAAAATTTGGGGCCAAAGACTGGCCGCGCTGGAGGCTGCGGATAGCTTCGTCAAACTTTCCTTGCATGTTTAACGCGGAACCCATGACCAGATAAGCCATGGGATAGTTGCCGTCAGCCTGGATGGCCTTATCGACGTCTGCGATGGCGGCTTGAGAATCCTGCTGGTTCAGCGCCAGCACGCCGCGCAACGTAAGAGCCTCAGCATAATTCGGGCAGAGTTCCAGCGCCCTGGCAAGGTGCTTGTGAGCATCATCCATCTTGCCCTTTTCCACGGCCTCATGCGCCTTGCGATAGGCTTCACGCGCTTTTGCGGGAACACGATACTGTGCGATTGAAATTGAACTACCTTCGACTCCGTCAGTGGGCTTGCCCGCGCCCTGCATGCGAACGTTTACGCTATTGGAGAAGTTGCTGGCGTCAACACGCTCAGAAGCCTGCTGCAAGCCCGCAGTGGCAATGACAGTGTATGTTCCCGGTGAAAGACGGCTGAACTCAAAACGCCCGGACACACCGGTATACATCGAGCCCACCACGACGCCATTTGCGTCCGAGAGCTCAACACGCACATCTTTCAAGCCGTTCCTTTGCGTATCCTGCACCGTGCCGCTGATAGAACGATTGTCCGCGTGCGCGGAGCTGAACGGGGAGTTGTTCCCTCTTATGCCCGCTTGATTGGAAAATGGCGATTGCGAGGGCAGCGATGGGTCCATGCCCATCCTTTGCGCTGAAAGACAAAGAGTGCAGCTTACAAATGCCAAAGAGAGAACGATCACCCGTGGGGTCTTCATAACAACCTGCTACATTTGAATTGTCACGAAGAGGAAATTCTGGAAAGGGGCCAGGGCCTGACCGGAGTGCCTCTTGTTGGCATCGCGCTTCCGCACGAATGCTGACAAATGAGAGTGTGTATGAAATATGAGAGTTGTATTTGAGTGAACATTCCACGAATAATATTTTTTGGCGCATACGGGCAACTTGAACGCAATTTTTTCGGGGAGAAAATATTTAGGTGATCATCCGTCCGGCAAAGAACATACTGGGCGCGCTGCGGCTGCCTGGCGATAAATCAATTTCCCATCGTTACGCCATGCTGGCGGCGATTGCCGCAGGCACAACACGTCTGGCAAACTTTTCCACCGGAGCCGATTGCGCCAGTACAGTCGCATGCGTCCAGCAGCTTGGCTGCGCGGTACGAAGAAATCAGGATGGCACGCTGGAGATCGCCGGACGAGAGCAGTTGCAAGCGCCGGCGAGCAGCCTGGACTGCGGCAATTCCGGTTCGACGATGCGCATGCTTTCCGGCATCCTGGCGGGCCAGAATTTCAGCTGCGTTCTACATGGCGACGAATCACTCACGCGGCGTCCGATGGGACGCATTATGACGCCGCTGCGGCTAATGGGAGCGGAGATTACCGCAGGCGCGGGGGATCGGCCTCCGCTGCATATTCGCGGCGGCGAATTACGGGCGATCAATTACACCACGCCAATCGCCAGCGCGCAGGTGAAATCCGCAGTGCTGTTTGCCGGACTGTTTGCCGAAGGCGAAACCAGCGTTGACGAGCCACACAGAACCCGTGACCACACAGAACAGGCTTTGCGCGCTTTTGGCGTGGAGATTTCCCGCAGCAAGAATCGAGTGACGATAGCAGGCGGAGAGAAGCTCACGTCGATCCAAGCCGCTGTTCCGGGCGATATTTCTTCCGCCGCTTTCTTCATGTGCGCAGCGGCATTGTTTCCCGGCTCGAACCTGGTGATTGAAAGCCTGCTGCTCAACCCAACGCGCGCTTCCCTGCTGGACGTGCTCAAGCTGCTGGGCGCTCGACTTTCAGTGATCAATCTGGAAGAACATCACGGCGAGCTGGTGGGAACGGTCAAGATAGAACACAGTAAGTTGACGGGAATCACCATTGAAGGAGCGCAGTCTGTGGCGCTGATCGACGAACTGCCAGTGCTCGCGGCCATCGGCCCGTACACGCGCGATGGCATTGATATCCGCGATGCGAAGGAGCTGCGCGTAAAAGAGTCTGATCGCATTGCGCTGGTGGCGAAGAACCTGCGCGCGATGGGAGCTGAATGCGAAGAGCGCGAAGACGGATTGCGTGTTCCGGGAAATCAGAAGCTGCACGGAGCGGAAATAGATTCAGGCGGCGATCACAGGATTGCTATGGCGTTTGCTGTGGCTGCGCTCCGGGCTGAAGGCGAAAGCGTGATTCACGGAGCGGACTCAGCAAAGATTTCATTCCCGGAATTTTTTGAGATGATGGAGAGTGTTACTGAACGATAGCATTCAGCCTTCAGCACTCAGCATTCAGTCCCGAAACAAGGCCGCTGAGGACAAGCTTGAAACGCGGAGGAAACGAGGGAGCGGAGGAATGTGGTTAAAAGAGATAGTTTGGTTTTCTGATAGAGGGACGCAAATCAGCAAATAGCAAACCAGTAGATATAAGATCTAAAAATAGTTACCTGCCAAGTTCAATTTCCTCTGCTTACTCCCTCCGTGCGTGTTCTTAAAAGTTTTTTGTCACTCAGTAACACTGTTCCGGGGCTGAATGCTGAGTGCTGACGGCTGATGCTTAATCAAAAAACCAGATTTTCTTTCGTCAGCTTCAGCCCATCCAGATTTCCCAGCACTGTTACCGCGACTTTATCAGGATGGAAAAGCGCATTCGCCATTTCGCAGACTTCTTCTCCGGTGACGGATTCAATCTGGTCGATGGTTTCATCGAGGCTGAAGAAGCGTTCAAAATACATTTCCTGGCGCGCCAGATTTGACATTCGCGAAGTGCTGGATTCAAGGCTCAGCATTAGTCCGCCCTTCAGCTGGTCTTTGGCGCGGCGCAGCTCGTCGGCTGGAATGGGCGCTGACTTAAGCTCAAGAAATTCCGCAAGAATGTGGTCCACAACCTGCCGCACCGATTCCACGGACGTGCCAGCGTAAATCGCCATGCAGCCGGTGTCGCGATAAGGGTTGAGGTCGCTGTAAATCGAATACACCAGGCCTTGCTCTTCACGGATCTTCTGGAACAGCCGTGAGCTCATGCCGCCGCCGAGCAATGTATTCAATATGTAGGAAGCATGCCGGTTTTCGTGGGCGATGGGATGAGACGGCACACCCACGCAAATCTGCACCTGCTCCAGCGACTTCTTGTTGCGCATGATGACCCGCGCAGTAACGGCCGGCGCAGGCACGTGGAAGCCGTTGGGCATGCGTTGCAGCGTGGCGAAGCGTTCTTTGATCAGGTCCACAAACGCATGATGGTTCAGATTGCCGGCGGCTGAAATAATAATGTTGTTCGGCGCAAAATGCTGGCGATAATACTTGAACAGCTTCTCCTGCTCAAAGGAGCGGACAGTCTCTTTCGTCCCCAGGATCGGCTTGCCCAGAGGATGGTCTTTCCAGAAATTCTGGGTAAAGATTTCATGCACCAGATAATCGGGATTGTCTTCATCCATTTTGATCTCTTCAAGAATCACGCCCTTTTCGCGCGTGATGTCCTTGGGATCGAACGTTGGATTCAGGACCAAGTCGCTGAGAATATCGACGGCAATCGGCAAATGCTCATCCAGGACTTTAATATTGAAGCAGATGGTTTCCTTGCCGGTGAACGCGTCCATGTTGCCCCCGATGGAATCCACCTGGCGGGCGATATCACGCGCCGTGCGTGTCTTGGTCCCTTTAAAGACCATGTGCTCGGTGAAGTGCGAAATGCCATTCAGCTCGGGCGACTCATCGCGCGAACCAGTCTTCATCCAGATTCCAATGGCAATGGAACGGATGTGGGCCATCTCTTCACTCAGCACGATCAGGCCGTTGGGCAAAACTTCGCGCTTGATGTTTCTGGGCTCGGTCAAAGGGGGTCGGGTTAGGACTGCGGTTTCCATCACAGGTTCACATTTGATTCTTACACACTGGAAATGGTCGCACGAGTAATTATATGTTTATATTATTCAACAACTTACTTACACCTTAGGCGAATCCGGCGCTTTTTGGCCCTTAACGTGTAGAATTTAAGGTGTAGTCGACCTCCACATGCCTGACCCGCTCCAAGACGGCCTTCTAGGCCTTGATTATCAAGAGCTTAGCAGCATTGCACAAAAATTTGGGCAGCCGGAATTCCGGGCGCGCCAGCTTTTTGACGCTCTCTATCCCCAGCGGCTCCCGGCGCTCGACTCCGTCTCAACGTTGCCCAAGCCGTTTCGCGCGGCGCTGCAACAAGAAGGTCTCGACATCAAGCACCCGCGCGTCGAGAAAAGTTTCCAATCCACTGACGGCACCATCCGCTACCTGATCTCCATGGCCGACGCAGAAACCGTTGAGACCGTCTGGATGCCGGAAGGCGATGACGGTGAAACCGGTGATGGCACTGAAGCCGGCGACTCTGAGTGGCATCGCGCAACGATCTGCGTTTCCAGCCAGGTGGGTTGCGCCGTGAATTGCCAGTTCTGCCTTACGGCGTTGCTGGGCGTAAAACGCAACCTCAGCGCCGGAGAAATCGTTGGCCAGGTCATTGCCGTGCTCAATGACCGCCAGGTTGATATGGAGCGCCAGCGCGTCAACATCGTTTTTATGGGCATGGGCGAACCGTTTCTCAACTATCCCAACTTCATCAAGGCCGTGCGGCTGCTGGTGGAAGGCGTGGGCTTTCCGGAATCGCGCATGACGGTCTCGACTTCCGGGATTCTTCCTCGCATTCACGACTTTGGCGCCGAGCCGGTCCGTCCCAAGCTGGCCATTTCGCTCAACGCTTCCAATGACCAGGTCCGCGGCAGCATCATGCCCATCAACAAAAAGTGGAACCTGGAAATGCTGATGCAGGCCGCGCGTGACTTCCCTCTCCGCAACCGCGAGCGCATCACGTTTGAATACGTGCTGCTCGCCGGCGTGAATGACAGCCCTGCTCACGCCCGGGAAGTGATTGAATTGCTGCGCGGTATCCGCTGCAAGGTAAATCTCATCGCGCTCAATCCGGGGCCAGGCATCCAGTTCGGCACGCCGGCGGAACAGAGCGTTCAGATTTTCAAAGACCTGCTGGTCAAAGCGGGTATTCCGGCGTTTGTGCGCCGTCCGCGCGGGCGGGATATTTACGCCGCGTGCGGACAGTTGAAGAGAACAGTAGCGTAGCTTTGCACAAAAACCCAAACCCCTACCGCTGATCACGCTGATAACGCTGATTTACACGGATCAAAAAAACTCAATTAGGACGAGTTTTAAGTTTGTAAATCCGTGTCATCCGTGTTTATCCGTGGTGAGATTTGCTTTTTTGCAGCAATTCACCGCCGCGCATAAAAGTAGTAGTCCGCGGAATAACTGCTCTTGAACTCCACTTCCCCGCTCTGCGCTGTACATTCTTGCGCCGCCGGTGCAAGTCCGCCCACGGTATTCACCCGCTGGATAGACGTCACACCGCTCAGCTTGCCGCTTCCAGAATGTCCTGTGACCGCCACCAGAAGCCATGGGATCGCCCTGGGATCAGGCGCATCGGCCTTGGCCGCCAGCTTGCCGGTGACATGGCTGCCGTCATTGAGTTGCCATGTCGGCCCGCCAAAATGCCTGCCGATAAGCTTGCCCTGCTCGTCGAATAACTCGGCATCCGGAGCTTTCAGCGTCCATGCCGGCTTGCCGTCAGCGTCAGGCCGGCAGACATAGATCTGGAAGCCGGTTGCACGCGCTATCAGAACAAGCTCTTCACTTGCAGGGGGTTGGATAGAATCGGGGACCGTTGGTTTTTGCACGGAGGGATTCTAGCAGGGTACCCCCTACCCCCTCCCCTGATCCCCATTTCTAAAGGACTTACGCGCTTCCTCCCCATGTATCCCCAAGTCTCGGTATTGATAACATTGGAGTTACGCCGGTGCTCCCCATTTCATCCCCATTTGGCGTAGACTTCAGGAATCAGGGCCCGGATTGGCGTAGGTTTGGTGCTAAAACATATCCCTCAGCTTGGGGAGGCTTTGGCATTGGATTTTTCTGGCTAATTGCCAATTGCTAGCTGCTCAGTTTTCAAAGACCTTTTCCTGCTCACACCCTGAGGCGCTGCCGGAGTATAACGCCATTTGTTCGCCTATTCAATTGCGAAGTAGGACATTGGCTATTTTCGCGCGCACGAGTTGCCTACCGGAGCTATCGTCACGCAGCGCTTGCATGCGCCTTGTCGCCGCTAGAGTCTGGCGGCTCTGGTGGTTCCGCAGCCGATGCACCAATCCAGCGGCCAAATAGCTCAATGTGTTTGGCTTTCATCCCAAGCAGCATTTTCATGGTTTCTGTAATTCCGGGATATGTTGCCCCAGCAGCCTTTTCCAGAAAGTGCTTCTCTTCGTCATCAGAAAGGCTTGCCAACGCCGCCGCTTTCAGAGGAGGAAGTGCAGCCTCATCAACCCTAGCTTCATCCGGCTCCTTCTCCTTGCGGCCAGTCACAAGCTGCCGCAGGGCCCGGGCCAGCCGCTCGCCGCGTGTGATGCTGGGACCATTCATGCGGCGCGTCATCGCCTGATAACGCAGATCGTTCAGGGCGCGCTTGATTTCGCGGGGCGTATCACACAATCCAACAATGTATTCTCCCCACAGTTCCAGCGACTTCTCAAATTCGGGCGAGTTTTGGGCGTCCTGGTTGGTTCTGGCGCTCAACTGATAGCCGAAAAGACCGAAGAAAATAACCAACACGAGTGCCGAACTTGAATAAGACCACCAAGAGCCGCCGGTAAAACTTGCTGGTTCCACTAACTTTGCCTGCTCGGTCGTGGGGGGATGATAAACCAGTGGCTTGGCCTCTCCCGATTTCGAGGGCGCCGGCTCATTTGAATGCTTCCCATCATTGCTAAGTGATGACGCCGAAGTAGATGATGTGCTGGCTGAACCACCTTGCTCCTGATGCGGAGCAGGAGCGGCCCCTTTTTGATACCCCACACGCATTGAGATCGCGATAGCCAACAGCATAGCTATGAGCGGCGCAAACTTCACAGCCAGGCGGACGGATTC
>DAHUXR010000070.1 GCA_027307045.1 Acidobacteriaceae bacterium
GATTCAGTGCGAAGTGTCCCGGTATAATCCCACCAGCCCATGCCGTCGAAACTCTATCCCCGCCTCTTGCTGGCGGTGCTTACCGGACTGAATATCCTCAATTACATTGACCGCAATGTGCTTTTCGCGGTGCAGTCTGACGTGAAAAAAGAATTTCTGGTGAGCGACGCCAAGATCGGCCTCCTCACGAGCGCCTTCTTCTTCACTTATATGTTTGCCGCGCCTGTAGTCGGCTGGATGGGCGACCGCTTTCCCCGCAAGAACATTGTTGTCTTTGGCATCTTTATCTGGAGCGGCTTCACCTTTCTTACATGGTTCGTGCATGACTATAACCAGCTACTTTTTCGTCACGCCATCGTAGGCATTGGTGAAGCCAGTTACGCCACCATCGCTCCAACCTTGATCGCCGATTCTTTCCCTACGCTCAAACGCGGCCGCATGCTCTCGATCTTTTTTCTGGGATTGCCTGTTGGCAGCGCCGCGGGATATTTTGTGGGCGGCTATCTGGCGCACGTTTTTGGCAGCTGGCGCGTGCCGTTCATGGCCGCCGGAATTCCCGGCTTCCTTCTGGCGCTTTTGCTCTGGATGCTTCCCGAACCGCCGCGCGGTCAACATGAAAAGACCGCACCGGCGGCCAGCATATGGGACATGCTTCGCGGGCTCGTCCGCAATGGCGCATTCATCACTTCAACTCTGGGCATGGCGGCTTACACCTTTGCCATGGGCGGCATGCAGGTCTGGATTCCCACCTTTCTCGTTCGCCTGCGCGGTCTGGATCTAAAGACCGCGAACATCGACTTCAGCATTATCGTGATCATCAATGGCATTGGCGCAACGCTGCTGGGCGGCTGGATTGGCGACCGCCTGCTCCGGCGCTATTTCGGCGCGTATTATTCGTTCTCCGGAATTGCCATGCTCTTGGCCGTGCCGTTCATGGTGGCTGCCATTTATGCCACGGGCTCGCTGATGTTTCCAGCCATGTTTGTTGCCGTATTTTTCGTTCTCATCGGCACCGGGCCCACCAACGCTGCGCTGGTCAACTCCGTAAGCGCCAGCATTCGCTCCACCGCGCTCGCCGTCAATGTTTTCATCATTCATCTGCTGGGCGACGCATTTTCTCCCACACTGATTGGCCGCATCTCTGACGAGACGGGTTCTTTGCAGATTGCTTTCTGGGTGGCCTTCGTCGCCACCGGACTCTCTGGCCTCATCCTTCTTTATGGCGCAAAGTTTGCTCCGCGCTTCCAGGTCCAGGAAGCATGATTGTATTTGACTGGACATTGCTTTACTGGATTTCAGGCCTGCTGTTGACCGTGATCTGGCTTGTTCCCGCTTTGCAGCTAGCCTTGCATTTTTCTGAAGTAGCCGACCTCACGCAGCCTGAGTGGAATCCTCCGCAAGATTCACCGCTGCCTTCGCTCATCATTGTTGTTCCGGCACGCAATGAAGAAGCCGAAATTGAAGCCGCGCTCCGATCTCTTCTGCAACTCAACTATCCGCGGTACCAGGTGGTCGCCGTCAATGACCGGTCCACGGACCAGACAGGCGCGATCATGGAACGCCTCGCCGCCGAACCTGCCGCGCAAAGTAAGCTACGAGTCATCCATGTGCGCGATTTGCCTTCAGGCTGGCTCGGCAAAGTGCATGCCATGTGGCTGGGTTCCCAAGGAAACGCCTCACAGAGAAACGCCGTGCAGCAGACCAGCAGTGACTGGCTCCTTTTCACTGATGCTGATTGCGTCTTTCACCCTGACACTCTGCGCCGCGCCATGCATTATGCTGGCAAGACCTCTACCGATCATCTTGTGCTCTTTCCCACCGCTCACATGAAGACAATGGGGGAGCGCATGATGATTTCGTTCCCTCAGGTCATGTCCAGCTTTGCCATGCGGCCGTGGAAGGTGCGTGATCCCAAAGCGCGCGATCACATTGGAGTCGGCGCTTTCAACCTCATCCGGCGCTCCGCTTACGATGCCATTGGTACCTATGAAGCTCTGCGTCTGGAAGTGGTGGACGATCTCACGCTGGGTGAAACCATCAAGAAAGCCGGCCTGCGTCAGGACGTTGTCTTTGGCCGTGACCTTGTCAGCCTGCGCTGGGCCGTGGGCGCAGCCGGCGTTGTGGCCAACCTGGAGAAAAATCTTTTTGCTTTTTTGAAGTTTCGCATCAGCCTGGTGCTGGCCGTCTGCGCCGTTACATTCTTCCTGTGCGTCTGCCCGTTCCTGGGTATTTTTCTGGCGCCCGGCTGGGCCAAAGCTGGCTTTGCGGCTGCCATTGCCTTGATCGCCCTTGTTTACACGCTCTCCGGACGCCTCATGGAGACCTCTGCGCTGCTTTTTCTTACCTGCCCCATTGCCGCCGTGGTCTTTGAGTTCGCCGCTCTGCAGTCCGCCTTTCTCGCGCTGCGCGATGGCGCTATCACCTGGCGAGGCACAAAGTATTCGTTAGCAGAATTGAAGAAGAAAATCTGAAGTATTCGGTATTTGGTTATTGGTACTTGGCCAAATACGAAATACCAAGTACCGAATTCGCATTGATTCGCGGCTAATTTAGAAAGGGCTTTTGGTTTTATCAGCGCTCATCTGCGCAAATCTGCGGCGAAAAATTCCTACCGGAACAAATTCTTCAAGATGAAGATCGCGTTCGCCGGGCGCTCCGCCAGCCGCCGCATCAGGTAGGGATACCACTCCGTTCCGAACGGGATATACACGCGGCATCGCCAGCCTTCTTTCACCAGCTTCTGCTGCAAGTCGCGGCGCACGCCGTAAAGCATCTGGAATTCAAACGTCGAGGCGGCAATCTTTTCCTTCTGGGCAAATTCAATCGTTGCGCGGATCATGTTCTCATCGTGCGTGGCGATTCCATGATAGACGCCGCTTTTCAGCAGCATCTTCATCAGCTTGACGTAGTTCGCGTCGACATCGGCTTTCTTCGGGAACGCCACTTCCGGCGGCTCTTTATACGCGCCCTTGCACAACCGAATCCTTATGCGCTGGGCCAGCAGCTCTTCAACGTCTTTTTCACTGCGGAAAAGATAAGACTGGATCACCGCGCCCACGTGTCCCGCATTTTCCAGCTGGCCGTGCAGCCGATGGACGAAGTCGAGCGTCCGTTGTGTGTACGGCGAGCCTTCCATATCAATGCGGACAAAATTATTGATGCGCGCCGCGTGCTGCACCACGCCTGACGCAATTTCATAGGCCATCGCCTCGTCCACGTCCAGCCCCATGTGCGTGAGTTTTAAACTCACGTTGGCGTTCAGCGCCAGCGCGTTCATCTGGTCCAGCATCTGGTGATAAAGCTGCGCGCTGTGCCGGGCCTCGTCGGCGTTGGTTACGTTCTCGCCCAGATTGTCCACGCTCACGCTCAGGCCTAGCTTGTTCATGGCCTGCGTGGCGGTAAGCGCGTCTTCAATGGTGGTTCCGGCCACAAACCGGCGTGAGAGCCGCTGGCCAATCCACGTTTTCTCCGCCGCCGAGCGCAGAGACTTGCTTTCAGATAGGGAAATAAAGGCTGCCCTTAACAACGGCGCTCCAGGATTGTTTGAGATGAAGGCATAGAATGGAACTTAATTTTGTAACACAAGTGGGAGGATTTTGTAATTTGTGATAGCCGTGATCGGCGGCTTCAGACTGCATAAAACGCTGCTACCGGATCTGAGTCGATGGCTGGGCTTCTGGGATTAGAATCAGGAAATCGTATGCGAACACGATGTTCTCTACGTCTCTGCTCTCCGAGCCTAACGATGAAAATCCTTTACGCATACCGCGCAAGTCATACATAGTCCAGCCCTGCGTGTTCATGTTCTCAAACATCGGTTTGAGTTTTCCAATATCGGAGTTCTTGTCCTGGGCATCAACTTTTTCTGGCTGGTAAGGCTTTCCTATGCCGGCAAATGCCAATTGTGAACCAGATGTGGCCAGAATCAGGATATTCACGGACTTTGAGCCTTGTCCGTCAGCGAGTTCAAGAACGTAGTTGCCAATGTCGTTATTGTGAAGCTGGTTCAACCCCTTGTACATATGATTGCCGCCGAGCTTGAACAGGACCTTTGGCGGCTTGCCCTCCGCGGTGGTTGCGGCTGCGTACGCGCGCACGAAATTCGCCTTCATGAGCAGGGCACGTTGCCGGTTTGAGCCAATTCCGTCACCAGACATGAACTTCCGGTAGATTTCCCGGCTCTGCGTGAACGCAGCAAACAACTCCTGGGCGCTACCCTGCTTACGCAGTAATTCGTCGACGTGAGACACGTCTGCATCGCTCACGGTAAACATAAACATCTCGTCGGGTTTGCCGCTTTCAGCCGCCTTGGCGCGGGCATCGTCATTCTTTTTGATGAAATCTTTTATCGCCGCTTCAGCCTCTTTGCCCGGATGCGTTTCCAGAATGCGCGTGAAGATGTAGCCTGGAGAACCCAAAAACTCCTGGTCCAGTCCCCATAGATGAAACTTGCCCATTCCTGCAGCCGAGGAACATTTCTTCAACAATCCGAACTCTTCTTGAAAGTTATAAAACGGAACGGAGTCAGGAAACTTCTTTTCAAATTCTGCCAACTGAGTCCGGCCGTTTGCGCTGGCAGACCACTTCTCCAGTTCTGCCGCGGCCAGCGGACCCGTCTCCACCGCCATGGTGTGAAAACCCTGCGGGCCAAGAATGCCGCACATTGCGCCGGCGAAATCAGGAATTTGCGCGATGCCATGATCTTCGCCGATTAGCACGAATTGCGAATCGCTGAGGGCGCTCTGCAAGACTGCGGCGCCGCTGCCGCCGAGGCGCCCTTCCTGAATCGTCAATTCGTAGCGATTGCTGAGCAGACGCTCAGTGAATTTGTTCTGCTGAGCGAACGCCGAACAAGCCAGCAGAACTACGATGAGAACCAACAGAGTCTTCGATCTCACGCTGTGTTACCTTCCATGCTCTTCCAAAAACTTTTCCGCTTCTATCGCGGCCGCGCAGCCTGAACCCGCGGCGGTAATCGCCTGCCGATAGCGGCGGTCCTGCACGTCGCCACAGGCAAAGACGCCGGGGACACGCGTCATTACAAAGTCATGTGTCTTGAGGTAGCCATCATCATCCATGTCAAGCTGACCGGTGAACATCTTGGCGTTCGGCTCATGGCCAATGCCCAGAAACATGGCGCTGGTGGGGAAATCCCAGACTTTGCCGGTCTTCAGATTCTTCAGCTTGAGCGCCGTGACTTCTTTCAGGCTCGGGTCTAAAACGTCCTCGACCATCGTATCGGTGAGGAACTCGATTTTCTCGTGCTTCCGCGCGCGGTCCAACATGATCTTGGAAGCGCGGAAGTGTTCACGCCGATGGATGATCGTGACCTTGGTGGCAAAACGGCTGAGGAATAGCGCTTCTTCCATGGCGGAATCGCCGCCGCCGATGACCGTAATCGGCTTGCCTTTGAAGAAGAAGCCGTCGCACGTTGCGCATGAAGAAACGCCATGTCCGATCAGCTTGTGCTCGTTCGGCAACCCCAGCCATCGCGCTGAGGCTCCGCTGGCGATGATGAGCGTGCGCGTCAAGACGGTCTTGTCACCGCCAAAGTCGAGTTTAAAAGGCCGCTCGTTCAAGTCCGCTTTTACCAGGTGGCCGCGCATATATTCGGCGCCAAAGCGCGCTGCCTGCTTGCGCATGTTCTCAATCAGCTCAGGCCCCTGGATGCCGTCAGGGAAGCCGGGGAAGTTTTCTACCAGCGTAGTGAGAGAGAGCTGGCCGCCGGGTTCGTGGCCTTCAACCACCAGCGGTTTCAAATTGGCGCGGGCGGCGTAGATTGCGGCCGTCAAGCCGGCGCAACCGGTGCCCAGCACTACTGTATCGCGAACGGAATTTTCCATGGCATCCATTAGATTCATGACCTTCGATTTAGTTTCAGTGCCTGGCCGCGGCCGGTTTCCGCTTGGGGGCCGGTGGCGTTGCCTTGGTATTGGCGTTGAGCCACGCGAGATCTGAGCGGAAGGCCGTCCGCAGCCCCAACGCCGCGCGATATTGCGCCATGATTTCAGACGCTTGGTGAAACACCGGTTCGTAGGCGCTCTGGTCAACTTCCTCACAGCGTGACAGCACGGCAGAACTCTTGTTGAGCCGTTCGACCCTCACGCGTGAAGTTGGCGTATCCACCTGCAAGAGAGAAAGCGGCTTGGCCGCGCTGGCGGACATGCGGTCTTCCATCGCCACCTGCAGAAAATCTTTAGGATCGCGCGGCCGCAGAACCAGAATCTCAACCGTGTTTGTGGCGTCCGTGCTCATGGAGTACTGCGCCGTCAGCAACGGCGACTCCGCCGCAAAATCCCTGCGCAGCCGGACATACTTTGCGTCGGGGGCGTCTTTCAGCGAAGTGCGTCCGCGGGAAAGCTCAAAATCCGCGCTGAAGGCCGGCTTGGGCTGCACCGCCGCGAGCGCGCCCTTAATGATTGCTTCCTCTTCCTTTCCCGGAGTACAGACGTTCAGGTAATTCACCTTCACCTGCGGCTTGCCATCTGGCGAAGGCGCGGTGGGCTGGGCGCTGGGCGTTGGCGCGGGCGATTGCTGGTCTTGTCCCATGGCCGCCGCCAGCAAAAATAGGATTGTCAGAGCCTGTTTCAGCACGGTTTGGATTGTAGCACTTGCTTTTTCTGAAATCCCGAATCCCGCGTAGCGGGTGAGGGGACCCTACTGTATTAATGCGCCATCGGTCGACATTGTGGTACACCTTCCGAAACAGCGACTATAGGGCCAAAGTCTTCGGTACTGAAGGGCTCCCTCGCTTCGGGACTACGGAAAAAGTACGGTTCGCAACGTCTTACTTTTTCAAATAACTGTCGACCCACCCATTCACGGTCTTGTACCAGAGTTCGCTGTTTTGCGGTTTCAGCACCCAGTGTCCCTCGTCGGGGAAGTACAGCATTTTTGAAGGAATATTCAGCCGTTGCAGTGTGGTAAATAGCTGGAAGCCTTCAGAAACGTCCAGCCGGTAATCAAGCTGGCTGTGGACAACAAGCGTCGGCGTCTTGAACTGCGAGGCAAAAAGATGTGGCGACCATTTGCGGTAGCCCTCGCGATTTGTCCATGGCGTGTCGCCAAATTCCCACTCCGGGAACCACAGCTCTTCCGTGCTGCCGTAAGCGCTTTCCGTGTTGAACATTCCATCGTGCGATACAAGGCACTTGAATCGATTGGTATGCCCAAGAATCCAGTCAATCATGTAGCCGCCATAGCTGGCGCCCAGCGCGCACTCGCGGTCTTTATCGATAAACGGGTACGTTTTCTCCGCGTAATCAAGCCCGTTCATCAGGTCAATGTAAGGTTTGCCGCCCCAATCCTTGTTCACGCCATCCACAAATCCCTGCCCATAGCCCGTCGAGCCGCGAGGGTTGATCATGATTACAACATAGCCATCGGCGGCAAAAAGCTCCGCATTCCAACGGTAAGACCATTCGTCGCCCCACTGGCCTTGCGGGCCTCCGTGGATGAGAAACTTGACGGGATATTTTGCGTCTTTGTTGAACCGTGGCGGCTTCACCAGAAATCCCTGGACCTTGGTCCCTCCAGCGCCAGCAAACCAGAAAGATTCCACCGGCTGCATATCGATCTTTGCCAGCGTCGCATCGTTCAGATGGCTGAGTTCTTCGGCAACATAGTTGGACTGGTATGCCATGGTGGAGGTGGGGCCGGGTTTTGCGGTTGCGCTGGATGCCTGACCGTCGAGCGCGATTTTGTAAACCTCACTGGGCGCTGCCACAGAGAGCCGAGTAAAGACCATCGTCTTGCCATCGGCGGAGAGGCTCAACTCGTCATTGGTGCCGCCGAGGATCTCTTCGATGCCCTTTATGCCAGTCCCTGTGGGTCTGGAGCCGGCCAGGACAACCGGCAGATTCAGCCGGTAGATTGGCGCCGCCCCTTCTTTCTCTGAGGTGAAATAGATGAACTTGCAATCCGGCGACCAGGCAATGGTTTCCACCCACTGATCAAAACTTTCAGTCAGGTTTTTGATCTCGCCGCTTTTGCGGTCGTAGACAACCAGCTGGAACCGATCACTCTCATAACCGGCGCGCTTTTGCATCCGCCACGCAAGCCACTTGCCGTCCGGCGAATAGAGCGGCGTGGAATCGCCGCCGGGGCTGGTGCTGAGCTTCTTGGGTTCGCCGCCGGTGATCGGCACCACAAAAATGTCATTGTTTGTGCTGGTTGCGCCGACTTCATCCCAGTTGCTGGTAAACGCCACTTCTTTTCCGTCAGGAGAAATTGCGTAAGGATCCTCGCCGCCCAGGCTGAACGGAGGAACGTCATGATCTCCGGGTGTCAGGTCTTTTGCCGCTCCGCCCTCCGCCGAGACAACAAAAAGATGGCTGCGCTTGCCAGCGCTGTAATGGTTCCAGTGCCGGAACAGCAGATGCTCAAACACCATGGCCTTAACTTTGGACTTTGCGCGCTCTTCATCGCTGAATTTGTTGCATGCGTCGTCCATGCAGCCGGGAAAAACTTCAGAAATAAAAACTATATTTTTACCGTCGGGCGACCAGATTGCTCCATCGGCTTCCGTGGAGATGCTGGTAATTTTCGTGGCCGCTACGCTGGGCGTGCCTGAAGCCGAGTCGAAGCCCCTCACCCAAACCTGCGTGCCGCCTTCCGCCGCACTCAGGTAGAGATAGCTCTTTCCATCGGGCGACCAGTGTCCGCCACTCTCGCCCGCGGGCGTGACGGGGAGTTGGCGCGCCGGCCCGCCGGCCGTCGGGACCACCCAAAGGTGCGAAGTCCGCTTATTCTCTTTCAGGTCAACATCCACGGCGGCAAAGAGCACCCATTTGCCATCTGGCGAGATCGCCGGGCCGCCAATACGCTTTAAGGACATCATGTCCTCAAAGGTGAAAGGCTTTTTAGCCGCAGGCTGGGCGGAAAGCTGAACAAAAAAGCCGTCCATGAGTAAAATAGCCATGGCTGAAACGATTAATAGCGTAAAGCGGCGCATGCGGTCTCCTCAGAAGAGCAAGTTAGTGTAAAACCTTTTTGCGGTTTCAGGCCAGCATGCAATCATGGGATGTTCTATATAGGCCGACGTTTTCGGTCCGGTATTTTTAAAAGGAAATTGAATGAATCTTCTTAACTCTGCTCTGCGTACTTTCATATATGGGTTGATATTGGTCCCGATGGCGCTGGCGGCGCAAACAAATTGCGACGAAGGCACAGGCCCGCTCAATCCTGCCCAGCCGCAAGGAATGACGCCGCAACAGATTATTGAGAAATTTGGCGCCAAAGAAGAAATCTTCCGCCAGGCGCTCAACAATTATGTCTATACCCAGGACATCACCGTGCAGGAACTGGACGGCAACACCGTGAGCGGAGAATTTCGGCTGGTGCAGGAAATCACGTATGACGATAAAGGCGGTCGCATAGAGAACGTCACGTTCGCGCCGCAGAATACCTTGCGGCAACTGATCCTGAGCCGCGAGGATTACGAAGATTTTCGCTACAAAATGGCCTTCGTCCTGACTACATCGGATCTGCCCCAGTACAACTTGCTTTATGTTGGGCAGCAGCGCCAGGATGAAGTGGATACCTATGTTTTCGATATCGCGCCCAAGACGATCGTCAAGGGGCAGCGCTACTTCCAGGGACGCATCTGGGTTGACAATCATGACCTGCAGATTGTGAAAAGCTGCGGCAAAACCGTGCCGGATACGATTGCCACCAAGAAAAAGAAAAATGCGCAGGAGAACCTCTCGCCTAAATTCGTCACCTACCGCGAGCAAATTGACGGTCAGTACTGGTTCCCTACCTATATTCGCGCCGACGACGTCCTGCATTTCCGCCAGAATGATGTTCACATGCGCGAGATCATCAAGCTGACCAATTACAAGCGTTTTGGTTCGAAAACCAAAATCATCTTTAAAGGTGAAGCGAAAGAAGATCCAAAGGATAATCCCAAAGACAATTCCAAGATGCCGGACAAAAAGCCGTAAACTCGGGCCGACTACCGTTTGCTTAACTCCAAAGGGCCATTTCCGCAAGAAGAATGACCTTTTCATTTTTATTTGTTAAGCCCACGCATATCCGCGCTGCGGTTGGCTTTTCGCGCGCATCTAAACGTAAGAGATATTTAGGGAAAATTTATGCGGCATCTCCGAGTCACGTTGCATGCGTGCGCAACCAACTTCGTCCTGAAGATGGTTGCTTTGGCAATTTTGCTTTCTCCGCTGGCTCTCACAGCCCAGACCAATTGTGAAGCCGGCGACGGCCCGCTAAATTCTGCGCCTCCGCAGAGCATCAGCGTACCAGACTTGATCCAGAAGTTTGCCGCCCGTGAAGCCATCTTTAAAGAAGCGCGCAACCACTATACCTACACGCAAGACGTAATTGTTGAAACCCTGGACGGCGATACCGTGGACGGAAAATTCAGGGAAACCACCGATGTCCTTTACGACGATGAGGGAAAACGAATTGAGAACGTGACTTATGCGCCCATGAACACGCTCACGCGCGTGATGCTCACCAAAGAAGACTTTGACGATTTCCGCAACCATCTGCCGTTTGTTTTGACCACGGAAGACCTTCCGCTATACAACATCCTTTACGCTGGCCAGCAGCATGTGGACGAACTGGACACCTATGTTTTTGACGTCGCGCCAAAGAAAGTGGACAAAAACGGCGGCCCGCGATTTTTTCAGGGGCGCATCTGGGTGGACAATCGCGATTTTCAGATCGTGAAGACCTGCGGCAAGAACGTTCCGGATATTCACAAGAAGGACAAAGAAAATTTAAGCCCCAAATTCGTGACTTATCGCGAACAGATAGATGGACAATACTGGTTCCCAACTTACACGCGTGCCGATGATATCCTGCACTTCAAAGACAACGATGTGCACATCCGCGAAACGCTGAGATATACCAATTACAAGCGCTTCGGCGTGAGAACTAAAATCATCTACAACGGACAGCCAATCAAGAATGGATCAGAGCCGAAGTAAATTTTCTGAAATCCCGAGCAGAGCGAGGGAGCCCTTTTGTCGAGAAAAAGCTCAGGCGGTGACGATTCAACAATCGCTAGGAAATCAGCCTAAAACGTTCCTGAGATGCAAGTCACTGCGACTTTTTCGGGCCCAATGATCGAAAGTGGGTAGGGATCCCTCGCTTCGCTCGGGAATTAGAAAAACCTTAATGATGTAACAGCCACATGAACCATCCGGCCACAAAAAGGCCGCCCAGGGCCATGGCAAAGCAATAAGCGCCGTAACGGGCCATCTCATTCGGCGTGTTGCGCTGCGTAATGCCAAACACGATGGAAAAAAAGAACGCAAACAGCGTTGCGGCGGTGAAATGAGAAAGTTGCAGTGCCAGCATCATGGTTTTTTTCCAATCGCAATGTGGTAAGCGTCCACCGCAGCCATGATGTTCAAGAGACCAGCCACCACAATAAACTTCGTACCATAGTCGGCCACGGCGGACGTGATGGAAGTGCCGCCCCACTCGAAAATCCTCGCCATAAAATAAAACGCTCCAGAGCCAAGGTCGCCGATGAAGCCAAGAATGTCCAGCAGGTCGCCCGTGTTTGATTGGTAGACTTTACCCTGCATCGCCAGCCCGAAGGCAAACATGCCGGCCACGGAGCCCATCAGCAGCAGGCCGCGTATCCAGCGCTTCTGGATCAAGTGGCCCGCGCCGGGTATCAGCCATCCGATCAACGGGGCCATGGCCGCCATTCCGGTAAGGGGAACTGCTGCTGCGGTGGGTTGCGCGTCCGATGTAGTAGATTCTGTTTTCGCCATCAAATAATGACCAGTTCGTTTTGTATTTTACCTGTTACCTCGGCTGCGCCATTGCGGGTAAGCACGTTTACTTCACTGCGCACGCCAAATTCCGTCAGGTAGATGCCCGGTTCAATGGAAAAGCAGGTGTTGGGAATGATTTCGCGATCGTCCTTGGTCTCAAGGTTGTCCATGTTGGCGCCGTTGCCATGTACGTTCACGCCGATGGAATGCCCCGTGCGGTGCGTAAAGTATTGCGCGTAACCGGCGGCATTAATGTGCTCGCGCGTCGCCTGGTCCACTTCCCACCCGGCAATGCGCCGCTTTCCGGCAAAGGCTTCCACAACTTTCTTGACGCCCGCGTCGCGCGCGCCGCTCACGATGTTAAAAATCTCGACGTGCTTTTCCGTCGGCGTGCCCAGCACTCCGGTCCATGTAATGTCGTAATAGACAGCGTCCGGCGTGGTCTTTTTTGCCCAGATATCCAGCAGCACAAAATCGCCATCCTTAATCGCCGACGAAGTTTCCGCGCTTGGCCCGTAATGCGGATTGCCGCTGTTGGCATTCACCGCCACAATCGGGAGGTCTTCAGTGATCAGCCCCTCGCGGCGGAAGGCTTCGGCCAGCCACTGCTGAATTTTATACTCCGTTGTGCCGCCGTTGCGAACGCGCCGGCCAATTTCCTTGAAGCATTCCGGCACAATGGCGTCAATGGCATCACGCGCGGCAAAATGGCTGGCGATCTGCTCATCGCTCCACGCGGCTTCAAATCGCGCCACCAGGTCACCGGAACTGACAATCTCCTTGCCAAAGCTGCGGACCAGCTCCACCGTCCCGGCATCCACCAGCCCGATGTAAGGAATCAGGTTGTTGGGCGAATATTGCATGGCCACCGTGCGATGGCGCACCAGCATGGCTTGCAGGTTGTCCCAGAGCTCGCGCCAGCTAGAGTACTCGCGCTTTGCGCCCGGGACAGAATCCAGATGTCCCGCTTCAATGCGATGCACCAGCTTGGTCGGCTCGCCTTCACGCGGAATAATGTAAAACCAGCGGCGCGTTACCATCAGCCCTTCGGGCAGCCCCAGCACTTTGTAACCAATGGGATCGCGATGGTGATGGTCATAAAAGAGCCAGGCATCAATATTGCGCTCATGCAGGGCTGACTGAATAGCTTTCAAATCCATAAGTGGTTCTTCTATTTAAACACATTTCTTTCACATCCCGAGCGAAGCGAGGGACGCCTATAAGAACAATGCTTTTTCGACCGATCACCCTCGGCGGGCTGGACGGAAATTCCACCTCTGCAAATGCCAATTTCGCGTTGTGGGCCTCTCCAATTTAAGCCCGATTACTTGATGTACAATCTCTCACGCTCTCCAGCAAAAAGACACGAACAGGTCACACCATTCTTGAGAGCCGAGGTCTTTTGATCATGCGCAAATTCTATCTTGCAGGCCTGTTCTCCGGGTTTATCGGAGGACTTTTGGGCGCCTATGTCCTGGCTCACGTCGGGCACCCAGGTTCCGGCGCGCATCCGCCAGCAGAACCTGTCGCTGCTGGGCAGGAGGTTGTGTCTGCTCAGAAGATTCGGCTGGTTGACGCGTCCGGAAAGGCGCGAGCAGAACTTGCTTTTTCAGAGGGCGGAGGGCCGGGACTCTTCTTTTACGATGCCAAAGGAAGAAACCGGCTTGAACTGGGACTGTACCCGCCCGCTGAAAGTGAATATCCCTACGTGGTGCTGAATGACACGCAGTTGCGCGCCGCAGGCATTTTTCGCCTATATGGTGGGCACGAAACACCAGTCGTCGTGCTTAAAAATGAGGGCCGGGACCGCTCTATCTACGGGCTCAATCCCAGTTCAACTGAACCATTTCTTATTCACTATTCAACCAACGGCAGCAAAACCAGCGTCTTTGGCGATTTCTGAGCCCCTTGAAGGACGAAACGAGAAGACCGGCGCGAGCCTACAGTGGCTCGCTCTTGAAGGAGTTTGTTCATGACGCCGCGTCCTGAGCGCATGGCCAGTCGGACCAGTCTCGCATTGGTTTTAAGTGTTGCCGTGATTGGCGGTGCGTTCCTTTGGCAGCATACTCGTGGACCAAAGCACGACAGGTATGTACTCATCAATGAGACCAGCAGCCACGATTTTGATCTGGCGCTCCGGATGAGCCTGAAGCTCGCCGAAAAGAAATCGGGAATAGAAAACGCTCTGGTGTTGCTGCCGGCGCTTCCGGAGGGTAAGACCATTGAGGGAACCGCATCCGAGCTCTTCTCGAAGCTCCGGATCGGGGCGCGCCACGACGACCGGGGAATCCTCTACCTTTACAGCGTGAAAGATAACCTGCTCAAGATTGAAGTGTCCTATGCGCTGGAAGGCGAGATTACCGATTCCTACTGCGGGCATATGGAAGATGCCGCGAGGACGTATATGTTGTCCGAGGTTCCGCAGGATTTTCTGTCCGAGCTGATCATTACTACCAATCTGCGTGGCATGGGATCGAAAATCGAGCCGGCGTCGAAGCAGCGGCCCGAGTGGCTCAACGCCGAATTCCTGTCGGGCGGCGCGGGCGCGCTGGTGCATGGGTACAGTAAGAGCCTGGACGATTACACGCGGGCGATCCAGCATCTCCCACAGGCGCAGTTGAGTGAGTTCAGGGCATCGATGGACGCCAACACCACATTGCAGCGGTACCTGTTGTCACTGGAGCTGGGAGTGGGCGATCCGCGTCTACCATTGCTGACGGAAGGAAGCCGGATTTTCCGCGCCGCCGTGCCGCGCGACGAATCGCAGCAGAAGAGGATCTTTGAGTTTTTTCAAGCCGCAACTCCGTACCGGCTCGTGTATGCCAATGATCTTGCTCTCCTGGTACCGCAACCCGGCAAATCAAATCTGCCGTTTGTACTTCGTCGAGCCACAGATGGCTTGTGGTACGTTGACGAGCCCAAGTCGTGGACCTATTTCCATCGTTTCGAGGACGATGTGGACTTCCTAGTGAAGTATGCCGACAACCCGTTTCTGCCGCAGCTGCGTGCGATGGGAATGCCGCAAATGGAAAGCGCGGTTTACGGCAATCACGCGCGCACGCCTGCACGTCCGGCCTATCCTTTTGCGCTGGCGCAAGCGGTGGACGCGATGGAATACCGGATACGTGCCGCGCCGAATGACGCAGCGAACTATGCTTCGCTGGGCGACCTCTACTTGTTCGAGATGAATTGGATTACGAAAGCGATTGCATACTATGAAAAAGCTGAGTCGCTCGCGCCGAACGAGCTTGAGTATCGTTGGCGCTTGATGGATCTGTACCTCAACGACTCGCGGGCCGACAAAATGCTGGCAGAGCTCAAATTTCTTTCAGAGCATCTGCCGAAGGACACCGACACGCGCGCCTGGTATGAGTATTACAAAAAGGAGTACGACTTTAGCGATTAAGAAGTACGTATTGGGGATACGCTGTTTCCCAGCTTTGTTCTGGACAGGTTTTCGAACGGATATCGCGCAAGGATCAGTGTGCCGGTGCCTCCGCGTCTCCATGGTGAGATTTTGGTTTGCCCAGTCCGATCAGTGTCATCAGTGTGAATCAGTGGTAAGGTTTTCAGGCCTTCGCCGTCACTTCTTTCGGCATCAGCGTCCGGTCATAAATCCACAGCAGCAGCGCGGTCAGTACGCCCACTCCAGTTATCACCCAAAATATGCGAGTTGGTTGATGAGTGACCTCGCCAAAATGGTGGACCAGCTTTCCGCCAAACCATCCGCCGACCAGCGACCCGATCCCTATCGGCAGAAAAGCAAAACCCAAGTAGGTTCCTTGCTGTCCCGGTGGCGCGAGTCGCGATACGTATTCGTAATAGCGCGGCGAAAGGATAATCTCGCCTAAAGCGATACCGATCAGGGTGATGTAGGCCATAACAACCGAGGGATGGATAATCAAGGCGATCCAAGCCACGGCTGAAACCAGGGTTCCCAGCGTAATAGCGCGGAATGCGGGCATTTTCTGCAGGAGAAGACCGATCACCACCGTGAGGGAAATCACCATGACTGGCCCCGTGCCCAGCATGAACGCAGTATCGGCTTTGGGATTGATGTAGTCGTGCACGTAGAGCGGCAGCGTAAGAAATTCCTGCCAGTAGACGATCCAGTAGCCGGAAAAGATTACCAAAAACCACATGAATCGGTTGAGCCCGGCAAGCAGAACTAGAAGGAGTCCAAACCAAACGTACCAAGAGACAGTAAAACCGTAAAGTAAAGCGGAAACTTTTAGAACTATAGCGATTAAGGCTACCGGGAGAACCAACCGATAATTGCCCAACACCAGGGCGAAATTTTTCAAGGTCTGCAGAACGCTTGGCGGCGGAGTATCTTCCGCTTTCCGCGGTTCGCGGAAAAAAATGACGACAACAAAAATCATCGCGAAAACGCTGACGGCCGCCACGCGAAAAACGTTCTCGACACTCATGTGGTTCTGGACCCACGAAGCTGTATATGGTCCAGCAGCCCCACCAATGTTCACCAGGGTGTAGTAGATGGAAAACCCAAGAGAACGTACGTTCTCTTTCGAGGCCCGCGCCGTGGTACCCACAACGGAAGGTTTCACGAGAGCCACGCCAAGCGCAGGAAGTATCAAAACAATCGTTACAAGCGCCGTCAGCGGCATTGCGCCACGTAGCGGCGCAAGCCAGGGCGCACCCAGCGATCCAAGTAAGAAATACGAGCCACTCAGGATTAAATAGGCCAAGGCCAGCGCGCGCCGAAAACCCAGCTTGTCGGCAATCGTGCCTCCGAAAATTGCCAGAAACCACACCCATCCGCCGAACTGTCCACTCAGGGTGCTTGCCTGCTCCGCGGAAAAATTGAGGTTTTCGTGCAGATAGCGCACAATCACGGTGAAAACGGCGTAGTAAGAGAGCCGCTCAAACAACTCAGTGACGTTGGCGACCCAGAATGGCCGTTCAAAGCCGGTCTTGATCTGCTCCAGGCGTTCAGAAAAGGACAAGATGTCACCTCGTCGGCAATATCAAATTTACAGTTTCAGATTTTCGGCCAGCTTTTGCTCTGCCGCAGGCTTACTGATTCCTGCGATTCGAACTATTTTGTTTCGGCTGGTTTCACCGCTGGCTATGGTAACGGAGGAGCGCGGAATTGCAAACAAATCCGCAAAGAATTCAACCACTGCCTGGTTGGCTTTGCCCTCGACAGGCGGCGCTGTGAGCGCCAGCTTGAGCGCGTCGCCCACTGTGCCGGTAATAGCATTCTTTCGTGCCCGAGGGTGGACCTTCACGGCAAACGCGATTCCCTTGGCGCTTTCGTACAGGGGAATCATGCCGGCTCGGGCCGTGCGCCCTGGGGTCGAATTCCAAAGATGGCGGTGCCCACGCGCACGCAGGTGGATCCTTCTTCAATGGCGACTTCAAAATCGTGCGACATGCCCATGGAAAGCACGTCCATCTGGATAGCGGGCAGCTTGCGCGCAGCGATCTGGTCGCGTAGGTCGCGCAGCAGACGGAAATAAGGCCGCGCGCCTTCTGGATTTTCAGTAAAAGGCGGGACGGTCATTAGTCCGCAAACCTGCAGACTCTCAAGCTGCGGGGCCGCGCGGAGAAGATTTTCCAGATCGGGTGAGTCAAGTAGAATTCCGGCTTTGCTCTCTTCCTGGCCGACTTTGATCTCGATCAGAACATCAAGCTTCTTTCCTGCCTCTGCTGCCGCCTGGTTGAGCTTCTCCGCCAGCCGCGGTGAATCCACCGAATCGATGGCGTGAAATAATTCGGCCGCCTTCTTTGCTTTGTTGCTTTGCAAATGGCCGATCAAATGCCACTCAGCGTCTTTCAGACCACTCAGCACGCCGGACTTGCTTTCAAACTCCTGCACGCGGTTCTCGCCAAAAACGCGCAGCCCCGCCGCGTACGCTTCCTTGATCCGCTCCGGTTCCATGGTTTTGCTCACGGCCATCAGCGTAATGGAATCCGCGTTGCGTCCCACGCGCGTTGCGGCGCGCGCGATGCGCGCGCGAATGGCATTGACGTTGTCAGCGATAGGCACGGAAAGATTATAGGCGGAAGGAGAACAAAAACCTCACCACGGATGAACACGGAGAGTACGGATTTTAAAAATAAGCGGCGTAAAACTAATTCGTTCAAGGATTTTATAGCCGCTATTTAGTATCTCGACCTCATTTTCCTGATCTGTGCGGGCAAGACGCAGGGAATGTTAACCAGAGCAAGCAAAGCGGTTCACCGCAATGATCGCTAAGGCCGCGGAGGGAGAACATGTCCCTTTACGGCCTAGGCGCCGTTCCGGTGAATCTACTTCTTGTCGCTTTCAAGCGGCTTACGCGCGAAGTGATAAAGCGAGGCTGCGAGCAATCCGAACATGATGACGGCAAGGATGTTGGCGAAGATGTCATGATTAGCAATAAAGCCAAGCTTTGGCCCCCAGGCGATTGCATTGTCCGGCAGCCAATGCTTGCCCTCAAGAACTTTAATCACCATCCCCAGCAGGCCAACGATGCCGCCCGCGGCAATGAGTCCACTGGAATAAAGGGAGCCGGGGCTGACTTCGCTTTCTTCCACCGTGCCGCCCGTTTTCCTGGTCCGGCTTTCCACCAGCCAGCGCACAACGCCGCCGGCAAAGATGGCCAGCGTGGTGGCAATGGAAAGATAAAATCCAACCGCGAAAGAGAGCGATCGAATGCCCAGCAGTTCCACGGCTACCACCATGAAGACGCCGAGCAGGATCAGTCCCCAGGGAAGGCGGCGCTGAAGGATTCCATTGATGACCGTGGCCATGAGTTGCGCCTGGGGCGCGGAGGCGCTGTCACTGCCGATGCCTTGAATCCACTGCACCTCAAATTTCTGGCTCTGCGGATTGTAGAAATAGTATCCGTTGGGTACGGTGGGCGAATTGATGGCCGTGTAGAGAGGCATGCCCTGGACCGATTGCTGAGTGGCCGCCCCACCAGCCGAGGCAGAGACCGGAACGGTCTGGCGATCGAACTTTCCCGAATACTCTGAAACTCCAACGGGAGGATGCTGGACGTCGATGGCGATATTAGCGGAGCGGAAAGACTCAAGTCCGGCATTCATCAGTCCCAGGGTCATGCCAATGGCAACCACTGAGACGGTCACGCCCACCATCAGCGCCATCTGCTGCTTGGCCGGAGTTGCGCCAACCAGAAATCCTGTTTTCAGGTCCTGCGAAGTGTTGCCCGCATTCGCAGACGCAATACAAACCACGCCTCCGATGGTTATCGCCAGCGCGGAGAACGCGGTTCCTGTCCAGCCCATCACCAGAAACATGGCGCAGGTGGCCATCAGAGTTGCAATCGCCATGCCGGAGATCGGGTTTGACGAGCTACCAATCAACCCGGTAATGCGTGAAGAGACGGTGACAAATAGAAATCCGAAAACCACGACGAGAATGGCGGCGAAGAAGTTGTTTGCCGCTGAAGTTTCCGCATGAAGGATGGGCTTGAAGGTGAGCAAGGCCCACATGAGCACCAGAAGAATGCCGGAGCCGAACAGGGCCCACTTCAAATCGAGATCGCGGTCAGTGCGGCGCAGTCCAGCCGCTGCCCCAGCGCCCCTGGCCAGATCTTTGGCGCCGGCGCGCAGGGCATTGACGATGGTGGGAATGGTGCGCAGCAGCGTGATCAGTCCGGCGGCAGCCACGGCGCCTGCGCCCATTGGGCGAATATAGGCGCGATAAATATCGTCCGGCCCCATATCGGCGATCGGCATGGTGCCGGGGAAAATTGCTCCAGTCACGTGGGAGCCGAAAAACTTGATAGCGGGCATCACCACCAGCCAGGCAAAGACGCCGCCGGCAAAGATCACGCCGGCAATACGAGGCCCAATGATGTAACCCACGCCGAGATATTCAGAAGTCGTATTGGCGCGTACAGACGAGCCCGGATACCAACTGGGCGTGTAGGTTGGCGTACTGGGCCATACCTTGAACATGTATTCGTTTTGAAAAAAGGTATAGAGCGCGCCCAGCCCCAAACCGGCAAAAACGCGGCTGGCGAACGATCCGCCTTTATCGCCGGCGATCAGCACGTCAGCGCAGGCGGTGCCTTCGGGATAGAGCAGATTGCCATGTTCTTTCACGATCAACTGCCGCCTGAGCGGGATCATGAAGAGCACGCCCAGCCATCCGCCGATAAAGGCCAGCAGGAAGATGCGCGCGTATTCCAGTGGGAAGCCAAGAAAGATGAGCGCCGGCAAGGTAAAGATCACGCCGCCTGCCACGGACTCGCCGGCCGATCCGGCTGTCTGCACGATGTTGTTCTCAAGGATGCTGGCCTTGCCCAGTGCGCGAAGAACGCTGATAGAGAGCACGGCAATGGGGATCGAGGCTGAGACCGTCAATCCGGCGCGCAAGCCGACATAGACCGTAACGGCCCCGAACAGGATCCCGAAGAGTCCGCCAAAAAATATGGCGCGGAAGGTGAACTCCGGCCGAACTTCGTCCGGGGGCACGTACGGTTGAAATTTTGGTTCTTCCACTCTCGCTGGTACGGTTTCGGCCACAGGTTCCTCCCGGTCAATTCTCATGCGCTGATGAAATCGAGGGGCAAGTTAGCACATTGGGAGGGTCGGGTACAAATCTTCACGACTGCGGAACATAAGGCTATATGTCTTGAATAGAGAAAACCAAAGATGAAGAGTTCTCAACCGGGCTTTGGCCACCTCATAGGTCTTGCGCCCCTTGATGCCGGTGTCGACGGAAGCAACGGACTCCGCCATGGAAAAGTCTTGGGCATAAACAAAAAGTCGAATGTGCCATCCAGCCGGGCGATGTAGCCGTCTATGCTTATCCCAAGAGCGGAAATGATTTTGCGGTCGGCTGAATCTTACTCCAGATAGCAAACGCCAAAAGACTGGTCGCCACATTCCGCGCAGCGGCCGGCGGATTGTTGCGGCGTAATCACCATGGGATATTCGCACGCTGTGCATGTCTCCCAGGGCGAAATCTGCTGCGCGGTAAAACCGTATCGCCCGCGCAAGACTCTTTCGGCTTCCGCGACAATCTGCTTGCATTCCGCCGCGTTCAGAAGTTTGTGCTTCAATGCCCAGACTTTGCGGTAGGCATAATCAGGAAACTTTGGCGCTTCTCCCCATTGCCATGAAGGATCCGTGGCAGTGCGGCTGCGTCCCAGCAGATGCATGTGAACGCGGCGATGCTCAGGAGCGTTCTTCATCCCGCCAGAACCGGGGCCATGCGGCTCGGCGGCAAAGTTCAGCGCCCAGTTGCCGGCTTCAAAATAATTAATACAGCCGAGATCAAGCTGCGGTAGCGTGCGCAACATGGCCTGTCCGGCGACCGCAACCAGAAACGACCAATGCGTAAGTTCCGCGGGCGTGAGTTCACCGCGTTCCCAGACTTCGCGCGGGGGCAGCACCAGCAGATTGCCGCCATCTTCTCGGCCCACCAGAGCTGCTCCTTGATCGGGCAACGCCAGATGTCCGCCGACGCAGGTGAATAGGGTCCTGGGCAAGCATGTACTCCTTGATCCAGTGTTGCAAAGCTTACGTAAGAGCGCAATCGAATGCGCACGGCAAACATGAACTTATCGAACCAGCAGGATTTGTAATTGACCCACGGTTTGGAGTTAAATATTTGGGCAGCTCTGAGCAGTTTCGTCGGGAGGTCCAGCCAATGCCGTCCCCGGGAGCTTCCACCCGATTAGGCGGTGAAGCAACTCCGCCTGGCACAAGCCTGCCCTTTGACACCGAACTCCGTTTGCTGGCCCTGGATTCAGCACAGATGGGAACCTGGTTGTGGGACCTTGAATCCCAAACGATCCAGTGGGACGAGCAGGGCCGGCTTCTGTTTGGCCAGCCTAAAGGAAGCACCGGAGCCGCCTTTGAAGATTTTTTCTCACTGCTCCATCCTGACGACCGGCAGGCAACACGCGAAGCGGTCAGCAATGCGATTGAAAAACACAGCGATTACGACATGATCCATCGCGTTATATGGACGGACGGCACGGTCCACTGGCTGCGCTGCAAAGGCAAGCTTGAACCGGGCCCGCAACCCAAATGCATTCTGGGATTGACGGTCGAGATCAACTGGCTAAAGCGTGCTGAAGAACTCATGCGCACCAATGAAAAGCTGGCGACGGAAGCAGCGCTGGCCAATGCTCTGGCGCATGAGATCAACAATCCGCTTGAAATCATCTGCAATGTGCTTTATTTGCTGCACCGGTCCAATCTTGATGTCAACCAGAAGGCGCTGCATGAGGCCGCAACTGAAGCTTTCCAGCGGATTGAGCGAATCACGCGCCATATGCTTACGCTGCATTCAAGCGGAGAACAGACTTGCCGCTTTAAGCTGGCTGGTTCCCTGGAGAATGTGGTGCTGGAACACAGCAGGGCTGCGCGCCAGCGTGAAGTCATCGTTGAAAGCCGGTGCGACAAAGCCCTTGAATTCTGCGGCGTGGAAAGTGAAGTGCATCAGGTTGTATCCGCGCTGCTATCCAATGCGCTCGAAAGCGTGAACGACGGCGGACGAATCATTGTGCACGGCTTTGCTTCCCACGACTGGTCAAAACACCACCGGCGCGGCATCCGGCTGGTGGTGGCCGATGATGGCCAGGGCATGCCGGAAGATATCCGCGCTACATTGTTTCATCCTTTCGCTTCCGGCAAAAAGAAAGCGTCCGGACTTGGACTGTGGAGCTGCAATACGATCGTGAACCGCTATGGCGGTTCCATAAGGTTCCGCACCAGTCTCTCTCCGGGACGAAGCGGAACGGCTGTTTCCGTCTTCTTGCGGCCGTTGCCCGATTCCCTTGATTCGTCGAACCCCAAGGTGACGACCTTTCCCATCTCCAGTTGAGTGCGGTTCGATTCCTGATCGAAGCCAATTAGCGGTCGGCATCATCCGCAAATGCGCCGTGCGATCTCTCGGCAATCCAGAGTAGCAGGCGCTGGCAGAAAGCGGCAGCTCTGGCGTGCAGCTCTGCAATTCCAGCTCTGCCGCATGAGAGAGGCGCAACTCACTGTTCAGAGAGAGCATCCATTTCTAAGAAGCTACAGGAAGGCTCACCATGATGAAACGCATATTACTCGCCACGCTTTTTGCAGGCCTGACCGCATTCAGCGCCAACGCACAACAGAACCTGCCTTCGGGCACCGAGATTAAAGTAAGAACAGACACCTCCATTCCCGCGAAACCAGCGGCTGACTCACGCTACAGTGCCAGCGTGAGTGATGATGTAAAAGACGCTTCAGGAAACGTTCTGATCCCTCGCGGATCGCGCGCTCGCCTGGTTGCCGTCCCGTCCACTGACGGCAAAGACACCAATCTTGACCTGCGCTCCGTGACCGTGAACGGCACGCCGTACCTGATTGACGCAACCGGTTCCGGCAGCGGCACTCCCGGCGGACTGGGCGCAAACAAGCGCACCGGAATGTACGTGGGTGGCGGCGCGGCAGTTGGCGCATTGCTGGGCGCCCTGATGGGCGGCGGCAAAGGCGCAGCTATCGGCGCGGTGCTTGGCGGCGGCGCCGGAGCGGGAACCCAGGTCCTAACTGGCAAGAAACAGGACCTTCCAGCGGAAACCCAGCTCACCTATAAGCTGGCCACCAACGCTCAACTGAGACCTCTCAACAGAAATAACAATTCAGGTACGTCGAACCCACAGAAGTAAGAGATCCATAGAGGCTATCAAGAAACCCGGTGCGCAAGCGCCGGGTTTTGTTTTACCCTCCCCGATGCCCCCATTCCTGGTCCTCGTCATCAGTGCAGATCAGTAGCTGATCAGTGGTAACGCGGAATCAGGAAATCCCAAAATCGGGCTTTTCGGTGTGCTACTCTATCAATGTTCTTCCAAACCTGAGCCGGGATGGCGGAACTGGCAGACGCAGCGGACTCAAAATCCGCCGGGCTTCGGCCCTTGGGGGTTCGACTCCCCCTCCCGGCACCAGTTCAACCCATTTAGAATCAGCATGTCGAACCAGCGTGCGAGTCCGCTGTCTTCCATTTCGATCCGCACCTTTCGGCCCCCTAAAGCACGGTAGGACAGCTCTGCCTCGTGGGGGCGGTCGATTGGCGTGCATCCCACCGATGGCTCATTCAAACTATCCGGTGCGAGCCAATCTCACGCACAGCACTTTCGCTCAATAGTTTCTCGCAAGGATTACAGAACTTGGGGTATGGACGCTGCCCAGGTGAAAACAGAAGATCGATTCAATCGATGTTTTGCGGAGGTTAATTGTGAAGGCGGTAAGTTATGAAGGAACTCGGAAGATGAAGGTTT
>DAHUXR010000071.1 GCA_027307045.1 Acidobacteriaceae bacterium
GGATACTTTGGGCGGTGTTTGGACATACACGCGGGAGTTGGTGACAGGGCTGGTGCGCCGCGGCGATCGGGTCACGCTCGTGAGCTTCGGCGATATCCCTACCGCAGCGCAAACTCGCTGGATGGACGGTCTTGCCAACCTTGACTATCGCCCTACCGCGTTCAAGCTGGAATGGATGCTCGACTCCGAAGCCGACATGGAGGAATCTTCCCAGTATCTCTTGGCCACTATCGAGGAAAGCCGTCCCGATCTTCTTCATTTCAGCCAGTATTATTATGGAGCCATAAGCTGCGACATTCCGCGCGTCGTGGTTGCGCATAGTGATGTCGTGAGCTGGTGGATGTCAGTCCACCGGCAATTGCCGCCGGAAACTGAATGGTTGCACTGGTATCGCCGGATAGCCACGCGCGGATTGCAGGAGGCCACAACTGTGGTGGCGCCATCACGGTGGATGCTGGAGCAGATTGAAATTAATTACGGCAAGCTTCGCTCCGGCGCCGTAATTCACAATGGCCGCAGCCCCGCCTTGTTTAATCCCTACATCAGCAAACAGGAAACCACCGTTACCTTGGGACGTTTGTGGGACAGCGGCAAGAACGTATCCCTTTTGTTGAAGCGTGAAATGCCCGGCTCAGTGCGCATCGTTGGCTGCGACCGCCATCCTGATTTGCAAAATCATTCCTTCGTGGCTGAGACAATCAGACCCAACATTTCCCTAGATCCACAGCAGGATGAGCGGCAGATCACGCAGACGCTGGCTCGCGCCGGAATTTATGCCGCAACTTCGCAATATGAGCCGTTCGGCCTGGCTCCGGTGGAAGCGGCGCTTTCACGCTGCGCCATCGTTGCCAGCGATATACCCTCGTTCCGCGAACTCTGGGCGGGCGCGGCGATTTTCTTCCGCAACAATGATCCGGAAAGCTTGAGTGAGGCGCTGGAACGTGTCCAACGCGACCCTGGTTTACGCCTGAGCTACGGCAACATGGCGCTGCGCCACGCGCGGCAGCATTTCACGGCTGACCGCATGGTCGCTGACTACAAGCGTCTTTATCACAAGCTGGCGCCTGCGCAGGCCCTCAGCGCATGAGTCAAAAGCTCAATATCGCTCTGTTTGCCCACTCCATGGTCTCTGACTGGAACCACGGCAACGCTCACTTTCTGCGCGGGCTGATGCGTGAACTGGTGCGCTTGGGCCACACTGTCCGCTGTTATGAAGAATTGAGCTCATGGTCGCTCACCAACCTGATGAAGCAGGAGGGCGAGCGCGCTATTGAGGCCATTGATTCTTTCCGCCGCGCTTATCCGGAACTTGATATCCGTTTTTATAAGTCCGGTGACGACGATTTCCCCCGGTTTCTGGAAGATGAATTGAAAGAAACCCACGTCGTCTTGTTGCACGAATGGAATGATCCTCAAGTGGTAAACCGGGTGCTCGCGTTGAAGAAAAAGCTTGGCTTCATCGCGCTCTTTCATGACAGCCATCACCGCGCTCACACCAGTGCGGGTGAAATTCTAAAGTTTCATTTGCACCTGGTGGATGGCGTGCTCGCATTCGGCGAAGCCATCCGCCGTATTTATGTCGATGGCTTCGGCATTAACCGCGCATGGACTTTTCATGAAGCGGCTGACGTGGAACAGTTCCATCCTCTCCAGCGCCGCAAAGAGATTGACGTGGTCTGGATCGGCAACTGGGGCGACAATGAGCGCGCCGCCGAACTGGATGAGTTCCTGATCCAGCCGGCGCTGGCCCTGCCGGAGCTGCGCGTGGTGGCTCACGGCGTCCGCTACCCCGACCTTGCGCTGCAAAAGCTCGTAGGCGCCAACATTGAGTATCGCGGCTATTTGCCCAACCTGTTTTCTCCGCAGGTCTATGCGGAAAGCATGGTCACCTTGCATATTCCGCGCCGTGAGTATGCGAATGGCCTGGCCGGAATTCCCACCATTCGCGTGTTTGAAGCCCTGGCCTGCGGTATTCCCCTGGTCTGCTCGCCCTGGATGGACCAGGAAAATCTCTTTCGTCCCGGCGAAGACTACCTGGTAGTGAATGATGGCGTTGAGATGACGGAGCAGCTGCGGCACCTTCGCCGCGATGGAAAGGCCCGTTATCAGCTTGCCGAAAATGGGTTGCAGACCATCCGTGAGCGCCACACCTGTGCCCATCGCGCGCAACAACTTGTGGAAATCTGCCAGGAGATCTCGCGATGAAGCTTTTCGTTTTTGGCTCCAGTATCACATCTTCTTACTGGAATGGCGCGGCGACTTATTATCGTGGCATTTATAAGCAGCTTTACGCGCTGGGACATCAAATTACGTTCGCCGAGCCTGACGCTTATCGCCGCCTGCAAAACCGTGATGCGGGCGATTTCAGCTATGTGGAAACCGTAGTTTACAAAGATGCTGAAGAAATTCCTGCGCTGCTGAGGCGGGCCGCCGAATGCGATCTGGTGGTCAAGCACAGCGGCGTGGGCGTATTCGATGAGCTGCTGGAAGAAAAAGTTCTGGGGTGCCGGTCCGATAAGACCCGGGTCGCGTTTTGGGACGTGGATGCTCCCGCAACTCTATCGCGTGTGGAAACAAATCCGGCTGATGCATTTCGCGCGCTGGTTCCCGAATACGATTTTATTTTTACTTACGGCGGCGGCGCGGCGGTGGTCGAGCACTACCAACGTCTGGGCGCGGCCAACTGCCATCCCATTTACAACGCTCTTGATCCGGAAACGCACCATCCTGTCCCGCCAGATCCGGTTCTCGCCTGTGACCTGTTATTCGTCGGTCATCGCTTGCCGGACCGTGAACGCCGCGTAGAAGAGTTCTTCTTCCGCGCAGCCGAGCTTGCTCCGGATTTCCAGTTCGCTTTAGGAGGGGAGGGCTGGGGCGGCAAGCGGCTTCCAGTAAACGTGCGATGGATTGGGCACGTAAGCACGGGCGACCACAACCGCGTGAACTGCTCTGCGCGCATGGTGCTGAACATTAATCGTGATTCCATGGCCGGTGTTGGCTTTTCTCCGCCCACGCGAGTCTTTGAAGCGGCGGGCGCCGGAGCATGCCTGATCACCGATCGTTGGGCGGGTATCGAACAGTTCTTTGTGCCGGAAAAAGAGATACTGGTAGCCGGCAACGCGGAAGAAATTGTTTCTTGTTTGCGGAATACTTCCGCGGCCAGAGCAAAAGAGATTGGCCAAAGCATGCGCGCGCGGGCCTTGCGCGATCATACGTACGCTTTGCGCGCGAAAGAAGTGGATGCAATTCTTGAAAATGTTCCGGCGGAATCCGCAGTTCTCTGAGTTGAGAGATTTGGCTGTTGCCGTTGCTGTTTGCCGTAACGTGCCGAAGCTCATGGCTAATTGCTTGTTATGAAGATCACCATTTTTGGTCTTTCGATTACTTCGTCCTGGGGCAACGGGCACGCGACCACGTTTCGCGCGCTGTGCCAGGCTCTGCATCGTCGCGGGCACCGCATTGTGTTTTTTGAGCACAACGTGGAGTGGTATCAGAATAACCGCGACCTGCCCGAACCCCCATATTGTGATGTAAGAATTTTTGAAAGTTGGGAAGAGATCCTTCCGTTCGTCAGGACCGAGCTGCGCGATTCCGATGTCGCGATGGTCGGCTCTTATTTCCCGGACGGCATTGCCGCCTTGGAAGCGGTACTTGCGTCGAATGTTCCGGTCAAGGCTTTTTACGATATCGATACGCCAATCACTGTTCGCAGCTTGCGGGAAAATGGCCGCGCTGACTATCTGCTTAAGTCGCATCTTCCTGAATTGGATATTTATTTCAGCTTTACCGGCGGCCCGCTGCTTCAGCTTATTCAGGAAGATTTAGGTGCGCCATTTGCGGTGCCGCTCTATTGTTCGGTCGATCCGGATAAATATCGTGAGCGTCCCGCCGATCCCAGGTTTACCTGCGACATGAGCTATATGGGAACGTATGCGCCGGACCGCCAGCCGAAGATCGATGAATTGCTGTGCGTCCCCGCGCGGAGATTGCCGGATCGGAAATTTATTGTCGCCGGGCCACAATATCCGTCGCATATCGATTGGCCTGAGAACGTGGAGCGCATCATGCATTTGAACCCGCGCCACCACGCGCAGCTTTACAGCTCGTCGCGGATCACGCTCAATGTCACCCGGCGAGAGATGGTGGTGGCCGGGTACTCGCCTTCCGTACGGTTGTTTGAGGCCGCGGCTTGCGGCGTGGCCATCGCTTCCGACAATTGGCCAGGGCTGGAAACCTTCTTCACTCCAGGGCGGGAAATTCTTGTGGCCACGGGAAGTGACGACATCGTTCGCTACTTAAAAAATTATGCCGTAGACGAGTTGCGGCGCATCGGCCGGGCCGCGCGAGACCGTGTCCTTGCCGCCCACGCTAGTGACGTGCGTGGTAAGGAATTTGAGCAAGCTGTGGAAATCGCGCTCAATTCGGCAAAGCAACCACGCGCTTTGACTGCGACTTAATTATCAGCGAAGCTCCTGCAACACGGTAATCCGGCCAGGCGCTGATCTTTTGTCGCGAAAAATGCGCGCCAAACCCTCTATCGGCGGCAGAAATCAGGTTTCCCGCATCGCCAGAGTTGGATTCTGCATCTTATTTGTATTGTTCAATTTAAACCCTATGAGAGTTGCCCTTATTGCGCCACCGTTCATTGCAGTGCCTCCGAAAAGATACGGTGGTACGGAGTTATTTATTGCGGAATTAGCCCACGGACTCCAGCGCCAGGGAGTTGAAGTGGTTGTGTATACCAATGGCGAATCTACTGTCGATGCGCCCATGCGCTGGCTTTATCCTGAAGGCGAGTGGCCGTTGAAGCATGAAGTGGAAGCCTCATTGAAAGGCTTGAACCATTTTGCCTGGGCCATTCAAGAGGCGGCCGAGCACGCCGATTTGATCCACGTGAATAGTGCTCCGGGCTTGAGTTTTTCGCGGTTTACTGACGTGCCCATGGTTTACACCGTACATCATGCCCTCGACGAGTCTCTGGTGGAGTTCTATCAGTCATATCCGGACGTTTCTTACGTAACGATCAGTGATTTTCAGCGGGAAAAGCTCAGCATGCCGGACATGAGGACAATTCATCACGGAATTGATCCATCGCTTTATTTCGTTCCCGATGGAAAAAGAGAGTACCTCAGTTTTCTGGGAAGAATTGCGCCGCCCAAAGGCACGCACCTGGCCATTGAAATCGCCAAGAAATCGGGTATTCCACTCAAAATCGCGGGGGAAATCCAGCCCATCAACAAACAGTATTGGGAAACCATGGTCAAGCCGCACGTGGATGGCAAGTTCATTGAATATGTGGGCGAAGTTGGAATGGAGGACAAGGTCGAGCTGCTCGGCAAATCCCGCGCCATGCTTTTTCCCGTGCAGTGGGACGAGCCTTTTGGTCTTGTTATGATTGAAGCCATGGCCTGTGGATCTCCTGTTCTGGCAATGCCCGGCGGATCTGTAGGAGAAGTGGTGAAGGAAGGCGTGAGCGGAAACGTGCGCAAGACTGCCGATGAGTTGGCGGAGTGCGCGCGCAACCTGAACATGCCCGCACCCAAGGTTCGCAGCTACATGGAAGAATTTTTTTCCGTAAAGCGAATGGCCAGTGATTACATCAATCTCTATTCGGAAATCCTACGGGATGGCGTGGCTGAAGCGGAGCAGATCGTGGCATGAACGCAAAACTCCTGATAGCCCAGGCCGAGCTGGTGAAGATCTCACCACCTTATCCAGAGCCGCGTCTGGTGTACCAGAATGCGGAGCCGCGCAAGGTCAACAATCTAACTCTGATCGATGGCAAGACGTTTCTCTCCACGACTATTGCCGGCGACATCATGCCGCCGGGTGCGCCCGACGTTGGCTTCTTCCACGATGACACCCGTTTTCTGAGCCGGCTGGAACTTCGCGTTGATGGATATCGCACCGTGGTGCTTTCTTCCAGCACGGAGCAGACTTTTGCTTCGCAGATTGAACTGACCACCGGCAAAAGCACGATGCGTGAGACGTATGAGATTCCTGAGAACACGGTCCACATTCGACGCGAGCAGCTGCTTTCTTCTGAAACGCTGTTTGACAATTTTTCTTTTGAGAATTTCAACTTTCATGAGCTTGAACTGAACATTGAACTGGCTTATGAAGCCGATTTCATGGACGTATTCCAGGTGCGCGGCGTGGCGCGGGAAAAGCTAGGCCAATATTTCCTGCCGATTGTGCGCCACGGATCGATTGTTTTTCATTATTGCGGCCGGGACAACGTTGTCCGCGAAACGATCATTCATCTTTCGCCGGAGCCGGATTTGGTGGATGGGACCACGGCCAGGTGGAAGCTGCGGCTGCCGCCCTTTAAGCGTTTTCAACTACAGACCACGATCGTCCCGCACGTGGAAGGCAAGCGCTCTCGCTCGGTGCGGTCCGACTTTGGGCAGCAGCTGCGTCTTCGCCGTGAAGCGATTGCGGAGTGGGCGTCGCATTCAACGAGCTTCAGCGCCGGCAACAGCATCTTCAGCGAGATGGTGGAAACCTGCAAAGCCGACTTTCACGCGTTGCAGATCCCTGAGGCCAGGGAGCGAGTGATTGCCGCCGGCATTCCGTGGTTCGCTACCATGTTTGGCCGCGATTCCATCATCGCGGCTTATCAGTCGCTGATGTTGAACCCGCAACTGGCGTCTGAAACACTGCGCGTGCTCGCTTCGCACCAGGGCAAAGAGAAAAACGACTGGCGCGACGAAGAGCCGGGCAAGATTCTCCACGAATATCGTGAAGGAGAAATGACCCGCGCGGGCGAGATGCCGTTTGGCCCCTATTACGGATCTGTGGACGCGACGCCGCTCTGGCTCATCCTGCTGAGCGAAACTTTTAATTGGACCGCCGACGAGCAATTGGTGAAAGACTTGCTCCCGAACGCTTATCGTGCTTTGGAATGGCTTGACTCTTACGGCGATCTGGATGGCGACGGTTTTGTCGAATATCAGCGCCGCTCGTCCAAGGGGCTGGCGAATCAGGGCTGGAAAGATTCCTGGGACGCCATCATGCATCATGATGGCGAAGTCGCCAAGAGCCCCATTGCATTGTGTGAAGTGCAAGGCTACGTCTATGAGGCCAAGTACAGAATGGCCTCGCTCATGCGCTCTTTCGGTGACATCAAGACCGCGGACAGGTTGAAGAAGGAATCAGCGGAAATGGCCAAGCGGTTTGAAAAAGCCTTCTGGATGCCCAAGCTTGGCTTTTATGCGATGGCCCTGGACCGTGACAAGCGGCAGACACAGGTCATTTCATCGAACCCCGGCCACCTGCTTTTTACCCGCATGCTGGCGCAGGACCGCGCCAAGGCGGTAACGCAGCGTTTTATGCGCGATGATATGTTTTCCGGCTGGGGCTGGCGCACTATGTCACGCGACGAACGCGTATTTAATCCGCTCAGCTACCATCGCGGATCAGTTTGGCCGCATGACAATTCGCTCATCGCTCATGGCATGGCGCTGTATGAATTTCGCGAGCCGGCCAACCAACTCTTTACCGCGCTCTATCAGGCTGCGCTCAATTTCCGCGATTATCGCCTGCCGGAGCTCTTCTGCGGCATTGAGCGCCGCGAACATGACGAACCAGTGCAGTATCCCGTGTCCTGTTCGCCGCAGGCGTGGGCGTCAGGTTCGGTATTTCTCATTCTGATGTCGGTGCTCGGTATCCGTCCCAGTGCCCCAAGAAGAGAGTTGAATATTGTGAACCCGGCGCTGCCTGAATTTCTGGAGCACCTGAGCATTCGCAACATGCGCGTGGGCGGCAGCCGCGTTGGACTCGACTTCACGCGCCGCGGCGAGCGTACTTTCTGCAACGTAGTTGACATTGAAGGCGACAAGCTGCTGGTGAATGTGGCGTTCAAGAAGCGGTGAAATCGGGTGATCTGCTTTTGAAATCCCGAATGCGCGCTTTTTGCGCATGAGGGATCGCTACTCCCGTTCAGACTGCTATTTGGAACAACTCACCTTTTTCAAAGCTGTGCCAATTTGAAACTCTCATGGCTATAGGTTCCCTCGCTGCGCTCGGGATTTCAGAAACATGATAGATTGTTTAACGTTGAACTTTCCCGGAGGAAACTGAATGGCAATCAATATCCTGATCAAAAAGACCGGCCCATACGTTGTCAGCGGAGACCTGAGTCAGTTGGAAATCGCTGACGCTGATGGCAAGAAAGTGGACATCAGCGGGAAACAGGCGATCGCGCTATGCCGTTGTGGCGCATCCACAAACAAACCGTTCTGTGATGGAACTCATTCCAAGATCGGCTTTCTGGCGGCTGAAGCCGCAGTGAAAACCGAGGGATAGGAACTCACCATTTCTGTAAAGGTTTCTCGCCAGGGGAGCCCAAGCGGCTCCCCGTGCTGTTTCAAGCACTTACACGCCGCATAAATTTGCGTTACCAAAGCCCCTACACGTCCCGCATCTCGGGAAATCCGGCGAACCCCGGTAAGCTGTGTCTCCATGCTGATGGCATCCATCGCCCGTGTGCCGTACTCCACCCTGCTTGAATACATTCCGGTGGCTGCCACCATTGTTACAACCATCCTGAGCGTGGTGCTGGCGCGGGCCACGCTGCGCTATGCCAAAGCTGCCGACCGCGGACTGGAACTTTCACGCGAGCAGTTTGAACGCGAATGGGCGCCGGAATTGCATGTTCGCCTGGAACGAGCTTCCACCGCCGATGCCAAGATTGTGATCACCAACCTGGCGCGAGCTGCCGTGCTGCTCCAGCTTGTGCAACTTCGCACCATGACTCATGCCATGCCGTTTGAGCGCCAATATCTCAACGATCCGCTGGTGGGCGGCAATACCTGGACACAGCACATCGGCGAACGCATTCTGGGAATCACCGGCCACGATTTTGAGGGTACGATTGCGGCTTCTGTCAGCTTTTATTCCGCCGGACGCCTTTATAAAAGCGACTGGTTCCGCTTTGATGTTGAAATTCAGCGGGGACGGTTTGAGAAGATTGAGCCGGTTACGCTGCCGGCGCGCCGCGTCCGCGTGCTGGCCACCCGCCAGGCAGACAAGTTCCGCCGCCAGAATGTGAAAGATGTGGTGCATGAGGCGGCTACGACGAAGGAACCCTGATCTAAGCGTGATGATCTCAATCCAGTCGAAATGCCTTTAGTGGATCGTTTTCATCTTCCGCGACATGTAATCCATCAGCAGGTACTGTCCCAGATTTTGCGGCGTGGTGAAATACGCCTTGCCCTTGCACATGGCCGTGACCTTTTGCACGAACTGGACCAGGCCGTAATCGGAAGCAAGCATGAAGGTATTGATCATGATGCCGGAGCGCTTGCAGCGTGAAACTTCTTCCAAAGTCTGGCTCACGACCAGCGGGTCGAGTCCGAACGCATTCTTATAAATCCGGCCATCTTCGAGCGTAAGAGCTGAGGGCTTGCCGTCAGTAATCATTACAATCTGCTTCATGTCTTTGCGCTGGCGCTGCAGGATGCGCTGGGCCAGCCGCAGGCCCTCGCGGGTGTTGGTGTAATACGGGCCGACCTTCACGCGCGCCAGTTGCGAGATTGGCATTTCTTCCGCCGAATCATGAAACAGCACAAGTGAGAGTGAGTCGCCCGGGTACTGCGTGCGGATCAGATGTGACAGAGCCATGGCCACTTTCTTGGCCGGAGTAAAACGGTCTTCGCCGTAAAGAATCATGCTGTGCGAGCAATCGAGCATTACAACGGTCGCGCAGGACGACTGATATTCGCACTGATGCACCTGAAGATCGGAGTATTCAATGTTCAGCGGCAGATGCAGGCCTTCACGCTGGATGGCCGCCGAGAGCGTTTCGGTGATGTCCAGATTCATGGTGTCGCCGAACTCGTATTGCTTGGATGCGCCGCTGGATTCGATGCCGGTGGCGAGATCGCGCGTATCATGCCGACCGAAGCTGGAGCGGCCGAGCGAACCCAGCAGGTCGCGCAGGGTCTTGAAGCCGAGAAAGTCCAGGCTCTTGTCCGTGATTTCAAAGCGCGCATTGGTCTGCGCTTCGCCGGTCTGTCCGGGTGTTGTGGACTGGCGCGAGGGATCATGCGGCTGGTCAACGGATATCAATTCCTCCTGCTGCATGCGCTCAATCAGGCGTTCGATCAGCTCTTCCATCGTCCCGTCGGCCTGCATCTGTTCCAGACGCTCGCGCATTTCGTCGTCCAGAAAATCGCCCATCTCCAGGGCCTGCTGGATTGCCTGACGCAACGCGTCGAGCGAGTGCTCATCCAGTTGTTGGAAATACATGGAGTCGCTCTGGAAGCCCGATTCAAGCATGTAGTCCGAAAGCGCGCTGAGCAGGTCTTCCAGGCTCATCTCGTCGGCCAGGTCGGCAACGTATTTGGAGTATTTGGTGTACTTCATGAAAACCAGCACTTAGCAATTAGTACTCAGCAATTAGCCAGCAAAATGCGTTAGCAATCAGCAAAATTGATTCGCGCATTTTCGCGTTGATTCGCGTCCAAATTCTTTATCTGCGTTCATCTGCGAAAATCTGCGGCAAGTCTTTCTTTGCGTCCTCCGGAGCTAGTTATACGGTCTCCTATTCCGCATCGGCGGTGGCTCGTCATCGCCGCGCTCAAATGGTCGCTCCTGCCGCTTCGGTTGCTTGTCTGCGGCGAAGACGCGCTCCTCTGACCGTCCAATTCTGCGATGCGCGTGCAGGCCTTCCAGTACGAACTCTGCCGCGGACACCAGTACCTCAGGCTTTTCTTTTGACTTGATGCCCACCGGCGCCAGCTTGTCGGTGAGACCCTGGATGTTCTTCAGGCCCTCCAGCACCTCATGAGCGCTTGCGGTGTCAGAGAGTTTGATTTCGCCGCCGAGCTCAAACCACTGCACCACCTGCTGCATGTTCAGGTCTTTGAAATATGTATCGTAGGTCTTGGCGACAGCGGTGCGGATCAACTCGCGCGCAACTGTGTCTGCCCCGCGCATTTCGCCTTCGTATTCCAACTCGAGCTTGCCGGTGATGGAGGGCAGTGCCGCATAAACATCGCCAATGCGCGGTACGATAGTCTTTTCCCCGCTACGCACGGCGCGCCGTTCTGCGTTGGAGATTACGTTTTCGAGAACACTAATAGGCAGGCGCTGGCTTACGCCGGAGCGCTTGTCGATCTTCTTGTCCTCGCGGGCCAGAAACGCTACACGCTCCACCACTTCACGGACATATTTCGGAACGTGCAGCTCGAGCCCGTCGCGATGCAGCCACGCTTCCTGCTCCGTGATGCTGATGCCTTCTTCCAGCGTTCCGGGATAGTGCGTGCGGATTTCCGAGCCAATGCGGTCTTTGAGCGGCGTTACGATCTTGCCGCGCGCCGTGTAGTCTTCAGGGTTTGCGGTGAACACCAGAGCCACGTCCAGAGGCAGGCGCAGAGGGTAACCTTTGATCTGCACATCGCCCTCTTGCATGATGTTGAACATGCCGACCTGAATTTTTCCAGCGAGGTCTGGAAGTTCATTGATGGCGAAGAGCCCGCGGTTGGCGCGGGGCAGCAGGCCGTAATGCACGGTCATCTCGCTGGAGAGATCGTGCCCTCCGCGTGCGGCCTTGATGGGATCAACATCGCCAATCAAATCAGCGATGGTCACATCCGGCGTGGCCAGCTTTTCCACGTAGCGGTCGTCGGGCGTCAGGTAAGCGATGGGAGTTTTGTCGCCTTCGCGGGCAATGAGCTCGCGGCAGCGCTTGCAAATTGGTTCATAAGGGTTGTCGCGGATCTCACAGCCGGCAACGTACGGCAGTTGCGGATCGAGCAGTGTGGTTAAAGCGCGCAGGATACGGCTCTTGGCCTGTCCGCGCAGGCCGAGCAGAATAAAGTTATGCCGGGATAGGACGGCGTTCACCAGTTGGGGAACCACCGTGTCTTCATAGCCAATAATGCCGGGAAAAATAGTGTCGCCGCTGCGCAGGCGTGCAATCAGATTTTCGCGGAGTTCGTCTTTTACCTTGCGCGTGCGCAGCCGCTGCTCAGAGAAAGAACTTTTCCTGAGCTCGCCCAGAGTAGGGGGAAGATTCATGAAGGGCCTCTGAAAATAATTATACGCTGAGAGTTCCACATGGATCGTCAGAAGATCGCGGTCGGAGCATGAAAGCCTCAAATCCTAATGCACGTGCCCGTTGCCGCTGGCCCGCTGGCGCACGCGCAGGCTGTTTTCTATTTTGGGAATTGTTGCCCGGTAGTACTCCGTGAGTATTTCTATCCGTTCCGATTCGGATTTCATTTCCAGCAGGCTCTGCTTAAAGTCCAGGTCCACGGGCAAATCCTGCGCCAGACGAAAAGAGAGATAGGCTGCGTCCCGCTCAACCTCAATCGTCTGGCCCATCACGGCAAAAAGCTGCTCATGCAACTGGATCACAGTGTCCGCCGCACTCTTGCCGACGATGGAAGGCTCATCGTCAAAAAAAGAGACTTCAGCCTGAAGGAAAGAGCGCTCCTGGTTCACCTGTATGATCTCAAAGCGTTGCGCTCCTTCGGCGGAGATATCCATGCGGCCGTCTTCATATTTCTTGATTACGTTGATAATCCTGGCGGAGCAACCGATGGCTGAAAGAGCGTTTTCCTTTGCCCGCACCATGCCAAATGGGCGGTTCTCTGACAGGCATTCTCCGATCATCTCTTTGTAGCGAGGCTCAAAGATATGCAGCGGCAGCGGCGCGCCGGGAAAGACAACGATTTCCAGCGGAAATAGCGGAAGCAGAGGCACAAAGTTCATTCTATAGCACAGTCAGAGGGTCAGCATGCAGCAGTCAGTACTCAGCATTCAGACCGGGGAGCAGCATGGTAGTCCCAACAGAAATCTTTGAAACGCAGAGGAACAGAGGGAACGGAGCGAGTTACAACCAGAGCCCATGGTCTCCTTGATTCCTCCGCTTACTCCTTTCCTCCGTGTCTCAACGGTTTTCGCGCCGAAGTCGAAAATGTTTCGGGGCTGAATGCTGAGTACGGACTGCTGCTTTGCTGAACGCTTGACTTAAACGCGCCTACAAACTACAAAGCTGGCATGAAACTTGAAGGCAAAGTAGCTGTAATCACGGGCGCTTCCATGGGGATTGGTGAGGCCATTGCGAAGTTGTTTTTGCAGGAGGGCGCCAAGGTGGTGCTGTGCTCGCGCGACCTGGCGAGGACCAGAGAGGCGGAGCAGCGCATTGGCGGCGCAAATACCTTGAGCGTCGCCTGCGACGTAAGTAAGCGCGACCAGGTGGATGCGCTGGTGAAGGCTGCGGTCGCAAAGTTCGGGCGCATTGATATTTTTGTGAACAACGCCGGCTTTGGATTGAATGACGCAGTCGCGGACATGGACATGGAGGAGTTCCGGCGGATGTTTGATACCAACCTGTTTGGCGCGGTTGAGTGCATGCAGGCCGTGATCCCAATCATGCGGCAGCAGGGCGGCGGCGACATTGTGAATATTTCATCGGTGTCAGGCCATATCGCCACGCCGTATATGTCCGGCTACGCCGCTACCAAGCACGCGATGAATGCCATTGGCAAGGCCGGACGCATGGAACTGCTGCGGCACAACATCAACGTGCTCACGGTCAGCCCCGGTTATATTTCCACCAACTTTGTAAAGAACATGACCAAGGGCAAGCACTCAGAGCGTGTGGGATCGTCAGTAAAGTACGCGGTTACTCCCGATGTTGTAGCCGATGCGACTCTGCAGGGACTGCTCAAGCGCAAGAGGGAAGTCATAGTGCCGAAGTTCTACAAATGGTTCATTAAGCTGTATCAAACGTCGCCGGGGGTGGTGGAACGGATGATCCGCAAAAGGTTGAAGCCCACTTCACAGGTAATGGCGGAAGCGGCGAAAAAGACAAGCTAAAGAGAACCACAAAGGACACGAAAGATCACGAAGGAAGGCAACGGTCTAATACTTCGTGTTCCTTCGTGTCCTTTGTCATCCAGGGCCTTCGGCCCGCGCAAGCTTATGAAAATCGGTTTTTCGACCTTGTCGTTAAGCCAACTTCCCCAGGAGCGCGCCAGGGTGAGCCGATTTCACGGCAAGATATCCGACATCCCGCGTTCTCTGCTTGAGATGGGATTGCCTTTGCGCTGGTCCATTGAGTTTCTGCTATTTGCCCTGGCAGCGGGTGTAATGGTCTTCAACAAGATGACGGTTTGCTCATGGATGAGGCGCAAGAACCCTGCAGCAACGATTTCGATTGTGGGTGGATGCCTGGGAGCAGCAGGCTGTTTGATGGGCCCATTGCCCTGGTTGAACAAAGCGTGGTGGCTGCCAACCATGCTTGACGTGGTGGGAGTGCCATACCTCTTGATCTTTGCGTGGATGGGAATCGAGAAATTATTGAAGCGTCCAGAAGCATAAGACTTCAAAAAATCGCGGCCTGGCGGGAGGTCGCTTTGGTCGAAAGCGGTTTTATAAATTCCGTAGGCCATCGAAAGAAAGCACAAGGTCCCTCCGGCCCACTCGCGCGCTGATGACGACGCGCGCTCGCCTATCGGCCCTCGGGATGACGAATCATCGAAGGTAGCGATCCCTCGCTCTGCTCGGGATTTCAGAAAATCAACCTAACTCGTCCAGCATTCCTGACATTTCCGATAACGCATGTTTATTCCCGGTACGCTTGGCGGCTTCCACGCCGCTTTCCAGCATCTTTTTTGCTTCGGCGGTGCGGCCATTACGCTCCAGCGTCTGCGCGGCCATAAAGTAGCCATTCGTGTAGTCAGGATGGAGTTCCAGAAGCTTTTTGAACTCGGCAAGCGCCTGTTCCGTCAGCCCGGCTTTGGAATATTCCATGGCCAGGCCATAGCGAGCAAAAGCGTCACCGGGGTTTTGTTCCAGAAATTGTGCAAGCATCTGCAGGCGGCTAGGCTCGGTCATTGAAGAAATCTAACATATTCCGATGAATCGCTTTGCGATTGCATGGGTAGTTGCACAGATCGTTGTGCAGTGTGCAAAACAGCTCAGGTTTTTCTTTACTCCCGAAGTGTCTCGCGCTACGATTAGCTGTTGTGGCATGTCCCTTTTTTTTCCCGACCGAAAGAATCTCCATAGGCTGGCCTTTTCCCGCTCGATTGCCCCTGGGCGCGGGTTTTTCTGGAATCTGTCGCGCCGGACTTGAAGAATTTACTCCTTCAGAAGTTGAACTACGCGAGTTCTGCAACATCGGCTATGCCGGCGGATGTTGCCATATGCCGGTTGAGCGCTGTTCCGATGGTGTACGTTTTGCCGTGGCACGCGACGAAGAATCCAGGATCGTGCTTCACTACGTAAGCGAGCGCCTGCATCAGCCGGTGGAATATGGGCGACTTGAATATGACTGCCAGTCGCAGCGCTGGCTTGCGCCCATGCGCGATGCCTGCCTGCAGCGCCAGGCGGAGTGCTACGTGGCGGTGTATCTGGAACGGCGCCCGCGGACGGCCAGAATTCCCTCAGATAGCCCCGTCGATCCGGCCGCAAATCCCCACGAAGAATGCGAATGAACTGACAGTTAGGCAGGGTAACCGTCCCGCCGTGGCTTGGAATTCCGTCGCCTTGGTCGATGTGCCATTGCCGCGATCCTGGCGCAGAGCTAAACAGTGACTAACTTCCTCCGCGATGGCGCGATAGGTAAAGCCTTCATGCGAAAATGACAATATGCATTCGAATGATGGACACGACACACCGATCCACATCGTGCCGCCGCGGGCCGTAAGTGAATCACAATCGCAGATGGCGGAAGTCGTCCTGCCGAACGACGCCAATCCGCTGGGCAACCTGCTTGGCGGAAGGCTGATGCACCTCATAGATATTGCGGGAGCGCTGGCCGCGCACAGGCACTCGCACAGTCACGTGGTTACGGCATCCATCGACCACATTGATTTTCGACGGCCGGTGAACATTGGGGATTTGCTGATTTTGAAATCTTCAGTCAACCGCGCGTTCAATACGTCCATGGAAATCGGCGTAAAGTGCTGGGTGGAAAACTATATTGCCGGGACCACGCAGCATGTCGCGTCGGCGTACCTCACATTCGTTGCCGTGGATGCGCACGGCAAACATAAAACCGTGCCACATGTAGCGCCGGAAACGGACGAAGAAAAAAGACGCTATGAGGATGCGGGACGGCGCAGAGAGCTAAGGAAATGGGAACTGGGCCGGAAGAATGCAGTGAAGAGCTAACGCTCCACAACCATTCGCGCCCGAAAACTGATTCACGGCCCATTCCCGTATAATCAAATCTAAACCTATGGCTCATGGACATCAGCACGGAGCCCAGCAGCAGGGACCATTCCCGCTGCCGGGTGTCAGCAACATCATTGCAGTTGGATCAGGCAAAGGCGGCGTGGGAAAGACCACCATCGCCGTGAATCTGGCCGTGGCACTGGCCAAAATGGGCTATAAGACGGGCCTGCTCGACGCAGACGTCTACGGTCCCAACGTTCCGCTGATGATGCATACCAGCCAGCAACCGCGCGTGCTGAATGAAAACCTGATTGAGCCTCTGCAGAATTATGGGGTGAAGATCATTTCGGTGGGATTTCTGAATCCCGGCGACAAGCCCATCGTATGGCGCGGCCCTATGCTGCACCAGATCATCCGGCAGTTTTTGCAACAGGTGGTGTGGGGAGAACTGGATTACCTGGTGGTAGATCTGCCTCCGGGCACGGGGGATGTGGTGATCTCGCTGTTTCAGACTGTGCCGCTCAGCGGCGCGGTGGTGGTTTCGACTCCGTCCGACGTTTCACTGCAAGACGGACGCAAAGCCATTGAGATGTTCCGCACCGCGCGCGTTGACGTGCTCGGACTGGTGGAGAACATGAGCAATTTCCTCTGCCCGCACTGCCACCAGGAGATTGATGTCTTCTCCAAGGGCGGCGTGGAGCGTACGGCGAAGGAGTTTGGCGTGCCTTTCCTGGGATCGATTGAGCTTGATCCTGAGATCCGGAAGGGCGGTGATGCCGGCCAGCCTCCGGCGTTGGCGGGTGAGAATGATCCTCACGCCAAGTCTCTTTATGACTTTGCCAAGCAGGTGCTGATGCGCCTAGCTGAGGCTAAGAGCAGCAGCGCGCCGGGAGACGTGATACAGGTGCAGTGAAAGCGGCTCTTGTTTATTGGCTCTTGGCCTTTGGCTTGGTCTCATGGTTCAAAGCAGTGGGCGACTCCCCAATACAATGAAGAGCCCTATTAGATTTTGCGGAATCGGTCTAAGAAATCATGCAGCTCTCTCTTCAAAGTGTTGACTGGTAAAGCCCGAGCCAATAGCCAAATACCAAAAGCGGCCTCTTAGCACTCCCCCCACCCAAGTGCTATCTTGACAATAGCCCACTAACATCCTTAAAATCTAACTAGCAGGAGTTCACAAAATTTCTGTCAAGTTACTGTAAATAAAACTCTTAGCAAGTCTGAGCCATGCCAAACCCAGGACAAATCGGCCCTCGCGAGCGGGAAATCCTCACGGCTATTGTGGAAACCTATATCTCCACGGGTGAGCCGGTAGGGTCACGCACGCTTTCACGCCACAATAAAGATGGTCTCAGTCCGGCGACGATCCGCAACGTGATGGCGGACCTGGCTGACAGCGGATTCCTGGAGCAGCCGCATACTTCGGCTGGGCGCGTGCCAACATCGCAAGCTTACCGGTATTACGTTGACCAGATTTCCGGCAAAGCGACGATCTCCGCGGCCGACCAGACGCTGATTTCAGACACGTTACAGGGCACGGTGGATGTGCAGGAGTTTCTGGAGCGGACGTCACACGTGCTGTCGCTGGTATCGAGCGGAGTCGGAGTGGCAATCGGGAACGCCGGGCCAAAGAACGCGCTGGAGCACGTTTATTTCTCACGTCAGGCCAACAATCGTGTTCTGGCCGTGGTGGTAACAAAGTCAGGCGTGGTGCATGACCGCATGATGCGCCTGGAGCAGGACCTGGACCAGAGCGACCTGAACACGGCGGCCAATTACATCAATGAGAATTTCCGGGGCTGGATCATCAGCAACGTCAAAACAGAGCTGCGCCGGCGCATTGACCAGGAACGCTCAGAATATGACCGGTTGATGAAGAGCCTGGAAGAACTTTATAAAGGCGGCGCGCTGGCAGCCGAAGAGCCTGCCAAGAACATCTTTGTAGAAGGCGTGGCAAACCTGGTGGGCAATGACCAGGACCGCCTCCGGTTGCGTGATCTTGTGAAGACGCTGGAAGAGAAAGAACGCGTGGCTGAGTTGCTTTCCGCTTATCTGGATACGCGACAGGAGGCCGTGCGCGTCGTAATCGGCCTGGAAGAAGCGGTGCCGGAGATGCGCAATTTTGTCCTGATCGGGGCGCCGGCGCGCGTGGGCGAAGAAATGCGCGGATCGCTGGCGGTAATCGGCCCGACCCGCATGGATTATCAACACACCATCACGGCGGTCTCATACATCGCGCAGCTTTTTGACAAGCTGCTGAATGAGAACACGTGAAAATACCAATCAAAAGACCAGGTGCAGTAATGAGCAAGGGCAACGGACAGGCTAACGTCAGCCTTGAAGATCAATTGAAAGACGAACAAGTGAAAGACACGAAGTTGAAAGACGAGCAAAATCAGACTTTGGAAAAAGAGCTGCCGGCGGCTGATCCTACGGACGGGTTTGAAGAAAAGGGCGCTTCCGGCGGTGATCCCCAGGGTTCCGTAGCGACCACTGACGGCGACGTGGAAAAGCTGCGCGCGGAGCGCAATGATCTGTTTGAACGGCTGGCGCGATCACAGGCCGAATTTGATAACTATCGCAAGCGCGCAGCCAAGGAAAACGCCGAGTACAGGGATTACGCCGTATCCGATGCCGCCCGCTCTTTGCTGCCGGTGGTCGATAGCTTTACGCTGGCGCTGAAGAATGCTGCCGCCAAGCCGGAAGACCTGCGCAAGGGCGTGGAGCTGATTTTCAAGCAGCTTCAGGACGTGCTGCAAAAAATGAACATTGAACGCGTTCCGGCGCAGGGCGAGCCGTTTGATCCGCGGGTGCATGAGGCCATTGAGATGGTTGAAACCGACGCCGCGCCAGATCACCACGTGCTGGAAGAGTTGCAGCCGGGATATCGGATCAAGGGACGGTTGTTGCGGCCGGCGATGGTGAGAGTGGCGAAGAAAGCCGGGTGATCGGGACATCCGATGATCGGTAAGCTCTAAGAATCTTTGTGGTAATTTCCAGAATCATTATGTCGGGGGATTTCGGTCCCCTTTTGACTCCCTTTCTGTATCAACAATGAGGTAAGGTTTGGCAACGCAAGCAAAACGCGATTATTACGAAATTTTGGGTGTGGATCGGGCTGCGACGCAACAGGACATCAAAAGCGCGTTTGATCGACTCACAACAGAGTTTCACGCGGCCGGCAAGCCAGCGAATATCGATGACGTAGAGTGGCTGAGAACTGTTGCGAGAGCCTACCGCATTTTGAGTGAAAAAGAACTGCGCCAGCACTATGACTGCACCGGTGATGATACTGCAATTGCTCCGGCGCATCCTGCAGGTTATAACCTTGAACTGCTCGAGGAGTGGTCGCGACAAGCGGATCCTGAAGCCCGGTTACCCCGGCACTTGTGGCTTGCGCATTTTACACAACACGACTTTTACCTTTAGTTGAGGACTGATTTTGGCAACGCAAGCAAAACGCGATTATTACGAAATACTGAGCGTGAGCCGCACGGCCACTGAGCAGGAGATCAAAAGCTCATACCGCAAGCTGGCCATGCAGTGGCATCCGGACCGCAACCCAGGCAACGCCGAGGCGGAAGAAAAGTTCAAGGAGTGCACTGAAGCCTACAGCGTGCTCATGGACGCGGACAAGCGAGCGCGCTATGACCAGTATGGCCACGCTGCCGTGAATGGCGGCGGTTTTGGCGGGTTTGACGGTTCAAACTTTGCCGACGTCAGCGATATTTTTGGCGACATCTTCAGCGACTTCTTTGGCGTGAATGTGGGCGGCGGCCGTGGAGGTCGCACCCGTGTGCAGCGCGGCGGCGATGCGCGCGCGGACATCACGCTTACCTTTGAGGAAGCCGCTTTCGGCAAGAAAACCCACGCCAAGGTACGCCGCTATGAAGCTTGTGAGCAATGCAAAGGCACGGGCTCTGCGGGATCGAAAGGGCCAACTACGTGCCAAACATGTGCTGGCCGAGGCCAGGTGCGCTATCAGCAGGCCATGTTCAGCATTGCCCGGCCTTGCCCAACGTGCCACGGGCACGGGCGCGTAATTTCCGATCCCTGCGGCAAATGCAAAGGCGAGAGCCGCGTGATGAAAGAGCATCTTATCGACGTGAGCGTGCCGGCTGGCGTGGAAGATGGCACGCGCATTCGCTACCAGGAACAAGGAGACGTTGGGCCTAATGGCGGCCCTGCGGGCGATCTTTATGTGGTGCTTGAGGTAAAGCCGCATCCGTTTTTTGAGCGTGAAGGCAAGGACCTGCATTGTTCCATACCAATTTCATTCAGCCAGGCGGCCATGGGAGCGGAAATTGTCATCCCAACTCTGGATGGCGGCGAGCACAAGCTGAAGATCCAGGAAGCAACGCAATCGGGGATGACGTTCCGCGTTCGCGGCAAAGGCGTTCCGGCGCTGCAGAGTTCGGGCAAAGGCGATATGTACGTTCGAGTCCGGGTGGAGACGCCGCGCAAGTTGACCAAGCGCCAGCGTGAGTTGATGGCCGAACTGGGCGAGACTTTCAACATCGATAACAAGCCGGAGCCGCGCAGCCTGTTTGAAAAGGTGAAAGACATCTTTGGGTAAATACTACATCTGGTTCGTTGTAGTGGTAGCAGGCCTGGCCGGCTTGATCCGTCTGCTGTTGCCGCGCCGTTTTGCTGAACTCCAACTGGAACGCTTTAAGGCCGCAAATGCGATTTCCAAAGCCAAGATGCGCAGCCTGCTCTTTCTGGCCGTCGGCGTAGTCTTTGGCGGAATCTATTTTCTGCCCTGGGGACACCAGAGCTGGATTGTCATCGGCACCGTGTTTTCCATTCTCAGCGCCGCTGAGGCTTATTTCCAGGCGCAGTATCCCACACTGGAAGCGCTGGTCTTTCAAAGCCGCTTGCTGGGGATTCTTTATCTGGGCCTGGCCGCTGGCTCCTACGTAATGCTCAAGAGAGTATGACGCGCCGGCGCTGGATTGCCGATCGCGTGGAAGGCGACCGCGCTTTTCTGCTGGGCCCCAACGCCAACCATCTCTTCCGCGTTCTTCGGGTAAAAATAGGCCAGGAGTTCGATGTTGCCGCCGATGGCCTGCTCCGTTCCGCCAAAGTGGTCTTTGCGTCACATGACCAGGTTGAGTTTGAGCTTGGCGCGGAAGTTGAAAGCGCCGCTCTGCCGCGAGTCACGGTCTATCTTTCCATTTTCAAATTCGATCGCCTGGAGTGGGCGCTGGAAAAGCTGACGGAGTTGGGCGTGAGCCACGTTGTTCCAATGATCGCTCAGAGGACGGAAGAGCATCTGGCCAAATCGGCAGCCAAGCGAGTGGAGCGCTGGCGCAAGATTGTCCGCGAAGCGTCACAACAGGCGCGGCGGATAGCGCCGCCAGAAATTGCAGATCCGCTGGCGTTGAAGAAAGCGATTGCCCAAGAGCAGGGAAGCCGCATTGTGCTTTCAGAAGTGGAAGAGAGCGTTATGTTGAAAAGTTTGCTCGTTGATTGCACTCCTCCGCTGGCAATGGCGTTTGGGCCGGAAGGAGGATGGTCAGAGATGGAGTTAGAGCTTTTTAAGGCTGCCGGATGGAAGCCGGCTTCATTGGGTCACACAATTCTTCGCGCGGAGACTGCCGCGATTGCGGCAATTGCAGTTGCGATGGGCGAGTTAACAGAACTCCTGAGTGAAGCGGTGAAACCTCATCGGCTATAAGATTCTTGCCCTAGACAGCGAGCCGGGAGATCGTGTGCAAGCGTTGAACTTGCGAAAATAACTTTTAACCGGGTCATTCACAATGAATTTGATTTTCGGAATACTTGAGAAGCTTCCATATGCAGTGTTGGATATATGAAAGACTCCCAGAAATTGGTGGTCGCACGAATGGTGTCCTGCAATGGTTCCGGGAGGTATTTGGTTTTAACCTCACTGGCTGAGAATTTGAGCGGTTGTTGGAGCCTGAATTCCTCATTAACCTCCTCAATTTTCTGAAACGGTTCTGAAACTGCTTTCTGATATAGGTTATATATGCGGCTCCAGAACAAGAGCAGTCTCCAATATACTGGCCGGGTCTTTGGACTGAACCCAAAGAGGTGATTTGCAAGTAGTCCTATAGTCTGTTGGGGACGTCCGCAGGAGTTGTATGCTTCGTGGTATGTTGCGGCAAACGTCGAAAAATCACATACTTCCACAGGGTAGCCCTCATTCTGCTGCGCCAAAAGAAAATCCCTCGCCTCAAGGAATCGATCATCTGAAATTCCTTGCCACCAATACCGTTCCGGTTCAGACGCCCTTTTTCTCCGCCACTCTGGCACTCGTGGAGTGTAAGCGAGAGCAGGATCGCTGGATGCAAGCTGATTTTCATGCGTTAAGGCATAGAGTGCGGATTTCAGAATCTCCAGCCGCACAATGGCTTCAAAATGAAACGTTGCCGCACTCCGGGTTAATGCATACTGGCGCTGATGAAAGAGGGCCAAAGGAGCATATAACGAGTACAAGACTTGAATACAGCAATCAGAGTCAGTGCCGATCCAGACGTCACTTCTAGACGTATCGCGCTTTGGTTTTAACTTGCGCCAACTATCCATCTGGCTGAGTTTTCGTATTGCAGCTTCGGCATTAGTTATCAGTTCAATCGGAAATTCGAAGGAATTGCTATATCGGCCTGCAATTTGCTGCGCAGTTGCTTTGCGTGAGCCACCTGTTACTTTGAGAATCTCCCTCACAACCTGTTGCAGACCACGTTCAGTGGAAATTCCAAGCCGGTCCGCAATTATGGGTGAATACCTTGCTATGTATTGTTGGTCTACACGATGCCAGATTGGCAGGATAGCTTTTTCGCCTGTGCTCTCACGAGCGACCAGCCCGCTCAGTTCACGGCGAGGCCAGCTCTTTGCAAAAAATGCCTCACTTAGAACGATGAGACCAAAGCGTGACTGTGCCAGTCCCTCATCGATTTTCTGGGACAGACTATCTCCCAGTCTAAGCTCGCTCTCGTCTAGCCAGACACGAAGACCCTCTTCTTCAAGAAGACGCGATAGCGGTCTCACAACTTCATTTTTATCTTCACTTGCGTGGCTGATGAAAACGTCCCAAAGCATCGGAAGCATTGTAGCTTCGAATTTCGCTGCACAATGCTGAAGTTTGATTGGATTTCAGCACCGATCGAGGTGTTTGCCATCAGGGCTATTGTCGCTATTTCTGTTTTAGACCTACTTTTCCTCAACTTAATTCCATTTAGCCATTGCCTGCTTCGCCTTAGATTCGCATAATAAGGATACAAGTGGCAGTGGTGACGACTTTTACCCCTAATTCGAGGCAGAGACAGGCCATTGAGCACGCTCTTGGTCCCATGCTGGTGCTGGCCGGCGCGGGTACCGGTAAGACCACGGTGCTGGTGGAGCGCATCGCTTGGTTGATTGAGCAGGGGCATGCGAAGCCGGATGAGATACTGGCCATCACGTTTACTGACAATGCGGCTGATGAGCTAAAGGCGCGTGTTGAGAAGCGCCTGCGCCGCAAGACGAGCATTTTTGCCGGGACGTTCCACGCTTATTGCCTTGGCGTGCTGAAGCGGGCCGGGCGGGACTTCAATTTGTTGCTGCCGGAAGACGTGTACGTGTTCCTGCGGCAGCGCATCGACCAGTTGGGTCTGAAGCGTTTCATCAAGCCTGCCGACCTGGGCCAGTTTCTG
>DAHUXR010000072.1 GCA_027307045.1 Acidobacteriaceae bacterium
GTAGCGGGGAAATCCAGGCTTTCAAAAAAATAAGATACGGGCGCGGCTCCAGGCCGCTCAGGAAAGCGCAGGCGTTCTTTCTTGCGGCTGATGGCCACCACGTGGCGTTTGCGTTCGTCGGTAAAAAAATGGTCCAGCCCCACACTGAAGACCATGGAGATGCGCAGCAGAGTCGGCAACGTGGGGAAGAGCTTGCCGCGTTCCAGCTTTGAAAGCATTGCCGGCGACAAGCCTGTGTGCTGCGCCAGTTGTTCCAGCCCCATGCTTTTCCGCAGCCGCAGCGTTCGCAGCTTTTCTCCGATCAGATAAGGACCCAATCCCTGGCTAATAGTCTTGTTCATCAAGCGCCTTTTTCTTCACGGGAAAAAATCCGCCGTGGATTTGAATGGCATGCAAGCGAATGTTTCACAGGTGCCGTTTTTCCTTTTACGACAATTTATTTTCTCTATAGTTAATAAAGCATTGTCGCAGGCGATGCAAGTACAAAGGAGTTTTCAATGAAAAAGCTGGATGTAATCGCAGTAATTCTCTTGATCGTGGGCGGGCTCAACTGGGGCCTTGTCGGCCTGTTTCACTTTGATCTGGTGGCCGCTATTTTCGGCATGAAGTTCGGCCAGACCTCATGGCTCAGTTCCGCCGTGTACGTGCTGGTGGCTCTTTCCGCGCTGGTCAAGGCCGTCAGCCTCACTTCGGGCCAGCCCGTTGCGGTTCAACGGCAGGCTTCAGTCCGGTCCCATTAATCTCGAACAATATTTTTTGACGCAACCAATTTCAAAGACAGCCAACATTTAAGACCAGGAGACAAGCAGATGACGACGCAAGCCATGCCTACCGCTCAACTAGATATTCTGGAAACCGCCGTGTCCGCCGGCACGTTCAAGACCCTGGCCACCGCTCTTGAAGCCGCGGGCCTCACGGACGCGCTGAAGGGCGCAGGACCATTCACGGTGTTTGCTCCCACGGACGGAGCATTCGCCAAGCTGCCCAAAGGATTGGTCAACATCCTTCTTCAGCCTGACAGCAAAGACAAGCTCACGGCCATCCTCACGTATCACGTGTTGCCGGCGCGAGTCACTGCCGCGGAAATTCCTCATCTCAGCTCAGCAAAGACTTTGAACGGAGAACCTTTGCAGATCAAGGCCAATCAGGGCCACATTCAGGTAAACCAAAGCAGCGTGATCTCGGCGGACATCTTGTGCAGTAACGGTGTCATCCATGTAATAGACTCAGTCCTGATACCAGAGTAGGTGAACTTTTAGCAAAGGGCTACACGCGCCCGCAATGGGCGTGTCCTCAGCCTGATGCTCTGCACTCCAGTGCGCCTCAAACCATAACCTCAAACAAATAATAAGGAGAGTGTCACCATGTCTTCATTTCCAACCAAAGTCAGCAGCGGCGAGCGTGAGGGAAACTTCACATCGACCATAGAATCGCAAACCTCAAAAATTCCTTCCGGCGGATATCTCACGGCGGCCATCGTGTCGATGATTGGATCGGCAACGCTCCGCCTCATGGGCAAGGACAACTGGGCGCTCTTCGTTGGCCAATGGGCGCCGACCTTCCTGGTTCTGGGCGTTTACAACAAGATGGTGAAACAGCACGGGTCAGACGCGTACAGCCGCGCCGCGTAGTTTCACTTCGCCAGCCGGCTTACGGAGAAGGGGCCGGCTGGCGCTGCGCGCGATGGGCCGAATCCAAAAGCAGAGACATAGACCCGGAGACAAATGCGTTACCCGCGGATCAACCGATGTGCCCCCTGATCACGACGGCGCGCGCTTGAAGTATCCTCCGGCAAAAAGCAATTGTCTTTCAGCAGATGGTTGGCCCACCGCCGCGCAAGCTTTCTTGATTGATCTTTTCAGCTCTTTGCGCGACGCGCATTTGGTCATCGCCACAAAAAAAAATGCCTGCGGCTTCAGCCGCAGGCATTGTCTTCTCTTGTCGCGAACTTAGAACCTCCAGATGACGCCGCCGGAATAGCGGAAGTTATTCTGGTTGGTGCTGGTGCCGGAGGTAAGGCCGGTCAGCGAATCGAGCGTGTTGAAATTTGTGCGGATGAAATCTACCTGCGCCGCGCGGATGGCGAAGTGGCGTGAAAGGCCGATGTCGATGCCGCCGCCAAAAGCCATGGCGAACGCGTTGGAGCTATCCAGTGGCGCCGAGATTCCTCCAAGGATCGGCACAGTGATGCCCGCGCCCAGGCTGGAGTGCGCCGCGCCGAACAGCGCGTGTCCAAATACCGAACTCTTGCCGAAATATCCGGTGACCGTGGGACCAAACAGCATGTTATACATGTGCTGTTGCGTGCCGGCGGAAAATCCGAGCCCGGAAATGCCGGCCAGTTGTTTGGAGTTGCCGCTGAAGTCGGCAGTGAGGCCGAAATGGCGGGTGAAGTTGAAGGTGCCTTGGGCTTCCCATCCACCAAGACTGCCGCCGAGGTTGAAATTGCTGCCCCCGATGCTGGTGCTGCCGAGATCATTGCTGGAATGAAGCAGGGAATATCCCGCAAAGATGTTTCCGCGTGTTGCCACCTGGTTGGTTTCCTGCTGGGCAAAGCTCAACAGCGGTAGAGACAAAATGGCTGAGAATAAAATCGCGCGTAGGCGCATTGATGGCTCCTTGATATGGTGGGTTCGTTATCAATACAAACCCGCGCGGCAGAAGTTGTTGCGCTGGCGGAAGTAAAGAACTGTGGCTTGTCAGAGAGAGCGGAAGTAAAGAATTGTAAGAAAGAGGGACCTTTACCACTGATGACACGAATCTGTGGAGAACGGCCAAGATCGCCGGAATTGCTAGGTTGCCAAGACGCGCTACCGTGTGAAAGTCATCGCAATAACATGTCGCACACAACCAGTGAAGGAGATCGGGCTGGAAGCTTGAACCTGATGCTCATCTCAGGATCAAGCGGCGCACTCCAAAGTCCTAAGCCTGATGCGTATGGAATCACGAAAACCGCGACCCAACCGCCGAAGTTGAGTCGCGATTTGCTATTGAGGCGTCTGGGCTAGTGGAATTTCACGCTGTTAACTGCCCTTGATCCGGATAAACGTTTGCTCTAAGTTACTTCTTACAGCTATCACTTACCATCTTCACGGCGGTAGCCGTCAAGTGACCGTGCTCTGTGGCTTTCTTGTCCATGCCATGCTCTTTTGCTTCGTCCTTTGCATCTTCCTTCATTCCGTGCATCGCGGCATTCGAAACCACGCCCGTAACCGCTACCGTGTGCCCGACGTGCGGCGCCAGGTCGACACTGTCACTCTTTACTTCCCACGTGCCGCCTTTGCCGGTGGTGAGGTTGTATTCATTGGCGTCATCGCTTTTGGCAAGACAGCCAGTGAGCGTCCGGGTTTTCTTGTGCGTGGTTTTTTTGTCCTGGTCCGCAGCCAGCCCTGTTACTCCCGCAAACACAAACAAAGCAAGTACCGACATTACGATCTTCAGTTTCATGCGTATTCCTCCGATAGGTATGATGTGAAAGCAAAGGGCAGGGAACTGCCGGTGCTCAAAATTAAGAGCAGCAGCGGCGCATGGCTTTCCATACGTCACCCATCATAGGGGCGGGAGCAGACAAGCATGTGTTTCCTTTTGCACACTCCGTGATCGCCTGCATGCCCGGACTTGTCTTTAGGTGCAACCGATTTGGATGTTTCTGTGTGAAACACTGATTGTAAAAACGTCTGGCGCTTCATCTTGCCGCGTTTTCTTTAACTCACAATGCTGTGGCGCCCCATCCTTCGCGCTTTTTGCGAAGGATGGGATTCCACGCGTTCGCGGCGTCCTTTTCTGATTTTCGCCTTGCCCTGCACGTTATCCATTTCGCTATAATCCCGGCGTGCGCTTCTTGCTCTGTTGTTTTCTTGCTGCGATTGCAGCGTCGAGCACGTTGCATGCGTCCTCGGTGGACGACCGCCATGCGGCCATTGATCGCGCTCTGAACTTCCTGCACAAGACCGCGTTGGACGACGCGAATTTCTCCCGCTATGGCGCAGATCTCTTGTGGTGTTTCTATACCATCGCCCATACCTCCAGTGATCCTCAGCTGAGTGAGTCTGCGGGACGCATGGGACGCGAGTTGGCACTGCGCTGGCGCAAATCCCACCGGCACGTTCCGGCCGATGCAAATGCCGCTGGCATCTTTCTGCTTGTGACGGGAGCATACTCCGCTGACCGGCTTGGGTTCCCGGACCGTCGATTCAAAGCCGAACTGCGCCGGGCCGCCGCGAAATTTACCGCGCAGGACTATCTCGGCTTTGATCCTGCGCAGGCGCCTCCTCGCCTCGACAATCCTGGTCGTTACGATCAATGGTACGGCGCTTTGATCGTGACCTTTTTCGGCGATGCGTATGGCATCCGCCTCGGCGCCCATTATCGCGATGTGCTGCAATGGCTGCCGCGCTTGCGTCCGTATGAAGGGTATGACGACGACACGGAGTTTGATATTTTCTACGCCATTACGCACGTCATCTATACGCTGGATCGCTATCATGAACGCCGGGTTTCAAGTTCGCTCCTGCCCAATGAGCTGGCTTTTCTGCGGCGTAAATTGAAACAGGCGATTGAGGATGAAGATCCTGAAATGGTGGGCGAAGCGCTGGATTGTCTTAAAGCCACCGGCCTTGAGCATGATCCGCAGGTCGCTGAAGGGTTGCAGTTTCTGGTATCCACCCAGCGTCCGGATGGCTCATGGGCTGGCGATCCCGACGATCTGTACACCGAATATCACTCCGCGTGGGCCGGACTGGACGGACTGCGAGATTATCGCTTTCATGGCCGCGTAAAGACGCTGCCTGTCCACTAAACAGTTCAAGTCCAGAAACATAGATCTTACGTTCCCCCCACTTCCTTGTTCAAAATCGGCGAAAGCACATTACAATCTCGCATACACAATGCTCTGGACTGTCGACTTTAAGTGAACTCCTTTTAGTCTCTGGCCCAGGCGCAATTTTCTGGCTCGATTTTCTAGCTCGGTTTTCTAACTCGAAGCAAGCCCAGGTTCTTGTTTCAAGGTTTTCAGTCGAGCGCAGTTGTATGGGCGCTGGACTTCAGGAGAACGGTATGAAGAGGCTAAGCATTGTGGTGTCCCTGCCGGGTGAGAACAACTACTTGCGCGAGCAGGAAGCCGCTGCCAGGACCACGGCACAACGGCTGGGACTTGATCTGCAGGTGATCAACGCCAAGAGTGATCCAATAACCCAGAGCCAGCAGGTGCTGCATATGGTGCAGGCACAGTCCGGGCGGCCGGATGCCGTGATTGTGGAGCCGGTAAATAATCAGGGATTGCCGCGCGTGGCGGAAGCCGCCGTGGCTGCGGGAATCGGATGGGTAGTGAGCAATGCGCGCGTCGATTATCTCGAACCGTTGCGCAAGAGCGCCAAAGCGCCGGTGTTTGCGGTATCGCAGGACCACACGGAAGTTGGCCGCATGCAGGGCCGCCAGTTTCTCGCTATCCTTCCACGTGGCGGCTCAGTGTTGTATCTGCGTGGTCCGGCTACAAATTTTTTGGCGGCGCAACGGTCAGAAGGTTTGGAGAGCGTGCTGGGCGCTACTGTTCAGATGAAAAGCCTCAAAATACAGTGGACTGCCGAGAGCGCTTACAACTCTGTGACGTCATGGCTGCGGCTTTCAACCGTGCACGCTGCGGATACGCATCTGATTGCCGCGCAGAATACCGATTTCGTCCTGGCGGCAAGACAGGCCTTTGAGGAAAACGCTTCCGGCGCGGACCGCGAGAAATGGCTTAGCCTGCCCTATTGCGGTGTTGGCGTGCTCAGCCAGGCCAAGCCCTTGCTGGATGCAGGCACATTGAATGCCGCCATCATCACCTCGCTCACCATGGATACCGCAATGGAGATGCTGGTGCGCCACATTCAAACCCGCTCGCAGCCTCCGGCGCAAACTTTTGTGAAGGCCTGGTCACAACCCACGCTGGAAGACCTGGCCAAGCTTTATGGTTAACTTGTGAGCTCAAGCCAAGTGCACAATGAAATGGTTTATCTTTTTACGAGTGTTTCCGTATTCTGATTCTCGGGCTCGACATGAAACCACTGCGCCTTCGTTCTGGTTACTTTGCTTTTTATATTCCCGTTTGTCACGTTACTGTCTGGCTGTCATAAATAAAGACTCGTCCGGCGTACTACGTGGTTGAGCTTCCGCCGCTTGCAGCTGATGTTTGATGACATCTGGGCACTGCTGAAAGGCAACGGCTTTCCGATCGCGCGCGATCAACTGATCTGGCCTTCATGGTTTCTGCGTCGGCCTTAAGAGCACCTCGCTGATGAATGCTTGCGGTCTCAACGTGACCAGGGTTTCCACTGCGTGGGCCACATCTTCCGCGATCAGCATTTTGTCCGGGCTTTTGCCTTCATGCGCGCCAAACTCCGTCTGCGTTGAGCCAGGACAAATAACTGCCACCCGGATTTTGTGCCCGCGCAGTTCCTCTGCCACGGAGTATGTAAGTCCGTTTAGTCCCCACTTGGTAGCCGAGTAAGCTGCGCCATTCGGCACGGCATTTTTTCCGGCGAGTGATGAAATGTTCACAATATCGCCACCGCCGCCAGAGATCATCATCGGGGCAAACGCCCGTATCATATAAAAGACGCCGCGCAGGTTGGTGTTGAACATAGCCTCCCATTTGTCTGTGGGCATGGTATGTAGCGGGCCGCCAAATGTCCCAATCCCGGCATTGTTGACCAGAATATCCACCCGTCCAAACGTCTTTTGCACCCCATCAGCCACCGCTGCCACCGAATTCCAGTCGGCAACATCGCAGGCCATGGCTTCGCCCTGCCCTCCGGCAGAGCGAATCTGTCCGGCCGTGTGTTGCAATCGGGCAAGAGTGCGCCCGCAGACAATGGTGGTTGCGCCCAAGCTGGCCAATTTAAGCGCGATGGCGGCGCCGATTCCGCGTCCCCCACCGGTAACCAGGGCAATTTTGCCGTTCAAAGTATGCTCCATGTGCTTTCCGTCCTTAATTTAAGAAGCTTACTCTCAAAAGCTTTCCTTTTTTGTGGGATTCAGGAACGTTTTATTCAGGCTGGTGTCTAATCTGGCAGAATACCGCGCGTCCTGCCTTGGACCGCTTAAAATTTATTTTGATTGAACTTTCACATTCGACGACAGTTGTCGCGATTGAGGGCCGATGTCTGACTTGACGAAGAGTGGCGTGCGCTGGAATACGATGGGGCGGAGCGTGTTTGAGGCTAACTATCGCCAGTGACTCTGCATCTGAGCAGTAAAGTGGCATTTTATGTAGAGCTTGCCTAAATGTGGGGGGTGTCTTTTATAATCCGTGCCTCTAAGTTTTTAACGGAAAAGGACTGGCCTAAGCAAGCGATGTCCTTGGAGCATTGGGCCACAAATCTGGCAGAGATGTACTGAAGGAGCAAAACTCAATGAAAAGAGTGCTTGTCACGTTTGTGCTTGCGCTAACCACAGCAGCCTGGGGTCAGGGAAGTTCACCATCGCAACAGCCGCCGGCATCACAGCCGGCCGCCGGACAGCAACCGGCCGCCGGTCAGCAGCCCGCGGCGACGGGTCAACAGGCCAACGTCCCCACCAGCCAAAAGGTGATTAAAGACCCGGCGGAGTATAACGCCTACATCACCGCCCTGAATACCACAGATCCCGCGGCCAAAGGCGCGGCCATGGAAGCGTTCGTCGCCCAATATCCCCAGAGCATCGTCAAGATTGATGCGCTGGAGCAGGCGATGGGAGCGTATCAGCAAGCCAATAATCAGCAAAAAGTCGAGCAGATTGCCCGGCAGATCCTTACGATTGAGCCGAACAATGTGCGCGCTCTTGCCATTGTAGTGTTCCTTGAGCGCGGCCAGATCAAGGATGCCGCCACCGGAGCCAAAGCCCGTAGCGACGCCGAGCGCGGTTTGCAGGAACTGCCCAACTGGAAGAATCCAGATGGCGTAAGCGCCGCCGATTACGAGAAGATGAAGAACCAGATGGCCAACATCTTTGCCGGTACGGCGGCCTTTGGCGCTTTGCAGCAGAAGGATTATGCCAGCGCAGCGAAGTATTATGAACAAGCGCTGAAAATCGATCCCAATGATCTGGGCAACAACTATCAGATGGCGATCGCGTTGTTGGAATCCAATCCATCGAATCCGCTTGGTTTTTGGTATGGCGCCAAGGCCCTGAGCATTGCGCAGAAGCAAAATCCCCAGGCTTTCCAGGCTTGGTCGCCATATTTTCTCTCGCGGTACAAGAAGTACCACGGCAATACCGACGACTGGAACCAGCGCATGGCCACCGCCGCCAACGAGACGGCTCCGCCGCCGAATTTTGTCGCCAGCATCCCGCTAGCGCCCACGCCGTGCGATCTCGCCGCACAGGCGGTCCAGCAGAACGATCCAGCGCAGCTTTCCTTTAGCGACTATGAACTGGTCCTCTCCTGCCGCGATAAGACTCCAGCCAACAAAGATGCCGCGGACAAAGTGTGGGCGTTCATCCAGTCAAAAGAGAAAAATGGCGAAGCCAAGCTGAAGATGCCCGTTAAGGTCGTTGCGGCGCCGGATGCCAGCACGCTTGATGTGGCTGTGAGCGACGACAATCAGGCAGCCAACAAAGCTGACATGCGCGTCACCATGGAAAAGCCAATGACGAAACCACCAGCCGTGGGCACAATGACTGACATCATTGGAGTGATCTCCGAATACACTCCTGATCCATTCATGTTCACGATGACCAAGGGCGATCTTCCGGCAGCCAAGCCTGCGGCCAGAACGCCAGCCAAAAAAGGCGCAGCTAAGAAGGGCACGAAAAAGAAAGCCAGCCAGTAAGAACCCAGACGCTTCAAGAAAAGCAGCCCCGGAATGGGGCTGTTTTTTTTGATCTACTCGCCCAGCATCAGGCGCTGCATGGAATGCGCGCGCCCGGTAAGCTCATCGCAACCAATCAGCACCGCGCAGAACCGCGGGTCACCTTTGGCGGCTTCAAAACGTCCCGGCAGCCCCGTCAAAAAGCGTTGCAGGACCTGTTCTTTTTGCACGCCGATCACGCTGTCATACGGCCCGGTCATTCCGACGTCGGTCTGATACGCCGTGCCGCCCGGCAAAACGCGCGTATCTGCCGTAGGCACGTGGGTGTGTGTCCCAAGGACGGCCGTCACGCGTCCATCAAGGTACCAGCCCAGCGCAATTTTTTCTGATGTGGCCTCGGCGTGAAAGTCCACGATCACTACTTTACTGCTGATCTTTGCCAGCAAGGCGTCGGCTTTGCGGAAAGGATCGTCAGTATCGTGCATAAAAACGCGGCCTTGCAGGTTGATCACGGCGTACTTTTGGCCCTGCCGCGTCGCGCCCTCATAAACGCCAACGCCGGGAACGCCCTCTGCAAAATTTGCGGGACGCAACACTTTCCGCGCCCGCCCGCTGGGATCGCCATTCGCGGAGTTGAAGTAATCCACGATCTCGCGTTTGTCCCAGACGTGGTTGCCTGTCGTCAGCACATGGCATCCCAGATCAAATAGCTCGTCGGCAATGGCCGGCGTGAGTCCAAACCCGCCCGCGGAGTTTTCCGCATTGGCGATCACTAAATCGACCTTGTTGGTTTCCACTACATGGCCCAGGTGGTCGCGCACGATCTTGCGTCCTGGGCTGCCGAATATATCGCCAATAAAAAGGATCTGCATTAGTTTTCGAATCTTTGATACTACCATTGCCGGCGAGGCAGCCGTCAGACACTCGTCTTGGCGAAGGCAGTTACTGCGCCAGATGGACTGAGGTAAGAAAGTCGTAGTTTCCCGCTGGATTTACGTGTAAATCCCGCACGCGCGCGGAATGCGCCACAACGTTATCGAAATACCATAGGTCGATGTAAGGCAGATCGCGCGCCAGTATCCGCTGTATCTGCGCATAAATCTGCTTGCGTTTTTCCTGGTCCACGGTGCTGCGTCCTGCATCGATCAAGCGGTCCATTTCAGGGTTTGCATAATAACCGCGGTTGGCATGTTTAGGCGGAAAGCTGGAAGAGTGAAAGGCATAATAAAAAATGTCGGGATCTTCATTGCCGCTGACCCAACGCAGGGAGTAAATCTGGAACGCGCCCTTCATTACGTCGGCATAAAAAGTGGCGAACTCAAAGCTGCGAATGTCGAGAGAAATCCCAATCTGCCTGAGCTGCTGTTGCATTACCGCCGCCAGCAGCCGCGTGGTTTCTTCCGTTGATGTCTTCATGGTCAGGTGAAAACGCACGCCGTCCACGCCGCGTGCGTAGCCTGCCGCATCCAGCATTTGATTTGCTTTTGCCGGATCATAAGGATAGTGCGCCACGTCTCCGTTGTAAGCCCAGTGCTGCGGCGGAAGCACGCTGTCAGCAAGCCGGCCCTCGTCGCCAAACAAATAATGCAACACGGCGCCACGATCAATTGCGTACGCCAGTGCCTGCCGTACACGGACATCTCCCAAAATCGGATCGCGCAGATTGAACGCCAGATAGGCCAGCACCGTACCCGGTTTCTGCTCAATCTGAAGATTGCGGTAGTGCCGGAGCGTGCCGATCATGTCCGCGCTGAGTGATCCTCCCGGAGAAATGTCGGCGCTGCCTTTGCGCAGCTCCAGCGCGCGCGTGGTTGCGTCCGGCACAATCGTCAGGCGGACACGCTCCACCTGGGCGCGCTGCCCCCAATAGTCGTCATTGCGCCGCAACTCAACCTCACTGTCAGGGTCCTGGGACACAAAGACAAACGGCCCAGAGCCAATGGGATGGCGGTTGAATGGCTTGCCGCTGCCGTAGGGCACAATGCCGAAAGCGCCGTCTGAAACGTTGTAAAGAAGCGTGCCATCAGGCTCGGAAAGATGGATGATGACTGTCGCGTCGTCCGGGACATCAATGCGTTCGATCAGTTCGTACGTCGTTGTTTTCAGCGTGGTCAGCGATCCATCGCGTATGCTGTCCAGCGTCCACTTCACGTCGCGTGAGGTGAGCGGCCTCCCGTCGTGAAAATGGATTCCCGGGCGCAGATGGAAAACGTACGTCCTGGGATCGGGGATCTCCCACTTCTCCGCTACCCACGGCACCATGTTGAAGTGCTCATCGCGATGCACCAGCGGATCGAAAATCAGTTCATCGATACGTTCCGACTGTGCATCCGTGCCGACGCGAGGATCAAGGTTCGTGGGGCTGCTCTCAATGATCATCACCACGGTGTTCGCGTCAGGACGCTTAGAGCAGGAAAGCAAGTTGACGCACAGCAGCAGGCAAAAGAGCTTCAACCACAATCGACACCAAGGAACAAGAAGGTGATCGGTTTTCGACGGCAACAGCCTTGGTGAACCTTCGTGTCCTTTGTAGTCAAGCCGGTTAAACATGGGATATTTTTCCCAGCAGCGCCGGTCTCTTGGCTCCCGTGGCTGAAGGCACGTTGCCCGGCAGGCCGTTAAATGTCTGATATGCCAGCAGCGCGAAAGCCACGGCTTCCTTGGCCTGGCTGGGAATACCGAAATCGTCAGAATGGCGGAGCCACAGTCCCATGCTCTCGCCTTCTTTTTTGAGCATGTCCATCAGCGCGGCATTTTTAGTGCCGCCGCCGGAAACTACCCAGTCACGATAGTTGCTTTTTTTCAGAATGAAGTTCTTCAGCGCCAGCGCCATGGACATCGCAGTTAACGCTGTTGCTGTGGCGATCACGTCCGCTTTTGCGGCTCGGCCACAGCGACGCAGAAACGCCTGAGCGTATTCACTGCCGAACTCTTCACGGCCTGCGGTCTTCGGCGGCTTCTGCTTGAAGTAACGTGCAGCCAGCGACTGTTCAAGCACCGGCTGCAGCACCGATCCTTTGCGCGCGACCTTTCCACCGCTGTCATACTCTTTCTTGAAGAGTATTTGCATGAGCCGGTCAATTACCATGTTGCCCGGGCCGGTATCAAAAGCCACAAGGTCATCCGGCATGGCGCCGGCAGGAATCGCAGTGAGGTTGGCAATTCCGCCGATATTCTGCACAATGCGTCCTTTATGGGGAGAGCGGAAGATCGCATAGTCGAGCAACGGGACCAGCGGCGCACCCCTGCCGCCAGCGGCCATGTCGGCAGGTCGAAAGTCAGAAACCACCGGCACTCCCAACCTCGCCGCCACTACAGATCCTTCACCCGTCTGCCATGTGCACGCTATATTCTTTCCCAGATATGGAGCCGCCGTTCCCTGATGGTAGATGGTCTGTCCGTGGCATCCCACCAGGTCCAGCTTGGCGTGGCCCGATTTCTTCTGTGCTTTGCTTACGGCTTCAGCATAGAGCTCGCCCAGCCGAAAATTCAGCCGCGAAAGTTCCGCGACGCTGATCTGGCTGGCGTTCATTGCAGCCATCACGGCCTTGCGGATTGGCTGAGGATATTCCGAATGGTCATGCAGGAGCAGATCGAAGCTGAGATAGGAGCCGCGGCCCTGAATGCTCACCATGGCCACATCAACACCATCGGCGGAAGTCCCGCTCATCACTCCGGCGACGATCAAACGTTGATCTCCCGCGTGGTGTGCAGCCGGTCGTCAATCACTTCACCACCGACGATCCGCGTGAAATCAGTGACGATCTTCTTTAGGTGGCCCACGACTTTGGATTTGGGCTCGGCGGAGAAGCCGCGCAACTCGCGGCAGCGTTTCTTGTATCCCATCACCCGCTGCGCAGCCTGCGCCACGTGTGCGGCAAATTTGCGGTCGCGCTCGGCGGTTCGCAACACGGCCTCAAAGCCGCGCCACACCAGCTCCTGGTTATGGCACACCAGAAACATATCGGCCCCGGCACGTAGTGTTTCCACGGCCACGTCTTCAATATCGCCGGTGGAAAGCACGCCGCCCATCTCCAGATCGTCAGAGATGATCAGGCCTTTGTAGCCAATTTTTTTCCGTAGCACGTCCTGCATCCACTTCTTTGAGAGCGATGCCGGCGCCTTGTTATTGGTGACCTCCGGATAAGAAGCGTGCGCGACCATCACAAAGGGAATCTGCGAACGCAACTCGCGATACGGCAGCAGGTCTTCCGCCCACATGGCTTTCCAGCTCTTCTGCACCACCGGCATCTCATGGTGGCTGTCAAGATTGCCTTCGCCCAGGCCTGGAAAATGCTTGCCGCAACCCAGGACTTTCGAATCTTTCAGTCCGCGCAAAAAGGCGCGCGCATACGCAATGGTCTCTTTGGGGTCGGCAGATGCCGTGCGGCTGGTCAACACCGAGCGCGAAGCCTCAAATCCTAGGTCGAAGACCGGAGCAAAGTCGGTGTTGAAGCCCAGCGCTCGCGCTTCCAGACCCAGGATTTTTCCATGCATGCGGAAAAGCTTGCGATTGCCGGTGGCAAACACCTGCTCCACTGAAGGCGCCGGCGCAATCACTTTCTTCAGGCGATCGACCGTGCCACCTTCCAGATCTACACAAAGAAACATTGGGACAGGCGTGGTGGCCTGCGAATCGCGCAGTAAACGCCATGTCTGCCCGGGGTCTTCAATGTTGCGCGCAAACAAGATTACGCCGCTGGGCTGGAGCGTGCTGAGCGTGGTGCGCAGCTTGCTATCGACGGCCAGCCCGTCATAGCCGAGGATCAATAACTGGCCAACCTGCTGGCGAAGGTCCTGTGTCGTGGTTTTTGCCATGCCAGTTCGATTATACGAATTTTGCCGTGAAAGCCTCGGTCATATCGACGGGAAACTGTTGGCGACGTTCGGCTACAAGCCAATGCTTGTGAGCGACTCGAGTGAAGTCTTGACAGCGACCCTGAAGGTGATATCATCACGCTCTCATTCCCCATGATGCGACGCGCAACCATACCGTTTCTGGTTCCGTTCCTCTTTCCTGTGGGCGTCATCGCCGGTTACATGAACGGTCAACTCTGGGCATTCCGCACAGTTACGTGGCTTTTTTTGATTGGGCCTTTCCTGGATGTGATTTTAGGCGAGGACTTCCACAATTATGCTGAGGAACGACACCGGGGCTGGACGTACATCCTGTGGCTCTGGCTCCCGGCGCAGGCGGCGATTCTCTGGTGTGGTCTTCAGGTCGTGACTCACGCTTCTCAGTCAGAGAGGTGGCAGTTGTTTTTCGGCATTGCTGTGAACATCGGCATGGCTGGAGGGATGTTCGGGGTTACGGTCGCCCACGAGCTTCTCCATCGTGGCAGCAGGGTTGAGCGAAGTTTGGCGGAAATTTTGATGACGCTCCTGCATTATCCTCACTTCTGCCTTGAGCATGTTTACGGCCACCATCGCAATGTGGCTACACCGGCTGATCCTTCAACTGCGCGTCTGGGCGAAAGTCTTTACGCTTTCCTGGTACGCACCTTATTCGGAAGCTTGCGGAGCGCATGGCACACGGAGGCCACTCGGCTCTCACGTTCAGGGCGCTCAATTTGTGGCGCAGGGAACCGCATGGTCCGTTACGCGGTGGGCTTGGTGTTTTTCTATGCAGGAATCGGCCTGCTCTTTGGCTGGCTTGGCGCTGCCTTCTTTGCTCTCCAGGGGGCGGTGGCGCTCACGATTCTGGAGACCATCAATTACGTTGGGCATTATGGGCTGACGCGCCGGGAGATTTCTCCCGGATGCTACGAGCCGGTTTCATCGGATCACGCATGGAACTCCAGCTTTCGTTTTACCAACTGGGTTTTGTTCAACGTGGCCCGCCACTCTGACCACCACTGTGAAGCCGGCCGCTCCTGCCTGGCGTTGCGCCACGTTCGCAGCGCTCCCCAATTGCCCGCAGGCTATTTCGCCATGTTTGTGCTCGCACTCTTTCCGCCGCTCTGGCGTCGGATTATGGATCCCCTGGCGGCCGAACAGCTGCATTCCGGTGCTTACCATGATTGGCAGGTGTCACAATGAACACTCCTAACGGCGGATTTCTCCACCGTCTCAGCCGCTTGGTACGCCCGCTGAGCCTTATCATCGGCTCAGCGTTGGTGCTCGCCGGATTGGTCTTGATGGCAACTTGTTCCCGCTCCGCGGTGGGCGCTCTCATCGGCATTGGCGGATTTCTGGTTTTGCTGATGTTTACGATCTTGTTTGTGGGCACGGTTTATCTGCTCACCCGCATGAGCGACGACATACGGGCGCTTCGGATGAAAGCGGAATCGTCCGGAGAGACCACGAAGAGCGATGGAGAATCCAAGCCTCCTACAGTCGACGCTTAATGGATCTGCTTCTTTAATTCCCACAATAAATTCATCGCTTCGATGGGTGTGAGATTGTTCAGGTCCGCTTCGCGCAGCCGGTCCACAATTTTTTGCGACAGCGGCGTGAACATCGTCAACTGCATCTGCGGCTCAGGCTCGCGTGCACCGGGAGAAAGATGCGCCGTGGTTTCGTGCTCGGCATTTTCGTGCTCATGCAGAACTTCGCGGGCCCTTACCACGACTTCGGGCGGCAGTCCCGCCAGCTTGCCGACCTCAATGCCATAGCTGCGATCTGCGGCGCCGGGCTCTACTTTGCGTAGAAAAACGATGCCGCCCGCGTTTTCCTTCACCGAAACATGGAAGTTCTTCACGCCTTCAAGCCGCTCAAGCTCCGTGAGTTCGTGATAATGCGTGGCAAAAAGCGTTTTGGCCCGACTGGTGGAATGAATATATTCGACCACAGCCCAGGCAATGGCCAGTCCGTCATAGGTCGAGGTGCCACGGCCAATTTCGTCCAGCAGGATCAGCGAACGTGGCGTGGCCGTATTGAGGATTGCCGCTGTCTCCGTCATTTCCACCATGAAGGTGGAGCGCCCGCGCGCCAGATTATCGCTCGCCCCGATGCGGGTAAAGATTCGATCCACCACAGGCAGCCGTGCCGAGCGCGCCGGAACAAAGCCGCCCATCTGCGCCATCAGCACTGTGAGCGCCGTTTGTCGCAGATACGTAGATTTGCCGCCCATGTTTGGCCCGGTGATCAGCAGAATGCTATGGCTGCTGGAGTTCAGATAAAGATCATTGGGCACAAAGCGATCATTGCTGCCGGTAAGCTCCAGTTGTTCCAGCACGGGATGGCGGCCGGCAATGATTTCAAGTTCGTCAGATTCGGCGGCGGGATTCTCTGCGCGCTTTTCTGCGGGGGTTTCTATTGCCTTGGCCGAAAACTGCGGGCGGCAATAGCCCCGGTTTTGCGCGATGAACGCCAGCGACGCCAGCACATCCACCTCCGCCAGCGCCAGTGACGTTTGCCGGATGCGTCGTGCCTCGGCGGCTATCGCGGTGCGCAACTGGGTGAATAATCTGCGCTCGATCTCGACTATCTTTTCCTGCGCGTCCAGGACTTTCGCTTCGTACTCTTTTAACTCCGGCGTGGTAAAGCGTTCGGCGTTGACCAGAGTCTGCTTGCGCTCATAATCCTGCGGCGTGTGGTGCAGGTTGGCCTTGCTGATCTCAATGTAATAGCCAAAAATCGAATTGAATTTAACCTTGAGCGAGTTGATGCCGGTGCGCTTGCGTTCGCGCTCTTCAATCTGCGCAATGTACTGCTTGGAATTGCGGCTGAGGTTGCGCAGGTCATCCAACTCTTTATCGACGTCAGGCTGAATTACGCCGCCATCCGCCAAGGTGAGAGGAGGCTCGGCGACCACAGTTTTCTCAATGCGTTCGCGCAGATCGGACATTTCGTCCAGCAGCTCATTCAGTTCGCTAAGCCGCGTTGCGGCCAGCCGCCCCAGCGCGATTTTAATTCGCGGAATTCTGTTCAGGCTGGCACACAGCGCCAGCACGTCGCGCGGATTCGCAGTCTCAAGCGTTACGCGGCTCAGCAGCCGCTCGATATCCAGTACGCCTTCCAGCGCCCGCCGCAGCTCTTCACGGGCCACAAACTCTTTTACGCCGGCTTCCACGGCATCCAGGCGGCGGTTGATTTCGTTAGTGTCGATCGAAGGCCGCAGCATCCATGAGCGCAGCAGGCGCTTGCCCATCGGCGTGAGCGTCGCATCCAGCGCGCGGAACAGCGTGACCTCGCTGCTGGTGTTGGCGAACAGCGGCTCCACCAGTTCCAGGTTGCGGACGGTAACCGCGTCCAGCACCAGATATTCCTGGCGATCATAAAAGCCAATGCGGTCCACGTGCTCCAGCGTTCCGCGCTGCGTGGAGCGGACGTAATGCAGAATTGCTCCCGCCGCCGTCGCTGCCGCCGGACGACCCTGCAAGCCAAAGCCTTCCAGAGACAGCACGCCCAACTTGTTTTCCAGCAGCGGCACCGCATAGTCCGGGCTGAAGACCCAATCTTCCAGCGGAGTTTCGGTAAAGCGCATCGCACCGCCAGTCTGTTGCAATGCGGCTCCGGTACTGGATGAGTTCGTCTGTGCTGCTTGCTCTTTGCGCTCGGCCTGAGTTTCAGCGCTGGTCGTTTTCTCGCTGGTCAGGGGCGGCTGGTCGAATAACGGCAGTCCGGAAGGATAGAGAACCTCGCGGGGGCGCAGCTGCTGCAGCTCTTCCACGATGCGCCGCTCGGCATCAGGCCCCTTGAATTCCGTGGCGCGAAATTCGCCGGTAGAAAGATCAAGCGCTGCCAGTCCCACCGCGCCGGACGCCCGCGCCAACGCAGCCAGGAAATTGTTTTCTTCCGACCCAACGCTCGAATCGATCGCCGTCCCGGGCGTGAGCACTCGGGTGACCTCGCGGCGCACCAGCTTGGTAGCGGCGCTGGGAACCTCCATCTGCTCGCAGATCGCAACCTTAAAGCCCTTGCGCAGGAGCTTCGAAAGATAGTTTTCCGCCGCGTGATAGGGCACGCCGCACATGGGGATGGCGTGGTCTTTCTCTTTGTTGCGCGAAGTCAGCGTGATCTGGAGCTCGCGCGCCGCCACAACGGCGTCTTCAAAGAAGAGTTCATAGAAGTCTCCCAGGCGGAAAAAGAGCAGCGCCGTGGGGTGCTGCTTCTTTATGGCGGCATATTGCCGCATCAGCGGAGTGGAGGGTTCGGTCATCGGCGTGAATGGATTATAAGCGTGGACGGGGCAGCAGAATAGCTTCTACCAAGGAGGCACGGAGAACCACCCCTACTTCGTGAGGGTGGTGATGGCTGCTTTGAGGATGGGATAGCCAATGGTGCCGAGGAGTGGAATGACGTAGGCGGTTAGGAATTTGCGAAGAGTTCCGGCATCGAACGGCCACACCGGCAGCTCGTCGATCAGGGCGCCGAGCTTGCGCAACCGGTCGATGGATTCCTCATCATCCTTGCTAATGGAACCGCTGGAGAGCTTGTCGCGAAGGCGGTCTAATTCCAGCCGGAGACGCTGAGCCACCTGGCTCATGAGGTCGGTCTTGGTCCGCAGCATCCCGGAACGGAAGGGAAGGAGCGGGCCGAGGAAGACAAACGGCCCCAGGATCAGATACGCGGCGCCAGCCGCCGCAATAATGCCATCTAGCCAGTATGAGGGGCCCAGGAAGTGGATTGACACGATAGCAAGCAGGACCACGTTGATCCCGAATACGGACAAAACATACTGGTTTCGCACTCCCAGGCGGCCCACCGGCCTGAGCCCTCCCGAGCGGTCTGGATGAAAGGGCAAGAGGTGCAATTGCGAGGTGCGGACAACATCTTTCAGAAAAAAAGAAATAGCGAGACTGCGAAAAACGTAAATAGGAACAAAAGTGTAACAACAGAAAATGGACCACAGAAGCGCCATGCCTATAGGAAGCAACCGTCCCTCTGAGGCGATCCAAAATTGAGCGCGCGGTGGTGTATAGACAATGTAGTTCACCGTTGCAACTGTAATACCGGCCACGAGGCCGACCACCTGGGCAAAAATATTTACAGAGCGGAATTTCTTTGACCATACTGCGACGAGCGAATCGGCAACGTCGGTGGGGACCAGGAGTATGCCATCCATCTGTACCTGCCGCAGGGCCATTGCCAGCATGTGTTGATCAGTTACAGTGAGCGCCACCAATGTGGGAAATGACACGAGGAACATGAACGCAATATTCCAGTCCAATAGGAACGGTAGATGCATGGTCGGGGTTCGGGTGGCGAGTGGGAGCGGGCTGAATAAAGCAGCGATGAGTATCGGCAGGTAGGTAATTGCCATGGCAGCGGTATAGGCTTTCGCTCCGGAAGGGGGGCGGCGGACCTCACCGTGAGAGTAGTAGCGCGCCAAACGATGGGGAATTGAAGCAACCGTTGTGTCGAGCTTTAAGGGAAGCGTTGCCGTTTGGATGGCTTGTGCCCCACAGTTTACCTGCTCTAGTTTTGTAGCTGCTCCCGATTGACCATTCATGGTTCGTCCTGTTGAGTGGTTTGAGAGATTGTCCCACCGGCTTTTAAGGGACCATCCTGCCCACCCAAGCCGGCTACTGAATGGTGACACTAACCGCGAAATCGTTGCATATTTAATTGCTTCTTTGGCCGATTACGAGTTGACTGAGATTACGGATTCCGAGTCAGGCCAGAGTTTTCATCAAGAGGTAAGGCCGCCGCCGGGTTGGCCAGGCTGCCCATTGGTGCTGGGATCCGTCCCTTGGTCCCTCAAACTAAGAGAGGCGGCCAGGTGGCCACCTCTCTTTTGTGCGATTTACTTAACCTAGCTGACTTCTTCCAGCGTTTTCTGGTCCACGTCAAAGTTGGAATAGACGTTCTGCACGTCGTCAGTATCTTCCAGCGTTTCCAGCAGGCGGATCATCGAATTGGCGGCTGCGCCTTCCAGCTTCATATAGGTCTGTGGAATCATGCCCAGTTCGGAATGAACGATCTCGGCGCCGGATTTCTTCACCGCTTCCAGCACGGTTTCAAACGCGTTGGGAGGAGTGATGATCTCCCAGTTCTCGCCGTCGTCGCTCAGGTCGTCGCCGCCCTGTTCAAGAACGATGTTCATCAGATCATCTTCCTTGGATTTGGCCTTGGAAACCACGATGGAGCCTTTTTTGTGGAACATCCAGGAAACCGAGCCGGCTTCACCCATGTTCCCGCCGCCCTTGGTAAAGGCGTGGCGGATCTCGCTGACGGTGCGGTTGCGATTATCAGTCGTAACCTCTACCAGCAGCGCTACGCCGCCGGGACCATAGCCTTCAAAGGTGATTTCTTCATAGCTCACGCCTTCAAGCTCGCCGGTGCCGCGCTGGATGGCGCGCTTGATGTTGTCGGCAGGCATATTTTCAGCCTTGGCAGCCGCCACGGCCCCTCGCAACCGCGGATTGCCTTCGGGATCGCCGCCACCGGCTTTGGCGGCCATGGTGATTTCCTTAATCAGACGGGTGAAAATCTTGCCGCGCTTTGCGTCCAGCGCGCCCTTTTTATGCTTGATTGTGGCCCATTTTGAGTGGCCGGACATGTGGATAACCTCAAAGAATCATAGATTTACGCAGCCAACAAGGAGAGGCGGCACGCGCCATAAGCGCAGGAAAACAAGGTAGATTATAGCACGAGCTGGTGTATCATTTCCCGCCATGAGCCTCAAGGAATGGGAGCGCGACGTCATCAATCGCCAGCGCAATATCGTGTTTCCTGACACGAATTTGAACGAGGGCCGATATTACCGGAACATTGCTTCAGGAAAAGCAATCTTCAGCGTAGGACAAAAAGTCAGCCTCCTGATTATCTTGCTTTTTGTGATGATCGTTACGTCTTGGGGTTTGGCGCAAACAATCGTCTCAGTCATCGCTCAGCCCGGCCTTGAAGGCAAAGCGATCGGCCTCTGGAGTTGCATTTATCTACTGGCGATCCTTCTTTTCTGGATTTTTCTGGCGGTGAAGGGCCTTCTGCCACAGCCTGCGGTGCGAAAGGTGCGAAGAGGATATCGGCGAACAGGCAAAGCCTGACCTGAAGACGCAGCACCGCACGTTTCAACTTTGAGGCGGCAGAATTTCTGGCGTCTCCTTGCGGAACGCATAAATCACGGCAAGCAACGGTGGCGCCAGCAGCACTCCCCAGAACGGAATGATGATTCCCAGAACGATCGGCGCAAACAACGCTGCCCAGAAAGGCACTTTAGCTGTGCGCTTCATCAGGTAAGGCTGGAGAAATAGGCCGTCGGTGACCATGATGACAGCGAACAGGATCAGCACATAAATAAACCGCATGTGGTCATGGTTCAAAGCTCCCAGCAGCGCTGGTCCAATCAAAGAGATCATCACGCCGAAGTTTGGAATGAATTGAAGTACACCGCCCAGAATCGCCCACAGAGGCGCCCAGGGAATGCCGATGATCCATAATCCCACCAGCCACAGAACTGCTACTGCCAGAGAGTCATAGCACTGGGCGATAAACCAGTTCTTGAGCGCTGAGCCGGTGGTGCGTGCGCGGGATTTCCAGTCCATAAAGTCAGTTAACCACAAAGGACACGAAGGAACACAAAGAACACAAAGGGGAATCATATAGAAGTCGATCCTTCACCCCTTACGATTGGATGCACCGCAGAGCACCAATCAAAACTTATTAGGAGAAGCCTCGCTTTTATTCTTCATGTTCCTTCGTGACCTTTGTGGTTAAAATAAAACTATGAAATTTGGCGTCATCATCTTTCCCGGCTCCAACTGCGATCAGGATAGCTACAACGCGGCCATCGCGGCCACCGGCCAGCAGGCAACCATGCTCTGGCATGATTCGCACGATCTGGAAAATTGTGACGCCATCATTGTGCCCGGTGGCTTTGCCTATGGCGATTACCTGCGTACCGGAGCCATCGCCAAGTTCGCGCCCATCATGGACCAGGTGCGCAAGTTCGCCGCATCCGGTGGTCTGGTCATCGGCATCTGCAACGGTTTTCAGATTCTATGTGAAGCGGGGCTTTTGCCGGGCGCACTCATGCGCAATGCCGGATTGAAATACATTTGCAAGTTTGTCGATCTGCGTGTTGAGAACGCTGAGACTCCATTCACCAACGCGTGCAAAAAAGGCGAGGTGCTCAGGATTCCCATCGGCCACATGGAAGGGAATTATTATTGCGACGCGCAGACACTGGAAACGCTGAAGCGGCAAAACCGAATCGTCTTCCGCTATTCAACGCCAGAAGGTGAGATCACGGCGGACGCCAATCCCAACGGGTCGCTCGATAACATTGCCGGCATTTGCAATGAAGGAAGCAACGTTCTTGGCATGATGCCGCATCCCGACCGCTGCAGTGAGTCACTGCTTGGCTCGGCAGACGGCGCAAAAATTTTTCGCTCAATGATCACTGCGCCAGTCGTTACACGCTAACAGCAGCCCTCCTCTGAGTTGCAGCCCGCATCCAATATCAATAGAACCTCCCCTGGGTTCTAACCGACGACTCAACCGACTAGGAGGCTCTCTTTTTTATGCGCGTGAAAAACTCAATGGCAACTCTGGCCGCATTTCTGCTTTGTGTGGCAATTGGCTGCTCATCCAATAAAGCCAACACGCCTGACGTGAAAGACCAGGTTTCAAAAGCCCTGGCGAATGCCGGCTACAAAGACGTAAAAGTGGCTACAAACAACGATAAACAGCTTGTGACGCTTACCGGCGACTTAAAAACCCAGGAAGATAAAGACAAGGCTGAAGAAGTGGCCAAAGGCGCGGCTACCGGCTTTGTTGTCTCGAACGAAATCGGCGTCCGGCCGGAAGGTGTGGAAGGCGATGCCAGGAAAATAGATTCCAATGTAGATTCCGCGATTGAAAAGGACTTCAAAGCGGTGATCATTGCGAACCGGCTGGAAAAACAACACATCCGTTTTGACGCCAAGAATGGCGTGCTCACGCTGAAAGGCGATGTGGATACAGCAGGCCAGCGTCAGCAGGTGGAAAAACTTGCCGCCAGCGTTCCTAACGTGCAGCAGGTTGTGAATGAGCTGGACGTAAAAGGCGCCAAGCGCAGATCGTCATAAATTGCGTTAAGCCATTTGGATGAGGACGGCAGAAATGCCGTCCTCTTAATTTTTTTATGGACGAATCGCGCGCCACTAAATCCCTTCGCCGTCCGCGCCCGATCCTGTCCATGCTTCCTTGTTCACGACATAAGGCATTCTGGTCTTGTCACCGCCATAGTTTTCTTCCAGCACATCAATCAATCCTTGAACGCATCGTCCAGCCATGCCTTTCTCGGGATCGGTGGAGAGCCGCGTGATCCGTCCAGCGCTGGCAAAGTGATGAAACAAGCGGCAGCGATCTTCAATCTCCGGATCGAGCAGCGGGGAGCCTGCGGGCAGCGGCTCTTTCTCGAAAACATCCAGAGCCGCGCCGGCGATCCACCGTTCTCTGAGCGCTTTGGCCAATGCTTTTTCGTCGACCACCGGTCCGCGCGCGGCGTTGATCAGGTAGGCATCCTTGCGCATGAGCTTGAGCGTACGTTCATTGATCAGATGATACGTGGGAGATTTTCCTTCGCGGACGAGCGGTACGTGCAAGCTCACGTAATCAGCTTCAGCCAGCGCTTCTTCCAGACCTACGT
>DAHUXR010000073.1 GCA_027307045.1 Acidobacteriaceae bacterium
ATGGCGCGCGAGCCGCGCCGCCATATGTACCAATAGATCAGCACGCAGGCGATGAATTCATAAATTGGCGTGGGATGCACGGCGCAGTTTTGCGGCCAGCCATTCAGCGCGCATGTGCCGCTGGGGCCAGTCGTCGGGACAAGGCCATCAGGAAACGCCATGCCCCAGGGAAGATGCGTTGGCTTGCCATAGTCGCCGTCGCCGGAGATGAGGCAGCCGATGCGGCCCACGGCGTAACCAACGGCCGCAGCCGAGCTGGAAATATCCAGCATGGTAAGCAGGTTCACGCCGTTGCGGCGGGCGATGATCAGCAGCGCCGCAATCCCGGCGACGAAGCCTCCAAACCAGGCAAAGCCGCCGCGGAACCAGCTCAGTAACGCGCCAAAACTTTTGAAAGTATCGGCATTCAGGCGGTCAGCGGGCGTGTCGACAATGTGCCAGATCTTTGCGCCCAGAATTCCGGCGAACGCGACCACGGCGACGATAGTGTACGGATCAAGCTGGATTTTGCGCCGTTTGATCTCGCCATCCAGAGCGTAATAAGCGGCGGCAAAGGCCACAACCATGAGCAGGCCGAAGGTCGGAATTTCCAGCGGCCCAATGTGTATATAAGGAAGCAGTTGATGTCCCTTCAAAAGGTAAAAGTATGAAGAGTCAGTATAAATGGAGGCTGTGATCCTGAGCGGAGAGCCGCGCGAAAAGTCGCTCGAGAGTTGTGCTTACTTAAGATTTTTTGGCAGCGCTTCGCTCAGGACGAGAAAAACTATCGCGGCGTCGGCCTTGGCACCGCGCCGGGCACCGCAGCAGTCGCGCGGACGACCAGCCGCGCAGGCACAATCAGCAGCCGTGGCAGGGAACCGTCTTTTTCGCGGAAGCGCCGCAGGTCAGCCATGGATTTTATGCTCAGCCGTTCCGCCATCAGCGCGTGTGAAGGAATGTCTTTGAACTCAAACAGCGTTGCCGGACGAAATGTCTGGTGCTTGGCCATCAGCAGTTCGCGTTCGCTGCGCAGGTCGGGCCGCAGAGTGGGATCAAGAATAAAGCACCAGAAAATGTCCCAGTCACGCGGCTTGCCGTCAACGGTGTATTTGTTGACGACCAGGTTGTGGTCGTACTCGGATTTTCCGGCCGCTCGATATTGCACGCCCGGCGCCACAAAATAAAGATTCAGCCGCTTGTCGACAGGCTTGTCTTCAGCCACGCGCTCGCCCAGGTTCCACGGGCCCACGCTGGCCAGCCGATGATTGCCCGCGGCTTCAGGCGTGAAAATAAGGTCATCGCCATCGTGATAAACGGAGAAAGGCTTTACCGCTTCACGCATGGAAGCGCCGGCAACAAACGCAGCGGCGGAAATCGCGATGATGGAGACCACACGTAAGTGGCGGCCCGGCATTGCCAAAATTATTGCAGGCCGCGGGCGGCAGAGCAAGGCGTTTGCGCGCTTTGCGGGATGCTAAAGTGAGTAGACGTGCGTAACATTCTCCAGCATCGCGGAATGCGGCTGATTTTTGCCGCGAACCTGATCTCCATGGTCGGCAGCGGCATGAACTCCGCCGGCGTGACCTGGTTTGTGCTGCAAAAAACACATTCGGAAATGGCGCTGGGAACGCTGCTCATGCTGCAAACCATCCCCGCGCTCATGATGCTGCCGTTCACCGGCGTGGTAATCGACCGCGAAGACCGCCGCCGTCTGCTGATGGTCCTGGATGCCGTTCGCGGCCTGGTGATTCTGTGCGTTGCGATCATGGCGTATCGCGGGGTGGCCGCGCTGTGGGAAGTCTATTTGATGTCCGTCATTGTCGCGGCGGGCTTCTGGATGTTCTGGCCCACCATCACCGCGCTTGTTCAGGAGCTTACGCCGGACTCACATTTCGTCCATTCCAACAGTTTTTTGCTCGCGGGCGTGCAAGGCGGATGGCTGGTGGCCGGCGCCGTCGTCGGATTTGTTTACAACAAGATTGGTCTGCACGGCGTGCTTTTTATCGACTTCGCCAGTTACGTCCTTTCCTTCACCTGCTATCTGTTTGTGCGCAAGGGCAAGCACACGGTGGCGATGGCGGCGGATGCCATTGTGCATGATAGCGCCGTGGCCAAGTTTGTTCATGAATTAAAAGAAGGCATCGCCTATATCAAGCTGCGTCCGCGATTGCTGCTGCTGGGCATAGCGTGGGCATTGTTTATCGGCGGAATGCTGACGCAGGGCGTGATCACAGCACCCTTCAGCGATCGCATTTTGAAATCCGGCGCAGTGGGCTACGGATGGTTAAATGCCGGCTGGGCCATTGGCGCGTTTATGAGCGCGATTTATACTCCGGCGCTCATAAGCGGCACCGGACATCGCCGCGCTGTGGGAATTTCCATGGCGTTGCTGGGGCTTTCCTTGATCTCATTGCCGTTCCTTGGAGCACACATCCAGGGTGCGATCGTTGTCTCCGCGTCACTCACGGTGGGCAAGGCTTTGGTTGTTTGTGCGGCGGTGTATTGCCTTATGGGATGCTGTCGCGCGCTGGGAGGCGTGGCCATTACCAGCACCATGATGGAATTGGTCCCAAAGCATTTCATGGGACGCGTGCAGAACACTTTTTACTTTCTGGGAACGCTGATGCAACTTGTATTCTCATTCACCGTGGGCACAGTCGCGCACACCCGCGGACTGGCGCAAGGATTCGCGATTGTCGGCGGGATTTATCTGCTGGCATGCCTTACGGGGTCGTGGCCGGTCAGAGATGTTGTGACGGAACCAGGCGGTCAGCTGGAACAAGGGACATGATCGCAAGCTGAAAGCGGCAAATCGATGCAGCGGTATCTAAAGAACAACCTGTTGCAGCGAAGCGACATTCGCGTAGAATCGGCTGCAATGGAGTAGTAAGTCTTATGGATAGCAATTCCGTTACGCACAATGAAGCTGAGGGCCGGTTTGAGATCGCGCTGGGGAATGATAAAGCTCTGCTGCAATACCGCCGCACAGACCACAGCATCACCCTGATCCACACTGAGGTCCCGCAAGCTTCAAGAGGACGCGGGCTGGGAAATCAGCTGATCCGCGCTGCGCTGGACTATGCCCACTTCAATCAGCTTAAGGTCGTTCCGGTGTGCCCGTTCGTGAAAGCGTATTTAAAGAAGCATCCTGAAGCGGCCAACTAAGCTGGGCGCAAAGCCGCGTTTGTAAAACCAATGTGCTCTTACGCACGAGAGCAGCGCCCGTAAGCGCTGCTCTCTGTTGGTTCCTGGCATCGTGCTCCAGCGAATCGTCATGCCAAGGATCTTTGCCTGCCCTGCTTCGTCGTGCGACCGCTTAATCGTTCAAAACGTCACGCACTGTCAGCACTGGGCAAGGCGCTCCGGCAACCAGGTTATAGGTAACGCTTGAGTGGAATCCGCCGTTGAATTTCTTTCCCGCCGGCAGCCCCAGCAGGATCATGTCAGGCCGTTCCGTCTCCGCAAAGCCCAGCAGTTCTTTCACCGTATCGCCCACTTCCACCACCATTTCAGGCTTGCACCACTTCTTGGCTTCGGCCGGCACCAGGGTTTCCAGCTTCTTATAGGAATCTGCAACCAACTCTGTGCGGTCGCGCTGAAAAGCGTCTTCCAGGGAAACCACGTGCATAAACGTCACTTGTGCGCGGCTTTCCTGCGCAATGGAGAGCGCATATTGCGTCGCGAATTCCGCGTGCGCGCCCAGGTCCGTGGGGAAAAGAATGTTTTCCGCCTTGAAATCATGTGAAGGCCTTGCTGTAACGTGCGGGCCTACCGTAAGTACCGGGCATGTGGCGTTGCGGAAGATGGCTTCGGCAACCGAGCCCATCAACAGATGCTTCAAGCCATGGCGGCCGTGCGTGCCCATCACAATCAGATCGATTCCGTGCTCGGCAATCCACTTTGGGACGGCTTCTGCCACTGGGCCGCGGGCGAACAGCGGTGTGCCGTTGAAATTGTTTTGCTTGGCCAGCGCGTTCAGGCGGCGACGGCTATTTTCTTCCACTTCATCCAGAATGTTCGGCGCTGCCGTTTCCGTAAGGATGATTGGATCACAGGCATGCGCGGGATAAACCTGCGCGCCAAAATGATTCGCAAATCCCACGGCATACGCCATGGCGCCCTGTGAGGATTCAGTGAAATCGGCAAGAAATAAAATATTCTTGAATGAAATTTTATTGACGACTGGCAGAGCATGCATAGTTGACATAAAAAACTCCTTTTTAAAGTTGCAATGTTTGCTGGACCGGAGCACTGGGCTCATTCGCTTTCGCGACCGTCAGGTTCCTCTTGAGTGTTCTCCTGCTGCACGCCGGCAATCCTGTTGCCATGCGCAGCGGACGGAATGAAGTTACCGGCAGGACCGCCTGCGGGATCCCGGAACCCCGCAGGTGCAGAAAAATATGGCATTCGCCGCGGAAGGGCCTTTTAACCCCTTCCGTAGCGAAGAAAGCCAGCGCGCCTTCCAACGTCTGTAGAAGCAGGCCGTTTCGCGCTGGTTTCCATTCCGTCATTCCGTTTCTCATCTCAAATCTTCCTTTATAGTTTGCAATCGTGGGCCACGTCGCGGCTGTGATGTAGATCACCCTAGCCGGACTGCGCACTTTAGCGCGGCCACGATTCGGGCACGGAAAGCACCGGGCAGGGCGCCGCGCAGATCACTTTGTGCGTCACGCCAGGACTGCCTTTCAGACTGAAGTGTTCACTGCGCCCACGGCCCATCACGATCAAGTCAGCGTGCTCGTTCTGCGCGTGGCTTACGATCCGTTCAGCCGTAGGGCCTGCATCCACGGCAAACTGCGGCTTGCACCAGCCGTGCGCCTGGGTGGGCAGCAATCGTTCCGCCTCTTTCAGCACGAAGCTCAAGACCCTCAAGCGGTCTGGATAGTCGCGTGATTCCTCAGGCAGCACATGCAGAAGCATCAGGCGGGCGCATTTTTCCCGGGCCAGCGAAAGAGCGAATCCAAGAACCTGCTGTGATTGTTCGCCCAGATCTGTGGCAAACACTATGTTTTGCAGGTTGAGACTGAAGAGGCGCGGCACTTCAACATTGGGGCCGACCGTGAGAACAGGGCAAGGCGCATTGTGCAGGACCATTTCAGAAGTAGAACCGAGCAGAAATCGCTGCACGCCGCGCCGTCCATGAGTGCCGGCCACAACCAGGTCAATCCCAAGCTGTGAAATCCAGTGTGATATGGCGGTCTCAAAATCGCAGCGGCTAAGAAGCGGCTGGAAATGGATGCCGTTATATTCGGCAAGGCGAGAGAGCTGCCGGCGTGTTTGCTCTTCTAATTCTCTTATGGCGGCTTCGCCTGCAATGGCCGTTTCAGTCAAAACCGTATCCAATACATGCGCGGGATAAAGGCGTGCCTTGAAATGCCGCGCGAATGCAAGCGAGTACGCCAGCGCTCCCGTGGAAGCCTGGCCTAAATCCGTAAGAAAGAGGATGCTTTTAAAGGAAATGGCAGTGCCCGGTCCTACAAGTGGCATAAATACCTCTAAAGAAAGATTGGAATGAAAGTCCGGGGACCCGAATGATGGTTTGTAACTTTCCAGTTTGCTTTAGAGCAAAGGACAAAAACTGTGACCGCGATCACTAACTCACATCATGTCTGTGATTTGCGTGGCGCTCCCATTGCGGCGTTCCCGATCAGGGCCGGAATGCTGTGTTTTGGCTTTGACCCGGGGCTTTCAGTACCCAGAGCAGAATGAGGGAACACATTTGGAATGTGACGACCGTCACATATCTGTGTGACGGTCTCCGTTTAATCTGAGAGTTGTTGATTTTCTCCGTTAGGAGTTGGAGATGGCGTATCACTTCCAGATCATTGAAGACTGCTTAAAATGTGCGTTTCGCGAGCAAAACCTTTTCTGCGACCTTCCTCGGGAAGCGCTTATCCGCCTGCAACAAGTTAAAGCGACCTCCGTTTATCCAAAGGGGGCGTTGTTGTGCCTGGAAGGCCAAGCGCCGCGCGGAATTTTTATACTCTGCACCGGGCGCGCCAAACTCTCCACCACATCGAGTGAAGGAAAGAGCATGATTCTGCGCGTGGCGGAGCCGGGCGAAGTGCTTGGCCTGACGGCGGCAGTTGCAAATTCTCCCTATGAAGCAACGGTGGAAACACTGGAGCCCAGCCAAGCCAACTTTATTGCTCAGGCTGATTTCGTGCGCTTTCTGCAGGAGTTCCCGGATGTTGGCATGAAGGTGGCTAAGCAGCTCACTCACAACTGCAAATGCGCCTATGACGAAATCCGTTCCCTCGGCCTCTCCAATTCAGTTCCTGAAAAACTTGCCAAGCTTATTTTGCGCTGGGCGGAACACCCTCTGGAGTTGTCCACAAAGAAAGCCAATGAAACCGCGTTGCGGGTAACGCTCACGCAGGAAGAGATCGCCCAGTTCATCGGCACCTCACGAGAGACGGTTTCGCGGGTGCTTACCGGTTTCCGCAAAAAAGGCTTTATCAGGGTGAAGGGGGCTACATGGACAATCACCAATCGACGCGCTCTGGAAAATCTGGTAACCACCTGATCATCACAAGCGGAGGTGACTGTCGTCACAGTACCTCATTATCGAATGGGTCTATAAGCAATCTTATGAACAGCACATCACCGCACAACGCCGCCAATGAGCTGTATGAAATGCTTTCGCAGGAAGTGCGGGCGGAATTGGTCAAGGCCGAACAGTCGATGACCGTACCGGAAGGTACAACTCTTATCCAGCAGGGTGTGCCGCAGGAAAATCTTATCATTATCAATTCGGGCAAGGTGGCGGTCAGCCTGGATTGCATGCGCGGGGCCGCCTCGGTCGATTACTCGGAACCTGGGAAGGTGTTTGGAATGCGCGCCCTGGTCTCTGGCGAGCTGCCGGAAATTAACGTGACCTGTGTCGAATCCTGTTCCATCACGGTTGTTCCCCGAGACGCCTTTCTGTCCCTGCTGCGGAACAAGCCGGAGATTTATTTCGGTGTTGCCAAGGTTCTCAGCAGTGATTTGAAAATCGCGGACCGGATTTTGCGCAGCAATTCCCGCCGCTTCTTTTTTGGCTCTCGCTCTCGTACAGTAAAGCTGGACTAATCTTCCATGGATCGCGGAGCCATAAGTCCTGCGCACTAATCTTTTCGTTCTCTCCACATTCCTGCAAACAGTCTGTGGTCCTGCCAAAGAGAAAGTTTTCATGATTCCAGGTCCCTGCCAAGCTGGACAGCAACTCTGGAAGCTATAAATTTCAGTTCTGTTTTGGCACTTCTCGCGTCGATTTGTAAAGTTTCTTTACACGTGTGATCCATATCACAGAGCTATCACCAAGACTTTGCTTATAGTCGGATGTTTCGTTGCGAATAATGAGAAATGCGAGGGTCGCTCATGTCAGGAAAAGCACTCAGGCTCTTAATTCTATTGGTTTTTCTTGTAGGTCTGGTTGGGCTTGCCGTTGCCGGTCCCAAAAAGCATGGGAACGACAAAGGAACCGGCGTCGACGCGCAAAGCAGCCAGGCCAGCGGCGACCAGAAAAAAGATAAAGAGGTCATCGAGGGCCATAAGGGCGTCGATCCCTCGCAATATGTAGGGGCTGAAACCTGCAAGACCTGCCACGAGCAGGAGGCCAAAGGTTATGACAGTGGCCCGCACTGGAAGACCGAGTTGAACAAACACAAAGGCGTGGAGTTCCAGGGTTGCGAAGCCTGCCACGGTCCCGGCAAGGAACATGCCGAATCGGCCGATCCCGCCAAGATCATCCGTTTTGCTGCCCTCTCGCGCGAGGAATCTTCCAAGCGTTGCCTCACCTGCCATGAGTTTGGTGAAGAGCATGCCAACTTCCTGCGGTCAGAGCACCTGAAGAATAACGTTGGCTGCGTGGATTGCCACTCCGTGCACTCTCCCAAAGTGAACCGGCAGCTTTTGAAAATGGCCCAGCCCAACCTTTGTTACAGCTGCCATCTTGAAGTAAAGCCGGATTTCTCAAAGCCTTTTCATCATCGAGTGAATGAAGGCTTGATCAGTTGCAGCAACTGCCACAACCAGCATGGCGGCTTTATGAAGCACCAGCTGCGTTCCACCGCCGCGCAAGACCAGGTCTGCTTCAACTGCCACACGGACAAGGCTGGTCCCTTTGCCTGGGAACATGCCCCCATCAAGACTGAAGGCTGCGTCGCCTGCCATACCCCCCACGGTTCGTCGAACCCACGTTTGTTAAAGCGCAGCAACGTAAACCTGCTCTGCCTGGAGTGCCACACGCTCACGGTGGATGCGCCGGCTCCTGCGGCGCCATCGTTCCATAACCAGGCCCAGAAGTATCAGGCCTGCACGATGTGTCACACGGCCATTCACGGCTCCAACTCAGACAGGGTGTTCTTCAAACCGTAAAACATAAAGGTGATGAGATGAATAGGAAATTGCATATTCCGGGTATGTGGCCATCGCGCCTTCTATTGGTCGGAATGGGACTGTTTGGCCTTACACTTTTTGCGCAGACGCCAACTGACCCGCCAGAGGCAGCGCCTGCGGCGCAGGCGGACAATGACAAGAAGCCTGCGGCAACGGCCAAGAAAGACGAAGGCGAGGAGCACCGCCAGCCGGACCTTGGCGTGGCCGTGGATTCCGCCCGCAAGTCTGATGTGCTGGCCACCTCAGTCACCACGGAACGCAATGAAGGTGAAAACGTGGGCCCATGGGTGATCAAGCAGGCCGCGGAGTTTGGCGGACGCCTGACTGACTTTACCGGCAATCAGGGCACGTGGGACACCTTTGTGAATCTGGGCACCGGTCCTCGGCTGCTGGAATACACCCTGGATATGCATTCGCCAGACCATAAGGGATTTCTCTTTGACGATCTTCTTTTCAGCAACTTCGGTTACGGCGGCGATCCCAACAACTTGAGCCGGGTGCGCGCGCAGAAGGGAAAAATCTACAGTTTCAACGCAAGCTTCAGGCGCGATCAGAACATCTTCGATTATGACCTGTTCGCCAACCCGCTCAATCCAACGGCGCCGGGAAGCTCGAGCCCCATTGTTCCCATCGTCAACTCGCCGCATGAGTTTCTGATGACTCGCCGCATGAGCGACGTCAATCTCACACTGTTCCCCGTGGGCAGCATCAGGGTCAAACTCGGCTGGTCAAGAGTGGTGAATGAAGGCAACACTTTCAGCAGTGATCACCAGGGCACGGAAGGTCTTTTGTTTTCGCCGACATTGAATACGACCGATAATTATAATTTTGGAGTTTCCCTCCGCTTCATACCCAGGACCAGCATTAATTACGATCAGTTTTATACATACTTTAAGGGCGATACAACCGCTGACCTCGCCGACCCCGGCGTGCAAAGCATCTTCGGGATTCCGAGCTTCACGCTGGCAGGCGGTCTCCCGGTTAACCTGGGCTTCCCTTTCAACACCGGTGCAGGTCAGCCGTGCGCCACGCCGGTGCTGGGTACAGGTTTTGCCAATCCTGCCTGCAATGGCTACTTCAGCTATAGCCGTTTTGGACGCCTGCGCAACTCATTCCCCACGGAACAGTTCAGCTTTCAAAGCGAGTATTTTCGACATGTGGACCTTTCCGGAAGGGTGAACTATTCTGACGCCGAGGCCGATGATCCTTCAACGGCCGAGTTGTTTAATGGTCTTATCACGCGCAATCGCGTGCGCGCTTTTGGGCTTACCGGCAGCGCTCTGTCGCACCGCATTTCTCTGGCTGCAGATTTGGGCGCGACCATCCACGTTACCGAGAAGTTCCGTATCGTGGACTCATTCCGGTATGACGGGTTCCGCATTCCGGGGAACTGGAGCCTGATTACGGCAAACCTTTTTGGCGCCACGCTGTTGTCAAACCCTAACGTATTCAGCGCCGCCACCTGCCCTCCGCCTTTTACGGCGGCCACCTGTCCGCAGCACATTGCCAGTTCCGCCGCTGACTTGATTGTGGACAATCGCAATGATTTTCTCGGCCAGAAGCGGACGTCAAACACCTTCCTTCTGGAGTATGACTTCACCAAGCGCATCACGGCCCACGTGGGATACCGCTTTGAACGCAGGGAAATTACGCAAAGAGTTGATAACGTCCAGGTTCAGACTTTCTTCCCTGGGCCCACAGCCGCCCTGGCCAATCGCGGAGCGTGCGCCGGTGTGCCGCTGAACCCTGACGGCACATGCACCGTGGCCGTTCCGACCGCGGATGTGGGAGAAGACTTTACCCAGATCAATGGAAGCACCGGGCTGGTTGGCTTTGCCGCACGCACAGAGAAGCTCCGCGTGAGCGGTGATGTTGAGTTCTTTTCCGGAGACAATGTTTTCTTCCGCATCACGCCGCGCCATTCGCAGGATTACCGCTTCCGCGCAGGTTATAAGGCGGCGGACTGGATCAATCTGGGAGCGGCGATTCGCATCCTGGAAGCCCGCAATACCAGCGCGGATATCGGCCTGCTGCAGCACAATCGCAGCTATGGGTTCAGCGCCGCGCTTGCCAAGCCTGACGCCATGTGGGGCGTGGATCTTTCCTACGATTACAACGACATTTTCTCGACGACGAATATCTGCTTTGTCGCCACGCCGAACCTGAATCCTCCGGGCACAATCAGTTGTGGAACCCCATTCCTTTCCGGTTTGTCGGTCTATACCAACACGTCGAATTATGGCTCCGCGTCGCTGATTATGAGACCCACCAAGCGCATTACGGCCGGGGCGGGTTATGCCGTTACCACTACAAATGGCAATACTCTGATCCTGAACCCGATCGCACCCACCGGGCCATTGGCCTATAACTACCATCTGCCCACGGCTTCAATCGCGTTCCTGATTTCTGAAAAGGTGACGTTCAAGTCGGGATGGAACTATTACGACTATAACGAGAAGTCCGACCCTGGTCCGACTTTCCCAAGGGACTTCCGCGGAAACATGTTCTCGCTGTCATTGCGTTACACCATGTAATAGCAAGCCACGCTTTGGAGGGAAGAGGGAATGAAGTTCACGTTGAGCGCCATCATTATTATTATGCTAGGCCTGCTTCCGGGTTCCGTACGTCAGGTTGCTGCCCAGGATGCTACCCCGACCTTGTACAAGATGAAGTGCCAAATCTGCCACGGTCCTGACGCCACAGGCAGCCCGGCCGGCAAAAAAATGTTAGTCAAGGATTTCACCAGCCCTGATGTTCAGAAACAAACGGATGCGGAGCTTCTGGAAATCGCGAAAAAAGGCAAAAACAAGATGCCGGCCTATGGCGGCAAACTCACGGACAATCAGCTCACGGAGCTGATCAAGTACATGCGTGACCTGGCGAAACCAGGAGCCAGGGGCAAATAGCCGCAGGGCTCTGCCGTAAGTCAAACCATAGATTTTTGTGAACAGGTTTTTAAATTTGGGCCCGCAGTTCAGGTTCATTCCAGTGAGGCGGCATGGTACCTACCAATCCCGGCGTTCCCCAATCTCCTCATGGTCCTGCTTCTTCGCCTATACGTCGTAGGCGGTTCATGGAAGCGCTTCTGGGCAGTGGCTTGTTCCTGAGCGCGGCAGCTTTTTTTTATCCCGTCCTGCGCTTTCTTGTCCCTCCCAAGGAAGCTGACATGGGCAGCGGCTCCGTAATTGCCGCAAAGACAGGCGATCTGAAGCCGAACAGCGGCAAGATATTTCGTTTCGGCAGCCGCCCGGGATTGCTCGTCCGCACCACCGATGGCGAATACAAGGCCATGTCGGCCACATGCACGCATCTCGCGTGCACGGTGCAGTATCGTGACGACACGCGCGAAGTCTGGTGCGCCTGCCACAACGGCAAGTACGACGTCAACGGACGGAACATCTCCGGGCCGCCGCCGCGCCCGCTGGAAACCTTTGAAGTGCAAGTCCGGGGCGACGAGATATTTGTCCGGCGCCGCCAGGAATCCTGACATGGGTTTCTTCCGCAAACTGCACGACTGGCTCGATGACCGCTTTGGCTGGAATGAACTGCTTGCTCCCTTGCGCAAGAAAACAGTTCCTGTTCATCGCTTGTCCCATTGGTATTTTCTCGGCGGCATCACGCTCTTTCTTTTTGTGATCCAGGTGCTGACCGGCATCCTGCTGCTGCTCTATTACCGCCCCGGCGCCAATGAGGCGTTTGAGAGCGTTCAGTACATCATGACGCGGGTGAAGTTCGGCTGGTTGATCCGTTCAATCCATTCCTGGTCGGCCAACCTGATGGTGTTCACCGCGTTTGCGCACATGTTCAGCGTGGCGTTTCTCAAGTCGTATCGCAAGCCGCGCGAACTGACATGGCTGAGCGGCATGATCCTGCTTTTTCTTGTGTTGGGCTTCGGCTTCAGCGGTTACCTGCTGCCATGGAATACGCTGGCGTTCTTCGCTACCAAAGTAGGAACGGAAATCACCGGGCAGGTGCCGATCGTCGGGCGCCCGCTCATGATCTTCCTTCGCGGTGGAGAAGAAGTGACCGGCGCCACCCTCACGCGTTTCTTTGGATTCCACGTGGCCGTGCTGCCGGGGCTGGCGACGCTGTTGATCGGCCTGCACATTCTTCTGGTGCAGAGATTCGGCATCAGCGTGCCTCCCAAGCTGGAGGCGGAATGGCTGACCAAGCCCGCGGCTTTGCGTGAGATGAAGTTTTTTCCCAATTTCGCGTTGCGCGAATTGATGGCCTGGTATGTGGCGCTGGGAGTGCTCGGCGCGCTGGCGGCTATCTTTCCCTGGGACCTAGGTGTCAAAGCTGACCCATTTGTTTCCGCTCCCGCGGGAATCAAGCCGGAGTGGTACTTCCTGTTCATGTTCCAGACACTCAAGGTGATTCCCTCAAAAGTATTTTTCATGGATGGCGAAGTCCTGGGTGTGCTGGCTTTTGGAGTGGCGGGAGCGGTTTGGCTGTTGCTGCCTTTTATTGACACTGGCCGCGCCCGGAGATGGGTGAATGCTCTGGCGGTTGTAGCTCTCGCGTACATCATAGGAATGACCATCTATGGCCACTTTGCAAAGTAAATCCGCGGCTTCACATACCTCTCGATGGTTTCTGGCCATGGCCGCGGGCTTCCTGCTGGCCGGCGTCGCGCACGGGCAGACCAAAAACTCATGTCTGGAGTGCCACTCAATCTTGACGGACAACCTGGGCGTGACTGAAGAAAAATTCAGCCAGGATATCCACGCGCAAAAAGGACTCACCTGCGCCAGTTGCCACGGCGGTGACGCCACCAGTGACGATCCTGAAGTTGCCATGGGCAAGAAAGCCGGATTCAAGGGCAAGATTACACGGGCACAAATTCCGCAGTTGTGCGGAAGCTGCCATTCCGATCCTGCCGTGATGCGCAAGTACAATCCAAGTCTTCGCACGGACCAGCTCAGCCAGTATCACACCAGTATTCACGGCAAACGGCTGGCCACCGGCGACACCAAAGTCGCGGTTTGCGTGGATTGCCATTCCGTGCACGATATCCGGCCGCCGAATGATCCGCGGTCCACCGTATATCCGCTCAACGTTCCTGCAACCTGCTCTCGTTGCCATTCTGACGCGGAACGCATGAAGGCATACAAGATTCCGACCAACCAGTTCGCGGAATACAAAAAAAGCGTCCATCATCAAGCGCTAACGGTTCGCGGAGACTTGAGCGCGCCCACGTGCGTCACGTGCCATGGAAATCATGGCGCCACGCCTCCAGGCTCGTCGTCGGTGGCGGCCGTTTGCTCCACATGCCACGTGTTTCAGGCGCAATTGTTTGATTCCAGCCCGCACAAGTCGGCATTTGCTTCCGCGGGATTGCCGGGTTGCGTCACCTGCCATAGCAATCACGGCATTCAACATCCCACGGATGCGATGATTGGCACCGACGACAAGTCAGTCTGTGGACAGTGCCATACTGAAGGCGATCCGGGCTTTGTTGCCGCGAACAGCATCAGGGAACATCTTGCCCAGCTTGCGGCCGCCATCGACAGGTCTGACCAGATCCTGAGCAAAGCGGAACGCTCCGGCATGGAGGTCAGCCAGGCACGGCTCGATCTTGTGCAAACCCGCGACACGCTCACCAAGGCCCGGGTGACGATTCATAGCGTCAACGTGGCGCGCGTGCAGCAGGATATTCAACCCGGACTGGTAGCAGCGGACAAGAATTATGAAGCGGGCAAAGACGCCCTGAAGGAGCGGAACTATCGCCGTTATGGCCTGGGGCTTTCATTGATCGCCATTGCGCTTGTGATCACCGGACTGAGGATGTATCTGAAGCAAATTGAAAGCGGCCAGGATTCGCAGACTACCTGACTTTGCGGTGGAGACTCCAATATTCTGACAAAGTTCAGTGCGACTGCTTTATGGATTTTGGGTTAGTACCTAGTGAGATATTCAATAATGGAGGGAAGTATGAAAGCAATGATCTGCACAATGGCGCTGGGCATGCTGCTGGCAGGGGCCATTCCAGCTGCCGCCGACGATGCCGCCGCGCTCTATAAATCAAAGTGCCAGGTATGCCATGGCGCTGACGGCAAGGGCACCGGCGCCGGACAAAAAATGGGCGCCAGGGATTTTCATTCGCCGGAAGTAGCGAAGCAATCAGATGCCGAAATGGTCAAAATCACCAAAGAAGGCAAAGGCAAGATGCCGAAGTTTGAAGGCAAATTGACCGACGATCAGATCAAAGGGTTGATCACATATATCCGCGGCTTGAAGTAGCAGAAAAGCTTTACGCGCAGCCTGGGGCATTGAAATGCTCCGGGCTTTTTTATTGGTGAGAAGTCAATAAGAAATCGGTGGTGGAATTATTTGTGCACGAGCACTCGAATTAAGTTGCGCAGCGCCAGCGGCCCTTGGCCTTTGGATAGATAGGAGTCGATGAACGGGGCGGCTTCATCAGGCCGTTCCAGGCTGCTGTACAGGATCACCGGCACGCTTGAAGAGATCCGCCTGATCTCCTGCGCCAGGGCAATACCGCTCATGCCGGGCATCACATTATCGAGCACGACCGCATCAATGGGATGCGTACGGAGCAAATGCAGCGCGGCTGCGGCGCTGCCTGCGGTGTATACCTGGTAGCCATCCGCTTCCAGCACGGTCTGGCATATCAGCAGTATTTCGTTCGAATCATCCACACACAAGATGCTTCGAAGCCCCGGGCCGGTGTTGGTTCCAGATGTCGGAGATATGGCGCACACATTCATGTCCTTAGACCGCGAGTAGTTCCAGTGCCTGGGGTTGAAGGATCGTCACAGAGGCCCCTTTGATGCGAATCAATTTATCCTGTTGGAACTGGTGCAGTACGCGGCTGACCGTCTCGCGCGATGTGTTCGTCATGCTGGCAATTTCTTCCTGGGTCAGGGCTACGATAAAGCGGCGGTCGCTGCCGGCCGTGGCGCGCGGCGCCTCCAGCCATTCCAGCAGCAATGAGGCAAGCCTTCCGGCCACGGTGTTGGGCAGCGCAAGGCGGCAAACGTTGTTCAGGGCCACGCGGTATTCGCGCAGCAGGCAAGTGGTAGCTTCAGCGGAAGCTTCGGGGAATTGCTTCAACAACTGGAGAAAGTCGCTGACGCGGATGGCTTTTACCCGGCACAACTCCACGGCTTCTGCCGTCGTCTCATGGGCAGTACCGCTCATGGCGGCGCTGACGCCCAGAATCTCACCAGGCCCGGCAACGCGCAGAATGGCGGTGCGTCCTTCACGTGAACTCACGGAGAGCTTAACGCGGCCAGAAAGTATCACGAAGACGCAACGCGGCGTTTCACCTTCCACAAAGAGCGTTTCACCGCGTGAGCGGCTCACTTCCGGGGCAATGGCCTCAAAACGCGCCAGGGCCTCATTTTTAAGATGAGCGAAAGGCAGATTGTTGTGAAACATCAATGGGGGCATGTTCGTTGAAGCAGTGTTCATAGCCATGGTTGCCATTTATTCCCTCCTACAGAATGCCGGACTAAGCGTTTTCACCGGCACACCCTTGGAAAAGCACGCCAGAAGCCATTCAAGCTTGATGAAAAGACAGGACTTACGCGGACTGCTAGAATCGCAGCTGAGCGGGACAGCGCAGAGCTGCGCTATTTGACGCAGCCCAGGTGCGGCTACCGCGCAAAATATCGGCGGCAAAGGTCAAGGAAAGCAGTAATGACGGAAAGTCGAAATCCGATCGAGATGGTCATCATCGATGACAATCTTGGCAGCCTGGAATACATCTCCTCTGCGCTGGCTTCTGATCGCGTGAAGATTTTTACCGCGTCTGATCCGGAAGAGGGGCTTGACCTGGTTTACACGCATCGTCCTCAGGTGGTGATGACGGACCTGGTGATGCCGCACATGAGCGGCCTGGAAGTCCTGGAGCGGATCACCGAATTTGATCCCGCCATTGACGTGATTCTGATGACCGCGCACTACACCACTGAAACCGCGGTGGAAGCCATCCGCAAGGGAGCGGCGGAGTATCTGAACAAACCTATTTCCCTGGCCACGTTGCGCGAGCGCGTGGGCCATCTCATTGATGCCGCGCTGTTGCGGCAGCAGGTAAGGCACGCTGAAGACAAGGTGCTGGAGACGGCGCAGTTTGAAGGGATTGTGGGGCGCAGTCCGGAAATGTGGGAGATGTTTTCCCGCATCCGGCGCATTGCCCCGCACTACCGCGCGGCCCTGATCACGGGCCCAACCGGGACAGGAAAAGAACTGGTGGCGCAGGCATTGCACCGGCTCAGCCAGGTAAAGGGCCGGTTCGTGGTGCTGAATTGTTCCGCCGTGGTGGAAACCCTGTTTGAAAGCGAATTGTTTGGCCACGTAAAGGGCTCGTTTACCGGCGCTGACCGCGACAAGATGGGACTTTTTGAGCACGCTAACGGCGGCACGCTGTTCCTTGATGAAATTGGCGACATGCCGCTTTCCACACAGGCAAAGCTGCTGCGCGTGCTGCAAAATCAGGAAGTGCTGCGCGTGGGATCGCTTACGCCGCAGAAAGTTGACGTGCGCGTGGTGGCAGCCACCAACAAGGACCTGCGCCACCAGATTACGGAACGCCAATTCCGTGAAGACCTGTTTTTCCGGCTTTCGATGGTGGAGATTCAAACGCCGCCGCTGGCCCAGCGCATGGGCGACCTGCCGATTCTGGCGCGGCACTTTGTAAAAAAATTCTCGCAGCAATACAACAAGCAGATCAACGGTCTCACGCAACGGGCGCAAATCGTGCTGGGCCGTTATAGCTGGCCAGGCAATGTCCGAGAGCTGGAAAACGTGATTGGGCATGGCGCAATGATGACCATGACGGACATGATTGACGTGGCCGATCTGCCTCCTCTCGCGCCGCATGACATGGGCGCCGCCGCGGCGATTCCACTCACACATTCTGACGGCGCCGCTGAGCCCGCAAACGCGTCGCTTGAAGAGCATGAAAAAAAGCTGGTGATGGACGCGTTGGATCGGGCGGCAGGGAACCAGTCGAAAGCGGCACGGCAATTGCGCATTGGCCGCGACGCATTGCGTTACAAGATGAAAAAGTTTGGCCTGCTGTAAAGCAGTCGCGCTCGCGTTACTCTTTTGTCTGCAGCAAGCGCTGGACTTCTTCCCGCAGGTGGACCAGCGGCACCGGCTTGGCCAGGTAGCCGGTGAATCCCGCAGCCAGCGCCCTTTCGCGATCACCCTGCATCGCGCTGGCCGTGAGGGCGATGATGGGCAGCGCGGCGTGGCGCGGATCCTTTCTTAGTTCGCCCAATACTTCATATCCGGTGCGCCGGGGCATTTGCAGGTCCAGCAGGATCAGGTCAGGGAGTTCAGCCAGGGCTTTTTGCAGGGCTTCTTCGCCGTCGGCCGCTTCCATCACTTCATAACCCTGGCGTTCCAGGACGGTGCGCAGCAGTTCGCGGCTGGTCGCTTTATCGTCGGCAATCAGGATCTTTTTCATCAATTAAAGATATTTTTACGCAGCCTGCTCCTGGATGAGCGGAAGAACCAGGCGAAAGCTGCTGCCTTTTCCGGGCTGGCTTGCCACGCTGATGGCGCCACCATGTAGTTCTACCAGATGTTTGGTAATCGGCAGGCCCAGGCCCGTGCCTTCACGGATGCCTCCCGTTGTGTCGCCGACCTGATAAAACTTTTCGAAGATGGAAGGCTGTTCTCTTTCTGGAATACCGATTCCCGTGTCACACACGGAGATGTGGAGAGCATCACCCTGGCGCGCAGCTTCTATCCATACGCGGCCGCCTTCAGGCGTAAATTTTACCGCGTTGTTGAGCAGGTTATAAAGGATCTCCTTCAACCGGACGCGGTCGGCATACAGCGAATCATGAAAAGCGTTCTTGTTCTCAAGTAGAATGTTCTTGGTTGCGGCCTGATGGCGGATACCGGCCATCACCTCTTCAACACATGCATTGAAGTCAAATGATTCGCGTTTTAACCCCAGCCGGCCGGATTCAATCTTGCTGATGTCCAGGACCTCATTGATCAGCTCCAGCAAATGCCGCGCATCCTGCAGGATGTGACCGACAAAGCGCTGCTGCTTTTCCGTGAGCGGACCTTCCAGTTGCTCCGCCATCAACTCAGAGAAGCCGATAATGGTGTGCAGCGGGGTGCGCAGTTCATGGCTCATGCTGGCCAGAAATTCAGTCTTCAGGCTGTTCGCGCGCTCCACTTCCTGGTTGCGCGCTTCCAGTTGCTCATTCTTCATCGTCAACTCGGCCGTGTATTGCTCGCGCAAAACTCGAATACGGTTCTCAACGGCCTTTCTCTCTGAGATGTCGCGCACGGAAGCAATCACGTGCAACGATCCTTCAATCCAGTTAGGACTGAGGCTGATTTCCACGGGAAACAGTGACCCGTCTTTTCTCTGTCCCTGCAACTCCAGCCCGGTGCCCATGGGACGCGTATTGGGGTGCGCCGCATACGATGAGCGATGCTTCACATGCCCGCTGCGCATGGCTGCGGGGACCAGGTTTTCCACGTTCAGGCCCAGAAATTCCGCACGATTATAGCCAAACATCCGCTCCGCAGCCTCATTGAGAATGGTAATCCGCCCTTCCTGGTCCACTTCCAGGATAGCGTCCGGTACGGCGTGCAGGAGCTTGCGATAGCGGCTCTCAAGGCTGCTCTCCTGCCTCGCTGCGCCCGGCGCATTGGGATCCTGATATGTCATATCGCTGTCAGCAGATTCATCCGGTGATTTGGTTCGGCAATTTTACTATCTGGAATATGTTGTGCGCAGAGCATAGGCGAAACATGAGAACAAGATTAGTAATAAGTGAGCATTTCGTCCCAGATCAAGAACTGTAAAGCGTGCCCAATTCTTTCTTCTTGGTTCCTTAATGAGGGGGTAAACGTGGACAAATAAGAGAAAAGCTGGCGGGGACGACGAGACTCGAACTCGCGACCTCTGCCGTGACAGGGCAGCGTTCTAACCAACTGAACTACGTCCCCAGCTTGTTTTCATTGGGTTGGAGCCAACCCTTTGGAAATTACTGCACTTCCTGAACGTCAACTGTGTCGCCTGCTTCTACTGTTTCCACCGAATATATTGAGAATTCTCGTGGAAATGGACACCGTGGACACCATGAATCCAATCGTGACCAGAGCATCTGTCCCTGCTCTGTGAATTAATTGTAACAGAGAGACCCCGAAATGAAGTGGTGAGGTGAGCTTTAAGCATGTCAGTTTTGCTTATGATGGGGTGACTGCTGTACTTAAAGGCATCAATTTATGTTGCCGGCCCGGTACCATTACCGCTCTCGTTGGCCCACCAGGCGCAGGTCAATCCACGCTCATATCGTTGGTAGGAAAATTTTATAATTTGCTGCTGCCTTCAAGGATGGCTACGAGACCGTGTTTGGGGAACGTGGAGTTAAGCTGTCAGGCGGCCAACGTCAAAGGATTGCAATCGCGCGAGCTATTCAGGCCCGATCCCAAGATTCTTCTCTTAGGTGAGGCGACCTCCAGCCTGGACTCGGATTCCGAGGCCCGGGTGCAGGAAGGCCTTTCCAATCTGATGAGAGGCCGCACGACATTCATCATTGCCCATCGTTTATCCACCATTTGCAGGCAGATGAAATCCTGGTTATGGAAAGCCGGACGCATTGTCGTGCGAGGCCAGCATGAATCGCTCTATGCATTGGATGGACGGTATGTGCGCAATATACCAACCAATATCGAATTGTTCAGGGGGCGGCCCAATAGTGAGTGGCGCCAGACGCACATGCACAGGCGGGACAGGAGATCAGGACAGAATGAAGGCTCTATATATCGCGCCGCTGCCTATATCGAGCAACTCAAAAACAAAGACCTATCCAACCCAGACAGTGATGGGGGCAAGGGTCTATAACTGGGAAGCGCTAACATCCATTCTACGGTATGGAAATTACGATCATATTCTGCTGGCTATCGAAGAAGAGCGGTTGAATCGCATCAAGCATTCAGACAAATTTCCCATGCGTTCTCTGCGATGGTGCCTCGAACGCGGGGGAGTCCGGCCTGGCGATGTAGACTGCTTCGCGTTTTATGCAACGGAAGAATATTGCAACAATCTGCTGCAGAAGACTCGTACAGGAGAAGCCGGGGTCGAGCCGCCAGGTTGATGTTCGGACATTGGCAAAGCACCGTCTTCAGCAGGCGTTTGGGACTGAAATTGATGAGAGCCGGATCACTTTTGTGCGCCATCACAGCGCGCACGCCGCGAGTGCATTCGCCCTCTCAGGGTTTGAGCGCAGCCTGGTGCTGGCGATCGATGGAAACGGCGATTTTTTGTCCGGTCTGGTTGCGGTGGGCGAAGACATGGCTCTAAAGGAAATCGAACGATTTTCACAAAGCCAATCGCTCGGGGAGTTCTATGTCCGCATGATTTGTTTCCTGGGTAATGGACCATTCGACGAATATAAGGTCATGGGTCTTGGCTCTTATGGAAATTCAGTCGTCTATCGTCCTCTGTTGAAAGAGCTGGGCGAAGGTATCGTGAATCTTGGACGCACCATTGTCTTGGGGGCAGGCAAGGTCGTGGCTGCCGGCACGCACGAATCGCTATACCAGCAGTGTCCGCTGTATCAGGCCCTGTGGGAACCAACGGAGAAGTAACGGTGAATTGAGAACATTGATGGGGAGAACCGTACTTGACGCTGCCATGAGCGTTTAACTCGCCCATAGAGCAAATCACCGAACCGGAAAATGACGAGGGAGGAGGGTTGGAATATCAGAGGAGGGCTGGAAGGCAATAGTCTCCCTTACGACGGATTCGTCGCATCGGTGGGATCACGGAGAATCATCATCTCCTAACCTGAAATTCAGATAGCATATTTTCGGCAAATCAGAGTTAGATCACTCCCATTCACCGCCATGATGTCGCTGGGCCGTGGCCGCAGGCCGTCTGGCAGCCCAAGCGATTGATCCATAAGCCAAAAGGAAATCTTGTCAGACGCTTTGACCGTAAGCTCTAGATCAATACCGTCACTGTCCATGGCCAGTAAGCTGATGCTCAGCGGCACAGAACTCTGAGTCACCGGGATGACGCGGTCGCCGGCTTTGACCTCAACTACCTTGACGCTCTGAAGAAATGTCAAACGCAGAGCGCTTGCCTTTCGTTGCGACCTTACATTCATCCGTATTCTGCGAAGATCTCCGTCTTTCTGGTCGGATTTAATTTCGGCGAGAGGCGGCCACAAATCCAATGGGGACGCGGGGCCTGACAGAACCGGCCTTTCCAATCCTCCCAAATAATCCGGCATGGGATGGGACTCTGCCTTGCCGTGCGAAAAGAGCTGCGCGGTCCAGTTGTCGGGAGCACGATCGAAGCTGATCCATACAGCGCTGTGATTGTCAGGATTCATGCTGTAGAAGGCGGTGTCACGACTCGGATGGTTGGCGCTGTGATGTGCCAGACTGAGTCCAATGCCAAAAGCAGCGAGGGCGGCCACGAGTCCGGCAGATACTGAGAATTTCTGGTGAATTTGTGGTATCGCAATATTGATTAGCGGAAGGGCCAGGACCAAAAACAAACCGATCAGAACTCCGGCTGCGACCACCGTAATAAGCTGGAGGGTAAGGAATATGTACAGCAGATAGATCAATGGAGCGAACAAAAGAACTGTGACGGCGGTACCGGCCAAGCAGGCGACGGCCTGCAAGCCTACGTGCGTCGGCTTATCGGCCAACGTAACGATCAGCAGGCCGATGGTCATCAGCAACAATGGCCAGAACAGCAGGTAGCTACCGGCTGGCAATATCAGAGAAATGATCCAACTCAATAGATCTACAAGGACCAACCCTGCAAGCGAAAGTTCGAATACAGAAAAGCGCTTTCGAAACAGAACCAGAGCCACAGCTGCCGTGCAGGCGCCCAGTAACACAAAACCGGTGAGAAGCCAGGAGTTTGACTGGGAATCACCGATGATCGCATGTCCAGACAAAAGCCGGAAAAGAAGCCAGTAGGCGCCCGCCAATACAGCCGGCACGGACACTATCACCGTGATAGCAGCAAGGAGAGCCGGCCCGACGCCCCTCATCCGCAACGTTGATCGCCGCCCATTCAACACGAGGATGGATACCAGCAACAGTGTGACGACCAGATTTCCGGGAAAAACCCAGCGTTGGCGATAGGAGATCATGCTTCCACCCAGCAGATTGAAGAAAACACTATCCTGTCGATCTTCTTTGAGTTGGGCCAAATTCATCTGTCCAAAATAGCGTGCCAGGGATACCGCGTAAGAACCGTGATGTTGGAGCGAAGCAAGACTCAGGTTTTCCGGAGTATCAAGACGGCTGTGATAAGCCTCGAGATTTTCGCCGAAGGCAAAATTTAATCCTGGAATCTTAGCAGGGCGAAAAGCCGTGAAGTCCGTGTCATTCGGCAGCAATTTATAAAGCGCATAAAACAATGAAGAGCCTA
>DAHUXR010000074.1 GCA_027307045.1 Acidobacteriaceae bacterium
CCGGGTGAGGTGGATTCTTCATAGCCATGACTAAGACTCCTTATCAATGGTAATCGACATAATCAATATCCAGCGCTTCATTACCCACAAATCGAAAAATCACCCGCCAGTTGTCACGGACGGTAACCGCCCAGAAGCCCTGCAATTTACCTTTGAGCGCGTGGAGCCGGAAGCCCGGCAAGTCCATATCTGAAGGAGCACTGGACGCGTCGAGACGCGCGAGAATGTCTCGCAGTTTATCAACATGTTCACTCATCACGCCTCGCGGATCATCGTCGTAATAAAAACGTTTTAGCCCTTTATGGCGGATGGACCGGATCATTGTTAACCGTAATGCGTAATGTAACGCATGTCACAGTTTTGTCCAGAAGATGCTATCACGCATAAAAAAACGGCGGCCCGAAAGCCGCCGTTCCAACTACCGAATACCAAATACCGTCTTACGTTCCTTCACTCCAGCTCGCCAGATACTCTTCCTGCTCCGGCGTGAGTTTGTCGATCTTTACGCCCATTGACTCCAACTTGAGCCGCGCCACTTTCTTGTCGAGATCTTCCGGCACGGGATAAACCTTCTTCTCCAGCGATTTATGGTTCTTTGCCAGATACTCGGCGGCAAGTGCCTGGTTGGCAAAGCTCATATCCATCACTGAGGCCGGATGGCCCTCAGCGGCGGCCAGATTGATCAAGCGGCCTTCGCCCAGCAGATAAATCTTGCGGCCGTCTTTCATGGCGTATTCATCCACAAAGTCGCGCGTCTGGCGCTTGGAGGAAGACATCTTCTCCAGCGCGGGAATGTCAATTTCCACGTTGAAGTGGCCGGAGTTCGCCACCACGGCGCCATTCTTCATGAGATCAAAGTGGTCGCGACCGATCACGTTTTTGTTGCCGGTAACGGTCACAAAGAAATCGCCGATCTTGGCGGCTTCCGCCATCGACATCACGCGATAGCCTTCCATCACCGCTTCAATCGCCTTGGTGGGATCGATTTCCGTAACAATCACGTCCGCGCCCATGCCCCGCGCGCGTGAAGCCAGTCCGCGTCCGCACCAGCCGAAGCCGGCGACCACAAACTTGGAGCCCGCAATCAGTGAGTTCGTGCAGCGGATCACGCCGTCCATGGTGGACTGGCCAGTGCCGTAGCGATTGTCAAACATGTGCTTGGTCAATGCGTCGTTAACGGCGATGATCGGATACTTCAATTGTCCGTCTTTCGCCATGGCGCGCAGGCGAATCACGCCGGTGGTGGTTTCTTCCGTCCCTGCGATGATTCCTTCCAGCGCGTCCTTGCGCTTGGTGAGCGCAATGGAAACCAGGTCGGCGCCATCGTCCATGGTCATGTGGGGCTTGTGGTCAAGCGCGGAAAGAATGTGCTTGTAATAGGTTTCGTTGTCCTCGCCCTTGATGGCGTGAACGGAAACACCGTAATCGCGGACCAGCGACGCCGCCACGTCATCCTGCGTGGAGAGCGGATTGGAGGCGCAAAGAACCACCTCAGCGCCGCCATCGCGCAGCGTAATGGCCAGGTTGGCGGTTTCCGTGGTCACATGCAGGCACGCGGAGATGCGAATACCCTTGAGCGGCTGGTTCTTGATGAATTCCTTGCGGATGCTTTGCAGCACCGGCATGGACTGGTTGGCCCACTCAATACGGCGCTTGCCAAGATCAGCCAGCTCAATGTTCTTGATATCAAACGAAGTTTGCGTAACAGCGGTGGTTGACATGTTCTCCTAGCGTGAATGCCTTATTTGAAGGCAACTTGTCTCAAAATTGATCGCCTGATTTGCCGCGGGGTGGAGCAGGCCGTTAGGCCTGCGTTAACGGTCCCCGGAAATCCAGGGCTTTAGCCCCTGAGAGTACCTCAGCGGCTAAAGCCGAAAATATATCTTTGCTTTCCGCAGGGCTAAAGCCCTGCTCCACCCCGAGTTTACCCGCCTGCGCGTACGTTACCGCGCCGCTCCCACATTGGCCCTGGAATCAGCTTTGCCCAGCCCCTGCTCGCGCAGAGTGGCAGCTTTGTCCGTGGCTTCCCAGGTGAAATCGGGATCTTTGCGCCCGAAGTGCCCATAAGCCGCGGTCTTCTTATAGATCGGACGGCGCAATTTGAGCGAATCGATAATCCCTTTCGGGGTGAGATGGAAGTTCTTGCGAACAAGATCTTCCAGCTTCTCTTCGCTGAGTTTGCCGGTGCCAAATGTATCCACAAGTACGCTGACTGGCTCAGCAACGCCAATGGCATAGGCAAGCTGCACTTCGCAACGGTCAGCCAGGCCGGCAGCCACAATATTTTTGGCAATGTGCCGCGCCATGTAGCAGGCGGAGCGGTCAACCTTGGTTGGATCTTTACCGCTGAAAGCGCCGCCGCCATGACGGCCCATGCCGCCGTAGCTGTCCACAATGATCTTGCGTCCGGTCAAGCCGGTATCGCCCATGGGGCCGCCGATGACGAAACGTCCGGTCGGATTGATGTGGTATTTAGTGTCCGCATCCAGCAGGTTCGCCGGAACTGCGGCCTGGATCACATGCTTCATAATGTCGGCGCGCAGCGTTTCATTATCGACTGAGTCAGCGTGCTGGGTGGAAATTACCACCGCATCCACGCGACGCGGCTTGTGGTCGGCGCCGTATTCAACTGTAACTTGTGATTTGCCGTCAGGCCGGAGGTAAGGAAGCATACCGTTCTTGCGGACTTCAGTAAGGCGGAGCGTGAGCTTATTTGCCAGGTCAATGGCGGTCGGCATGTAATTGTCATTCTCGTTCGTGGCATAACCGAACATCATGCCCTGATCGCCGGCGCCGCCCGTATCCACGCCCATGGCGATATCGCCAGACTGCTTGTTGATGCTGGAAATCACGGCGCAGGTGTTGGAATCGAACCCGTAAAGCGCGTTGTCATAACCAATGGACTGCACCACGCCACGCACAATCTTCTGGAAATCGACGTAGGTCTTGGTGGTAATTTCGCCGGCAATCACTACCAGGCCGGTGGCGGTCAGCGTCTCGCACGCCACTCGGCTGTAAGGGTCTTCTGCCAGGCACGCATCCAGAATCGCGTCGGAAATCTGGTCTGCAATCTTATCCGGGTGGCCTTCCGTGACCGACTCAGATGTAAACAAAAATTTTTCGCGTGAAGCCAATGTCTTGCCCTCCCTGAAATTTCTATGACCTCTCCAGGCCACCCCTTAAGGATACGTTTAAAAGACTATCGAAAGAATCCAGCCGGGAACAACGTTTTGACGTTACAACCGGCGGAAACGCGGCCGAACGGAATGTTTTGCACAGTGAAATGGGCCGAGAGCTGTGTAATCGGTCCCTAAGTCAAATTTCATCCTCTTGGATGGTTAAGGATTTATTGTACAAGGCCAGAGGCGTTAAAGGTGAGAGTCCGGGGTTCATTTTCGTTTCCCAAAACTCCCAGGGGCCGACCATTAAAGCTTACTTCAATGCCGCCTGCGTTTCCCGTTCTGAGAACAAGAGTTTTGCCCGCTTTGATATTTTTCCGCTTTTCAGCCGTCAAAACACGCTCCATCACGGACTTCCCGTCGGCGACAATTGAAACCCAGGAATCTTCCTTGGCCACAATCTCCACGGAGAACGCATTGTGGGCGGCTGAAGCATTAGAAGATTGAGCCGGGATGGCTTGTCGTTTCGGCTCGGCTGGCCGCTCGGTTGCGGCGATCTGCGCGGGGACCTGTTTTGCTGCTGTAGCAGAGTCATTGGTTGAGTCTGGCGATGTGGAGGATGTGGCCGATTGCGGATTTGCACCGCTGGTCTGGGGCTCAGCCGCCGCACTGGCAGTCGCTGACTGTTGCGCGTTTTCAGCTGGAACCGGATTATGGGCCTTATATTTGACCCAGAAGCCGTAACCCAACAGAACACCAATCAAAGCCGCGACCGCAAGCACCAGCGGTAAGTTGGAACGTCGCGGATTCAACCGGCGATTCGGCTGCTCGTGGATTTCTAGAGGAAATTTGTTTTCGGATTCAGGCTGTTCGTTGCTGGCGGCTGAATAATCGGCCACAGCCCGGTCTTCGTCAATGCCTAGAAACCGCGCATAAGCGCGCACAAAGCCTTTGTTGAAAACCCCGCCAGGAAGCTGGTCAAAATGCTCCCCTTCCAGCGCTTCCAGATGACGCCGGGAAATTTTTGTCGATTCGGTAATTTCATCCAGGGTGATGCCCCGCATCTCCCTTTCCCGCCGCAGCCGATCACCAAAAGTACCCATGGCAGTTCCATTGCCTTTTGCTGGTAAGTCAGTCAGTTGGCCCATATTTTTGGAATCCAAAAACTCCCGATGCTTACCAAAATACCCCCTAACTGTTGATTCGACAACTACTTTCCGGGTACGTAAGGGCTATTACTTAAAGGTTTCAGGTCTATTGTCCGGTTGCCGATTTCATAAAATCAAGAAATTAAAAGTAGAATTTGAACGGAGTTCGATTATTGAGAAAGTTACTCTCCCAAAAATGAGCGAGTCTGAAGGACCAGAGCCCAAAACGAAGCGCTTACTGCAGGAACTTGCCATCTTTGGCGATGTGGCAAGGGCCCTGACCTCGGATCTAAGTCTTGATTCAGTTTTGCAAACCATCATGAGTAGAATTGCGGAATTCTTCCGTCCAGACACGTGGTCCCTGCTGATGGTGGATGAACAGAAGGACGAGATCTATTTCGTTATCGCTGTTGGCGATACTGCGGAAATCCTCAAGCCAGTGCGGCTAAAAGTCGGGAAAGGTATCGCCGGCTGGGTAGCTAAACACGGCGAATCCATCATCGTCCCTGATGTCTATACAGATCCCCGCTTTGCCCAACGTTTAGACGAAATGGCCAAATGGAAGACCCGGTCGATCGTCTGCGTGCCGTTGCAAGCGAAGCACCGGGTCCTTGGCGTGATCCAACTCATTTATTGTGCCATGGAGAGTTTTGGCGAGCATGAAATGTTATTTCTGCATGCCCTGTGCGGCTATGCCGCCATTGCTATTGATTACAAGCTTTCATAGACGCGGGCAAACCCTCCGTTTGAAAACCCCGAAAAACGCTATGAACGGTCTAAATTTGGCAGGTCCGGGCTTCCGCTTTGCCGGCAAAATGCCCCTAACTGTTGATTTAACAATGTCTTTCAGGTTACGTAAGGGCTATTACCCAAAGGTTTCAGGTCTATTGTCCGGTTGCCGATTTCCCTAAAGCAAGCGATAATACGCAAAAAGTAAGTGACTTTCTCAGTGGTTTTTGACAGAGGATCAACCCCTTAAATGAACGAGGCAGCAGGATCAGGACCCGAACGTAAGACCAAGAGGCAGTTACAGGAAGTCGCCATATTTAACGATGTGGCGAAGGCCCTGACCTCGTCGCTGAATCTCGATTCAATTCTACAAACCATCATGGACAAGATGGCGGAATTCTTCCGTCCAGATACCTGGTCCCTGCTGATGGTAGATGAACAGAAGGACGAGCTCTATTTCGCCATTGCCGTGGGTGATGCTGCCGAAACGCTCAAGACCGTTCGGCTTAAGGTCGGCGAAGGAATTGCGGGCTGGGTGGCCAGGCATGGTGAGTCCTTAATCGTGCCGGATGTCTATAACGATCCCCGCTTTGCCAAGCGCATTGATGAAATGACCAAGTGGAAGACACGGTCAATCATCTGCGTGCCGTTGCAATCGAAGCACCGTGTCCTCGGAGTGATCCAGCTCATTAACTGCGCCATGGAGAGTTTTGGCGAGCAGGAAATGTTCTTTTTGCATGCGCTTTGTGACTATGCCGCCATCGCTATTGATAACGCCCGCGCCGTCGAGAAAATTCAGGAACTAACGATCACTGATGATTGCACCGGACTCTACAACGCGCGCCATCTTTATAAGACTCTGGAAGCGGAAGTCTACCGCTCCGCTCGATTTGGCTATGAGTTCAGCGTGATCGTCCTTGATCTTGATCATTTCAAGAACGTGAATGATACGTATGGGCATCTGGTCGGCAGCAAGCTGTTGCAGGAAATCGGTTTCAAGATCAAATCGCAACTGCGCTTGATCGACTATGCCTTCCGCTATGGTGGCGATGAATTTGTGATCCTGCTGCCACAAACCGATAAACATTCCGCGCTGGTTGTGGCCAAACGTATTCAGGAGATGATGCGCAAGACTGTCTTTCTTGCGGAAGATGGATTGAATTTGAACGTTCGTTGCAGCATGGGACTCGCCACGTATCCTGAAGACGCCAAGAGTTCACATGAAATCATCCGCCAGGCCGACGAAATGATGTATATGGTAAAAAACTCCAGCCGAGACAATATCGCCGTGGCGCAGCAGGGGATGCTGAAGTAGTTCTTCTCTTCAATCCCGAGCGCCAGCGAGGGAACCCTACCGTCACGAATCATTTGAAGGGCTATCGATTTTTTTCTAGACGAACCGATCTGACTCTATTCGTGTCATTCGCGTGTATTCGCGCCTAAGTTTTTCTAGGGAAGCGATCCCTCGCTTCACGGGATTTCAAAGCGGCGGCCTCTTCTCCAGCGCCGGAACCTGATCCTTAGTACCTTTATCCGGCTGCCGAGGCATCCATGCGCCGGCATTCTGAGGCGCCGATGGGTTCACACCGAAATCCCACACGAATAGATTGATCTGTTTTTTGTCGAGCAACTCCACCACAGCATACTCGCCGGGCGGCAGCGGTTGGGAAGGCGTAAGCTTCACCCAGTCACCCAGCGGAGAAGTGGTCACGGGTATCCAGCTTTCTTTCTGGCTGACCTTGCCATACATGGCCACATTCAGCTTGCCGACAATACGTGTGTCCTTTTTATTTTCTACTCGCACAATGCCGTAATGGTTGGGCGGCGGCTCTTTGTCGGAGGTCTTTTGCGTGAATACCGGCTGCGAGTTGTCGGATGTATCGACATTCAAATAAATCGCCGGCTGCCCCACATGAGATTGCACCCGCGCATGCTCGCCTTTGAGTTCAATGGTCTGTGTGGAAGAAAGCGCCAGCGGATTCACGGCCGCGCGCAGAATGTTGCGCCCGGTGTGCTTGTTGAGTTCGCCGCCATTCTGGATCAACTCGACCAGTTCCGGCTGCTTGTTAAATTCGTCCTGCAGAAAGACTCCGCCGGTGTTCGGCAGACGCAGTCCCGGGACAATCAACGGGGCTTCGCGCTCGTCGGCCTCATCGGCTTTGGCAATTTCTTTGATGGTTTCATCGCGCTGCCCGGCGCGCTCGTTGTTGTATTTGTCCGTGGCGGGCCAGTCCACCATCTCGTTCGGCACTTCTTCCCAGTCATAGCGCTCAGCGCTGTAATAGCGGACACGCTGCCCCACGACCTCCCATTTTGTGGCAGCCTGGTAAGAACCGTCTTTCATGATGAGCCGTTTGGGATTCTGCTGCGACCATGCGTGGGTGCAGGCCAGCGCAATCAACATCGCGGCCAATAGGGAGATGCGTTTGATCCATCGCGCCATAGGAGCCCTGAATATTTGGATGCAGAGTTCGTCTTTATTTTATAACGCTTCCTGAAGTCCCGGGCACGGCGAGGGATCTCTTTAGCAATCATGCGGCAGAATGGAATCCTCACCGTTGGCCTCTCGCGCAAAAAACCTGAAGGCAGGCGCTCCGCGATTGGTGGCGGTCCCTCACTACGCTTCGGCATTTCAGGAAAATCTGTTATCTTCCTCCCAGCCTGCCGCATTTTGGAGAAAAGCTCCCGCATGAAGATGATTGGCCCACTTTGTCTGCTCGTCTTTTGCTTTGGCACTACGCCACAGGGTGCGTATGCGCAAGCCGTCCCACCTCCAGCAGCTTCTTCATCACCTGCGGTTGTGCAGGCCAAACCCGCAACGCAGACTTCGGTTTACACGCTGCCACCAGACAAGCTGGCGAAATCCAAAGCGCTCTACGATCTCAGGACCAAGCTGCTATTTATTGACACGGCTTATTCATTGCTGGTGCTGCTGGCTCTGCTGGCGCTGGGGATTGCCGCTAAGTATCGTGACTGGGCGGAGCGCGTTTCGAAATATCGTTTCGTCCAGGCATTGATTTTCGTTCCGTTGTTTCTGCTCACGCTTGCCGTGCTTGGGCTCCCGCTGGATGCGTACCAGCAACAAATAAGCCTGCAATACGGTCTTTCTGTACAAAGCTGGGAATCGTGGTTTGGCGACGTGCTAAAGGGCCAGATGGTCTCGCTGATCATCTTTACTTTGGCGATCTGGGGCATCACCAGCCTTATCCGCAAAAGCCCGCGCCGTTGGTGGTTTTATACTTGGCTTGTCGCCATCCCATTCATAATCTTCATTGTCTTCCTGGCTCCCATCGTGATTGATCCGCTATTCAATAACTTTGAGCCTCTGGATAAAAGCAATCCGCAATTGGTTGACGCGCTTGAGCGGGTAACGAAGCGTGGCGGACTTGAGATCCCGCGCGATCGCATGTTCCTGATGAAGGCCAGCGAAAAAGTGACAACGCTGAACGCGTACGTGACAGGATTTGGCCCGACCAAGCGCGTGGTGGTATGGGACACGACGATCAAGAACGCCACCACGCCGGAGACAATGTTCGTCTTTGGCCATGAAATGGGCCACTACGTGCTTCACCATATCGTTATCGGCATTATCGCCACGGTGATTGGCCTGTTCGTCGGCTTTTACATTCTTTATCGCATTGCCAACTGGGCATTTCCGCGCTTCCAGCAGCGCTGGCACATGCGTGAGCTAAGCGACTGGGCGGCGGCGCCCATGCTGCTTTTGATCTTCTCAATCCTAAGCCTGGTTTCACAGCCGATCGGCAGCACGATCAGCCGGCAGTTGGAACACAATGCTGACATATATGGATTGGAAGTCACGCATGGTATCAATCCCAACTCTCAGGAAGTCGCGGCGCATGCCTTCCAGGTGCTGGGAGAGCTCGCGTTGTCCTACCCATATCCCAGCGATTTTTACGTGTTCTGGTATGCCGACCACCCGCCGATTCGCGACCGCGTGCCCTTTGCCTACAACTATGATCCCTGGAGCAAAGGCGAGCAGCCCAAGTACGTGAAGTAAAATTAGTTGCGAACCGATAGGAGTTAACGCGTACTGATGCTCTTATATTGGAGTCGTAGCATTGGGTCTGAACCAAGCAGATATGACGAAAGACGATAAATCTCAGGTGAGCCATCCAGACAAGGTGTGAATGTGAATGCCCACAATGCGACATCGGGGCACACGGACGCTGCAATTCACCACAATGTCACATGCCCAAATGGAAGGATATGGCGAAGCTCAAAAAACCTAAATCTACTTAAGTTGTTTCTGTGCAAACTGGCGAAATTGAAATTCAAACTCTTCTGGCGAGTAGACGCCCTTTTGTACAAGAAGCGTGTTCATTGCATATACGGTTGCCGGAAACGGTCGTCACGAGACAGCTTTTCCATAGCTTCTTCAAAACCAATTAAGTCCCTCTCGTGGGAAATTCCTTTTCGCGAATCTGAAGCGGGAACTGTTGCCATTGGGTAACCTCCGGGTTCCTAAATCTTTGCTTTTCAAGACACATAATGTGAATGGAAAAGTCGCGGCGCTAATAGAAAGGTCTGGGCGCTGATGGTCATGGAAAGATCGTATTTCTCCCATTCTTTCCACAGCCCACCTCTTGTATAATTGATCGTGCACCCCAATCGGTTCCACGGCCAATGGCACAAGCCAATTTCGAGCCGGGGAGCAGAACCCCCAAAAATCACCTGGACGGCGTTACAAAACCTTAATCAATCCATTCGTGCGAGGAGTTCATGGCAGCGAAATATATTTTCGTGACCGGCGGTGTTGTGTCTTCACTGGGCAAGGGACTGGCAGCGGCTTCCATCGGCTGCCTGCTGGAGAGCCGCGGGCTCAAGGTCAACCTCATGAAGTTTGACCCGTATCTCAACGTCGATCCGGGAACCATGTCGCCGTTCCAGCATGGCGAGGTCTTTGTGACCGACGACGGCGCTGAAACCGATCTGGACTTGGGCCATTACGAACGCTTTACCCACGCCAAGCTGCTGCGCGACAACAACTGGACCACCGGCCGCATTTACGAACAGATCATTACCAAGGAGCGCCGCGGCGACTATCTGGGCAAAACGGTGCAGGTGATTCCGCACGTGACCAACGAAATCAAAGCTGCGATGAAAAAAGTGGCGCAGGATGTGGACGTGGCGCTGGTGGAGATTGGCGGCACCGTAGGCGACATCGAGTCACTGCCATTTCTGGAAGCCATCCGCCAGATGCGCCAGGAGCTGGGACGCGACAACACGATCTTTATCCACGTAACGCTGGTCCCGTGGATCGGAGCGGCTGGCGAGTTGAAGACCAAGCCGACGCAACACTCGGTAAAGGAGCTGCTGAGCATCGGAATCCAGCCGGACATCCTGCTCTGCCGCACGGACCGATTTCTTTCCAAGGAACTGAAGGGCAAGATCGCGCTTTTCTGCAACGTGGAAGATGAAGCCGTGATCACCGCGAAAGACGTGGCGTCGATCTACGAGGTACCTTTGGTGTTTGCGCGTGAAGGCGTGGACACGCTGCTGCTGCGCTATTTGCGCATGGACGCAAAGCAGCCCGACCTGACACGTTGGGAAGAGCTGATGCACCGCGTTTACAACCCCAAAGATGAAGTTCATATCGGGATTGTGGGCAAGTATGTGGAGTATGAAGATTCTTACAAGTCGTTGAAGGAAGCGCTGGTCCACGGCGCGGTGGCGCACAACCTGAAGCTGAATCTCACGTGGGTTGAAGCCGAGGGGCTGGAAAGCAAGGACGGCAATCGCGATTACGAAACGCAGCTTGAGGGCTTTGACGGCATTCTGGTACCGGGCGGCTTTGGCAAGCGCGGCATTGAGGGCATGCTGAACGGTATCCGCTATGCGCGCGAGAAAAAAGTTCCGTACTTTGGCATCTGCCTGGGGATGCAGACTGCTTGCATTGAGTTTGCGCGCAACGTCTGCGGGCTGGACGAAGCAAACTCCAGTGAGTTTGACCAGGCTACGCCGCACCGCATCATTTATAAGCTGCGCGAGTTGACCGGCATTGATGAACTGGGCGGCACCATGCGGCTGGGCGCGTGGACGTGCAAGCTGGAGCCGAACAGCCAGGCGGCAAAAGCCTACGGCACAACAGAGATCAGCGAACGCCATCGCCATCGCTATGAATTCAACCGCGAATATGAAGCGGTGCTGACCGGCGGGGGCCTGCGCATCACTGGCGCCACGCCGGACGGAACATACGTAGAGATCGTGGAAATTCCCGACCATCCATATTTCCTGGGCTGTCAGTTCCATCCGGAATTCAAGTCAAAGCCGCTGGAGCCACATCCGCTGTTCAGCGCTTTTGTGAAGGCCAGTTATGAGAACGGCCAGAAGCGTCGCGACGCCAAGAGCACGGAAGATGTGGAGATGTTCCTTAGGCCGGAGAGAATTGTGAGGCGGTAACCCAGAAGGTTAGCTCTCTCTGCCTCGCGCGATGATGAGAGTTATGTCATCGTGTTGCTCGCGAGCGCTAAACCGCCGCACCTCTTCAACAATCGAGTCCAGCAGATTTTGGAGAGACGATCCGCAATTTTGTTTTAAAGCTTCGATCAATCTTTCTTCTCCAAACTCTTCTCCGGCGTTATTAAAAGACTCCGTGACGCCGTCGGTATAGAGAGCCAGCGTGTCTCCGGCAAAGAGCCTGCATTCGGCCATGGAGCAGTCCCAATCCTTGAAGAGTCCTAGCACCGTACATGTGGAATCAAGCCGCTCCACTTTGCCATCACTGCGTAGCAACAACGCACACAGATGGCCGCAGTTGGCGTAGCGCAACATACATGCCTGGTCATCATAAGCGCCAAAGAACAAGCTGGCATAAGCGTTCTCCGCGGTGTTCTCATAGAACACGTTGTTCACCGACCGCAGAAATCGCTGCGGTTCGTCCCAGGCCATGGTGCTCTGCGTGCGCAGGCTTGCCTGCAGATTGGCCATCAGCAGAGCGGCCGCGATCCCTTTTCCTGAAACATCCGCCAGCGCAAAGCCCACGCGGTCCCGGCCCAGACTGAGAAAATCGTAATAATCTCCGCCCACTTCGCGGGCCTGAATGCATATGCCCGCATATTCAAGCGTCCGCACTTGCGGCAGGACCTGGGGAAACAGCCGCGCTTGAACCTCTTTGGCGATCTCCATTTCATGCGCCGCGCGCCGCTCGGCTTCCAGCTTTGCAGTGCGAGCACGGCGCTGCTGTTCGATGGCCCGGCTGATCTCATCCAGGCTTACCAGCGCAAAAGAGTTGTGGTCCAGGTCTTCAAAGCGGGTGAATACGCCGCCCCACACCGGCGGCTGATCGCCGAAGAGCAGCGTTTGTTCGGCAACCCGGGCTGGCGCCTGCTGCAGATACCTAATGCGCCGCAGCCGGGGCGTATGATGAAAACGGACTCCGCGCTTCCTCCATTCGCTATACTTTGCGGCAACATCTTCCGTAACAAAAACAACCTGCGTAGGCCTCCCGATCAGTTTGTACTCCTCTGATTCCGGCTCAGGCGCAATCAGGTTGAGCACCGCCGTGCCGTCAGGAGGAGAGATGCCTACCCGTCGCCGGCCGGATTGAAGAACGACATCTGAAACCAACCTGAACCCAAGCTGATTTACATAGAATTGCAGGCTTTTCTCCAGGTCGCTGACGAAAACGTCCACCGCCTGAATGCCGAGATAAAGGTCCCGTTGGTCCTGGTCTTGGGCGGATTCGATACCAGTCGGCGAAAGAGGGGCCATCGCGGTGATTATAAGTCTGGAAACGTATCAGCATGCCCTGGAAGTTTCCGGCAGATGCCTTGCCAATTGAAATCATGTAAGCTTTTTGCAGATGCCAAACCTTCCCTCATTCAGTCTCAATGGACTTAACTCCGGGGCCGAGCTTTTTCTCATCGCTGGTCCCTGCGTGATTGAAAGCGAAGCGCATGCGCTGAGGATGGCGGAAGAAATCGGCGCGGTGGCGCGAAAGCTGCAAATTCCCTACATCTTTAAAGCCTCTTATGACAAGGCCAACCGCACGTCACTGCATAGTTTTCGCGGGCCGGGACTGGAAGAAGGCCTGCGCATCCTGCAAAGAATCGGGAAAGAAGCTGGTGTTCCAGTACTGACAGACGTCCATGAAGCCAAGGACGTTCCCGCCGTGGCGGAAGCGGTGGACGTGGTGCAGATTCCCGCTTTCCTGTGCCGACAGACCGACATACTGGTGGCGGCCGCGAAATACGCAAAATCCATCAACATCAAGAAGGGCCAGTTTGTGTCGCCGTGGGACATGCGCCATGCGGTGGAAAAAGTCCGAGCATCCGGCAATGACAATATTGTTCTTACTGAACGCGGCAGCTCATTTGGCTACAACAACCTGGTGGTTGACATGCGGTCGCTGGCAATCATGCGCCAGTTTGCGCCGGTGGTGTTTGACGCCACGCATTCGATCCAGTTGCCGTCTTCGGGCGTCGGCGGCAAGGCCGTTTCCGGAGGTCAGCCGGAGTATATTCCGCTGTTGGCCCGCGCAGCAGTCGCAGCGGGCGTGGACGGGGTGTTCATGGAAGTGCATGACAATCCGGCAGAAGCAAAGTCTGATGGCGCAAACGCGTTGCGATTGAGCGATCTGGAAGCGGTCTTGAAAGAGCTGCTGGCAATCCGCAACGCGCTGAAGTGAACCCGGCATAGCAGCGAGCCCGACTTGCGCGGCGAACTGCTTGCCTCAAGCGCGGAAGAAACTCCATCGGGCATGGCGCGCCGGCGGGTTGGAGCGAAGCGACAGAATTAATAGAGTGCAGGCGGCCCCGTAGCCGCCTGCATGTAACGCCCGACTGGGAGAGGGACTTTTCGCCTAGGAGCGGCCATCTTCCGCAAAAATCGGTCGAGCGCAGCCAACTTAAATTTACGATCTTCCGCGCGGAACGCTCCTGCACTCGCTCTAGCGCAAGGGCTGGGCGGAATCTGCTTTCACGGTGCCGACTTTTTCCGCGGTTGCTGCGTCTTTGCCGTGCTCCGCGCTTTGCCGCGCCAGAAAGTCGATCAAGTTGTTCAATTCGGCATCTGACAGGCGCAAATTTGGCATATTTATGCCGTTGTATTTTTTATACAGCGCTACCGCAACTGGATCTTTTGCCGCAATCACCTTTTCTGGAGTTGAGATGAAGGTCTCTAGCCAGCTACGGTCACGAACATTGGTCACGCCCAGCAAATCCGGGCCGATTTTATCGCCGTGGCCGATGGTGTGGCACGCGGCGCAGTGCGTGGTAAAGACGTAGCGGCCCCGGTCGCTGATGTCGATTGCAGGCGCCTGCTCGTAATTGGCTTTGGCATCCACGGCCTTAGCGTGCCCCCAGCCGTCCAGCCAGTTCCCGATCATATTCGCCAGGAAGCGCGCATTATCCGTGGCTGAGTTGCGCATCCATTGTCCGCTTGGCTCGTTTCCAATCATGACGCTTGGCGTGTGGCCGTCGCGATCATTTGGATCGGGTTCGCTATAAAGGCCCAGCTTTTTGCTGATGAGGTCAATATCGGCCTTTTTTCCCGTGAGGAAAGTCCACCCGGGGCCTATGTGATATTTCTGGGCATACGCCTTGAGCACCTTGGGAGTGTCATGGGTAGGATCAATACTGATGGAGTAGAAGAAAATGTCTTTTCCCACGCGGTCACCCAGCATCTTTTGCACCTGGGCCAGGCGCGCTGTTTCCAGCGGACATGAATCCACACAACTTGTATAGATAAGATCAATTACCACGCTCTTGCCCTTCAGGACGTCATCGTAGAAATGGACCTTGGCGCCATCCTGCGTAGTAAGAACCACATTGGGAAAATAACCGGCGCCCCAGCGGGCATTGTCTGCCGCCGCGGGCGTAGGGCCTGCTGCCAAATAAAGAATTGCGGTAAGAAAAATGGCGGCAACTGTCGCGAAGCCCGCCTGGCCTGTCCGTCGCATGATGCTGCTCCTTGCTTTGTCCCTGGACTTGCTTTTATCCGGAATTAAATCAGACTTGGCGGCCCGCATCTTGCGCTGCTGCAGGCCGCCAATCTGAGGTCTTGTTACGCCCGCCCTATTAGAACGCGGTCGGGGCTATGTCATCAGGAGCGACGAAGCCTACGCCCTGAGGAGTGGGGACCGGTGTCGGAAGCGGCCGCAGGAATGGCGCGCCACCGTTGTCGATTTCCCACCGGACCAGCATGGCATTGTCTTCATGCACTGTGTTATGGCAGTGCTCCATGAACATGCCGCCCCAATCACGGAACTGCATGGTCAGGGTCACGCTTCCACCCGGACGCAGGCGATACACGTCCTTGCGGCCCTTTTCCCAGGCCGGAACGTTAGACGCGCTACCGTTGCGGGCCAGGATCTGGCCTTCTTCAAAGTGGATGTGGATCGGGTGGTCCCAGCCGCCGCCGCCGTTCTGCAGCGTCCAGACTTCGCGCGTTCCGTAACCCGGAGCCGCAGAGATACGACCCCAACTGGCATTCAGCATCTTGCCGTTGTCGGTCTGCACGCCCCACGGACCTGCCTGATTGCCCGCGCCAGTGGTGTAGGTTTCTTCGCTCGCCGCCAGAGGCTGTGAAGCGCCGCTGCCGAAGGTGAAGGTACGCTCGCGTGAAACCGGAATGCTCGACAGGTCGGGATTCGGAATCAGCACGTTCGGCACCTGGCTCACGTCAGGAGTCGCCGGATCCCGCACGATGCGGAATTCCAGGAACTTTCCAACGCAAGGATCAGAGGACGTGCCGGAGAGTGCCTGTGCGAGTGTAAGGTCGGCGGAAGGCTTCTTGCCGTCCCTGTGCTCGCAGGTGTTCACCATCCAGACTTTGTCGCCGATGTTGTAACGGGAGAAGTCAATCACCCAGTCATAGCGCTCGGCGATACCCTGCTCGTCGGACAACGTCTGGACCACGGGCGTCGGCAACAGGTTGCCGTCGTTCGCGATCTGGATCATCGGCGAGCCGTCAGACAGGCCGTACTTGAAGAAGCGGGAAACGCTGGCGTTCAGGATGCGGAAGCGATACTTGCGGCGCTCCACTTCAAAGAACGGTTTGTACGTGAGGTTCACGCACATCAGGTCGCCCAGGAACCCGTCAAACTGGAAAATGTCCATGAAAAGCTGACCGCTTGCGTCAAAGGCCTTTTCATTGAGCATCAGGTTCACGTCGTAATCCAAGTTACCCCAGCCCTTGCCGTTGGAAGAACCGCTGGGCAGGCGCAGATTCACGCCGTCATTCACGGTTTCATCGCCACGATCGAGCGCGCTGTAGATGTTGAACATGGCAGCGTTGCCCTTGTACACGTTCTGTGAGGTGAACGTGAACATGTGATCGTGGAACCAGTGGGTCGACATGGTTTCGCGCCAGTCGCCCGGGACTTTGTTAATCCCGCCGTTATCGGCGGGGCTGCCGGCCCGTGGATCAGTGGCGTCCGTGTTGACGGAGCGGAAGCCCGCCAGCACGATCGGCCAGTGATAATCATAGAACTGGTTGGGGAAGAAGAATGCGCCGGTAAAGCCGTCATTTTCCGCGCCGTGGTGACCATTGTGCTCGTGCGTGGAGATCGTGTTGCGTCCAAAGCCGTTGTTCTGCGTCACGTCCGCGGGCAGGCGGTTGTGATGGCGGAACAGGATCGGCTCACCGTAACGTCCAATGACCAACTTGGGAGGAATGGTTCCGTTGAATGTCCAGACCGAATTTGCATTCTGAGTCGGGAAACCAGGATGGAACTTCAGTGGAATTGGCGATGTCGGATCGATCCCGGAGTTCAGGTTCGAGGCCACGGCAGGGTTATAGACCGTGTTGGTCTGCGCCTGGGCCTGAGACATCTCAACCGAGACCTGTGGCGCGTGGTCAGTGAAACCCTGGTGCGCCCAGATTGGTCCACCTGGACGGCCTTCGATCGGGCCGGTCAGCCCGGTCTGCCCGCCGACCAAAGCCGGATCCAGAGGCTGCTGCGTCTGGTTGGCCTGGGCCGTGGGTGTCGGGGTCAAATCGCCACCCAATGGGTTGTTGCCACGTGCGATCACGTCAAAGCGCGGCATCGGTGTGCTGAAAGGCTGCACTCCAAATGTCGGGCTCGGCGGTGCACCGGTAGGAATAGTAGATCCACCACCGCCGCTGGCGTACGCGCTGGAAACGAACGGGTTCAGTCCATGAATGGGGGCCAGAAGACCACCAGTTGTAATCAGTCCCCATTTCATCAGCTCGCGACGGGAGACTTTGCCCTGCGAATATGCCTTAAGAATCTCCGCACGGTTTTTGCGTGCGTCCTCGGCTTCCCGCAGTCTTGCCTTTGAGCTTTTTTCTGATAGAAAAAAGCCATCATCGTTATGACTCATAGCTGCGCTCCTTAGATGTTGCAGACTTGCAGTTTCAAGACGTTAACTACATCTTCGCGGGAGGCACGCTTTGCGAAGGGAAAGCCCGGAAGTACCGTGGAAAGTGGCCCTGTCGTAGCAGAAGCCTATCAATCACGATATTGGCCTGTCAGAGAGTACCCAATACTCGGTTAGCAATCCATTAGAAAATCATTAGAATCCTTAATAATTTTCAAATTTCTCTCTTTGTTTTCAATCGCTTGCAAATTTGATATGCAACTTTACCACTCTTAACAATTGGCCTGTGCTCCGGCAGATTTCTGCCTGAACCGATTGCTTCGGCTTCAAATGCTTTTGGAATCCTGCGGTGGTATTTATCATCTACTTAGTTATGAACAACTTGAAAACGGTTTTTCTGCTGACGCTGCTTACCTTACTGGCCATTGGGGTGGGAGATTACTTCGGCGGACAAAACGGAATGGTCCTCGGATTCGCCATTGCCGGGGTAACAAATTTTATTTCGTATTTTTTCTCGGACAAAATTGCTCTGGCCATGTATCGGGCACAGCCCGTCAGCCGGGAACAGCTGCCGCGTATCTATGCGGTGGTGGAACGGCTCACGCAGAAGGCCGGCCTGCCCATGCCCAGGCTTTACGTAATTCCCACGGATTCACCCAACGCCTTTGCCACCGGACGAAACCCGGCACATGCGTCCGTTGCGGTCACACAGGGAATTCTTCAGCTTCTGGATGACGACGAACTGGAAGGCGTTCTGGCCCACGAACTGGGCCATGTGCGCAATCGCGATATCCTTACGAGTTCGATTGCCGCCACGCTGGCTGGCGCTATCACCATGCTGGCGCGCTTTGGCTTCTGGTTCGGGGTGGGCGGCGACCGTAATGATCGCGACCGAGGCGGCGGAATCCTTATGCTGATCCTGGCCCCTTTTGCCGCCATGCTCATTCAATTATGGGTTTCACGCACGCGCGAATATGAAGCTGATGCAACGGGCGCCGGCATCACGCACAATCCATATGCGCTGGCGCGCGCCCTGCAAAAAATTGACGCTTATTCAAAGAGGGTCCCAATGATCGCCTCGCCATCAACGGCGCACCTTTTTATTATTCAGCCGCTCACGTCCGCGAGTATCGGCAATCTTTTCTCCACGCATCCACCGATTGCCAAGCGGATTGAAAGGCTTACGGGACGCCCGGAAGAATATCAGTGAACTGCGGTCTTGCTTAGGATCGTGGTTTGTTCCGTAACCGCGGTGCTGTCATGTGCGTGAAATTGGGGCTCAGCGGGAAGGAATATTGAAAAGACCGTCCCTTTCGCTCTGAGTAACGAGCTGCTTTTGAACCTTATGGTTCCACCATGTTTCCGGATGATCTCAGAACTTACCCAAAGCCCCAGACCGGTCCCCGTGTCCGCCTTACTGCTAACGAATGGCTCAAATAGCCTGCTCTTAATCTCAGGAGAAATGCCGGACCCGCTGTCGGCGATGGTCAACCGCAGTCCCGTGCGAGAGCCGTTTGAGTATTCCCTGCCGCGGTCAATCCGAATATTCAAAGTGCCGCCGCCCCGCATCGCATCCAGCGCATTTCCTACCATGTTCACGATCACCTGACGCAGTTCGCCCGCCATCGCGGTAATTGGCGGGCAGGCCCGAAAGTCCTTTTGCACGGTTACGCGAGCGGAAACGAGTCTGGCTTGATACAGGACCAGCGCGGAGTCAACAAGCTCAGTCAAGTAGACGCTGGTTGGTTTACTCAGCTGCCGGAAAAATTTCAAAGTGTGAATGGCAATTTCCGAGACACGTGCGAGTTCATCGGTGGCCGTTGCGGCGTAAATTTTTGCTTCATCCAGATTCGAGGATGTTCCGATGAGATAAAGCAAATTGGTTACCGATTCCAGCGGATTATTGATTTCGTGGGCAATGCTGGCGGCAAGCCGACCGACTACAGCAAGTTTTTCTGATCGAAGCAATGCCTCTTCTGTCAGCCGGCGCTGCGCCAGATGATCCCGGATCAGATATTGGCGGCGGCGGCTTCGCAGCGAAGCCTGCACGGTGCTGACAAGGGTCTCAGGCCTTATGGGCCGCTCAAGCAGGACCACGTTACCCAGTGGCTCCCGGAAAAGCATTTTCTTCTGGCTGTTCGGATCCACGGCTCCGGCAACGGTCAGAACGATCAAGGGATAGTCAGACCATGAGGATTGGGTGGCAATTTTCTGTCCCCAGGCGGAGATGTTGGAGGGCGTAAAGACCTCTTCAGCAATCACCAGCGCACCGGACCCCGCCACACGATCGAGGGCCACCTTCGAGCTGGAACAGACACTGCAATCGATACCTTCCTTCGTCAGGAGATCCGCAATCAGAGTCGCGTCTCTTCCGGTGGGCGCAACCACCAGGACATGCAGGTCCAGGTCCACTTCAGGCGCATCACGCGGCGGGCTTGGATTTTTTTTCAGAAGCTTCCTCCAGTCCCTCAAGGTTGCCGTGATATTTGGGAACTCCGGTCAGCACACCGTCAAATTCGGCCAGGGCCTTGCCGACGCGGATAGTGCCGTGCTTCATCACCAGCTCGCGGATGGTGCGTTCATGCTCTCCGCTTCTTTTCTTGATTACTGACAAGGCCTGCTTTACCTCTCCACCCGCCTCAAAGTAGCGGAACAAGAGCACGCTGTCGGCCAGGTAGCTGACATCCACAGGGGCGCTTATATTTGTGCCTACGAACCCATGTTGGGCAAGGGTTAAAAGGGTGGCCACACCCTTGTGCGCCAGGTAGCTCAGGAGTTCGTGCATCTGCAACGCAAGAAACTTTTCTCCCGGCATGGCGTTCAGGAAGCCATTTAAGCTATCGATGATCACCAGCTTTACGCCCTGCTGATTGACCAAATCACTGATGGCGTGAACAAACTGTCCGGGAGAAAGTTCCGCCGCATCCACCTGCCGAATAATGAATTTTCCGGACTTAATATGGCGATCAAGGTCCATCCCCAGGCCTTTGGCACGGCCCATCAAGGTGGTCAATGTTTCATCAAACGCAAATAGTGCAGCGCCTATCCCCTGCTCGGCGGCGGATACCGCATAGCGGATGGCAAGCGTGGATTTTCCGCACCCAGCAGGTCCCATCAGCAGCGTGCTGGTGCCGCTATCAATCCCGCCCCCAAAGAGCTGGTCCAACTCTTGAATGCCGCTGGTGATCTGCCTGGAAGCGAAGTCAGTAATATGCTCTGAAGCCACCAGCCGCGGATACACCTCCAGCCCGCCTCTCTTGATGGTGTAATCGTGAAACCCTTCACGGAACTGAGCGCCTCTCAACTTCCTGACCTCCAGCCGGCGTCTCTTGATTCCATACTCCCGTTCCAGGCTTTCCAGCATGATTACGCCGTGAGAAATGCTTTGCAGCTGCAAATCATGCCCTTCACCCGTGCGATCATCCAGAAGCAGCACGGTGCAGTTGAATGTGGCAAAATATCGCTTTAAACCCATCACTTGACGGCGATAACGCAAAGAATCACGGGCCAGCATGCGCAACTCAGACAATGAATCAAACACGATTCGGACAGGCTGGAGCCTCTCCACTTCCGCCAATACCGCGGACGTGGTGTCCGCAAGCTCAACCTCAGAAGGATGAAACACGGTGTACTGCGCCTCGGGCTTCAGTTCGTCATCATCGGCCATCATCTCAAAAATGTTGATGGGACCAAGCGACCAGCCGTGTGACTCAGCAATCTCCAGAAGCTCCGCTTTTGATTCGGAAAGCGCGACATAAAGGCACTTTTGCCCCAGACGGGCGCCTTCCAGCAGGAACTGAAGGGCAATCGTCGTCTTGCCCGTGCCCGGATCGCCTTCAATCAGGTAGAGATGGTTGTGGGAAAGGCCGCCGCCGAGAATATCGTCCAGGCCGGCAATGCCGGTTGCGAGCACTTTTGCGCCGTTTAGGTTATCAGGTGTGACCACGGAAGACCCCATTTCATTTGTATCTAAGCGCACTGGGCCCCAGATCCACCACTTGAAGCTTCCGAAGCGGCCATAATTGACCTCTATCTTAAGTATGCATATTATTCGCCGGAGTGGCTGTTCAATCTAGAACACCACGCGAGATTCACACCGGCCGGCAGGGCTGATTCATGGGCTCGGTCTCTAATAGAATTTCAGGCCCATTGTCTTAATTGATTGCCCCAGAGAGGTTGATGCGGGCAGCAAATCTGCCGTAACGCTTCTCGGAAGGACGCGTCGCGCTACTTTCACCAGAGCAGTCATCATACGATTAACCTGTTTGGCGGATGGTGCTTCGGCAAACTCCACGGCAATTGTCCAGTGTGGTTCTCCATCCGGATAGCTAACCTGTCCAAAATACATGCCTAGAATTTCAGGAAAAGTGCCGGCAGCTTCACTGATCGCACTAAACATTGCCGATGTCGGCATTTGTTTGGGCATCGTCACCAGAACACTTTGCGCTTGCGCTCCCTGCTCATTCGAATTTTTTTCCGGAACACGGCCTTCGGCAAGCTCTTCAAATTCCCAGCGCGTCACTCGTCCACCGGGACGGACCATCTTTGAACTGGGGTTCTCCGGCTCATATGGATTGATCACGATCTCTTCTGCCTCTGTGCTTGCCACTGCCTGAAAGAACGCGGTCCCCTGCAACGCGATCCACGCAATGCTCGTGTTCCAGTTGCGTAGCGCTTCTTCGTCAGTAAAGGCCACAGCCACCGATTGGCCGCTGGAGTCATGCTCAAGCGACAAAGAATCAGCTACGTTGGCGGGAACGGTTGAAAGTCCCGGCCTATCAGGCACAGTTTTCCCGGCAGGCACCACGAACCAGGTATTCAACATGCTTTGATAGAGCGTTCGGCGGTTTTGTGGCGAGTCTTCGTGCGCCACGGCCAACATGGCCGCGGGTAATGTACTGTTTGCAAAGTCCGGCTGCGCCGGCGCTCCAGCGACTGTCTTCTTGGCTTCCGGGGTTTCGGGGTCTCCAGGGCCGGGAGGCGGCTCATCCCCCCGCCGGACAAAACAAGTCGAATCACGACGCCGAATACGCATGGCCGCGAGACTACATCAAAAGGCGCATGAATACGAACGTTGGCAATAGAGGAGAAAAACCTACCACGGAGGCACTGAGAAAACCAAAAAACTTACCGCGGATTAACACGGATAAACGCGGATCAGGAGAGCGGTTGGATTGATCTTCTCCGTTGTGTTTCTTCGTGGCCTTTGTGGTAAGTTTTTGGCTTTCCGATCAGCGTTCATCAGCGCAAGTGTGTGGCAAAAGGTTTTGTCTGGATGCTCCCTGCTGAAGGGTGAGCACTTTCCTCAGTTCCAATACTTCCAGCGGACACTCCGGCCAGTTATGCCGCCAGCAGATA
>DAHUXR010000075.1 GCA_027307045.1 Acidobacteriaceae bacterium
CTCTGCTGACTTCTGTCGTTGGATCAGGAGGAATTACTCCCTCCTCAGTCACGATTTCGTGACCAACAACAGATTTCCCGAGGTAGGTTCGACCGCCTTCCGCACGCAACCGCCGGATTTACCACCAGTGCCCTTGATGGATATGGACTTCGTTGTCACTTGCCAACTCGTCCGGCACCGTAGGCCTCATCATCCGGTTCTTGTTCATCGGCTCGAGCTTTTAATCCACGCTTCTTTCAGACCCAGCCTCACGGCGACGCCCTTGCGCTTCGCTATCACTTCACCTCCATCAGGTTGTGAAAAGGACTTTCGCCTTCCAGCTGTCGAATATGCTCGGCACACAATACAAAAGCCCCGTCATGCGACGAGGCTTTTAATCTCTTTGGAAATAAACCCTGATTACACGTTGAAGGAAGATCCGCAACCGCACGTGCTCTTCACGTTCGGATTCTCAAACTTAAAGCCCGAGGCTTCCAGTGTCTCCACAAAGTCCACAACGCAGCCATTCAGATACATGGCCGAGGTGGCATCCACGTAAACTTTCAGGTCGTCAAAGGTATAAACCTTGTCCATAACGCCGGGTGCGTTTTCAAATGACATGGAATAGGAGAAGCCGGAGCAGCCGCCGCCAACAACGCCGATACGCAAACCTGCCGGCACGGGATTCTGCTGGCTCATGATCTCCTTGACCTTAATCACTGCCGTGGGAGTCAGATTTACCGGCAATTTAGGAGTGGTTTCTACGTTTGGGGTGGTGGTGGTCGCCATTTGTATCTCCTTAAAACTGATTACAGCAACTATTATACACCGCTTGCTGCTGATTCTATTGGGCTTCTCATGCTTAGATGAACCAAAGCACTCACGGGTCGCACGGTTTTTCTGGCTACCCGGCTTCTTTCCCCACTCAACCGTCAGCTTCAACCGTTTACTGCGAGTCCCCGATCGAGCTACCCACAAAAATACTGGATTTTCCCGCCTCGGGCAGGCTTATAATGCCCATAAAGGTTCCACCTACACCCTCGCCGCGACCCGCGGTTGCGGCCTCTCTGTAAGCGGAACCGGCCAAATTCAAGGTGGTGTTCCATGATGGCGCCTCTCCTCATTCTTTGGGCCGGTTTAACAGTCGTGCTGATCGTACTTCTGATTTATCGCAGCACCCTTTCCATGCACGAAGATGATCAATTATTCCTGGGAAATTCTGAAGCTCACATGGCCAAAGAGCAACAGGACCTGATCGTAAAGATGAACAGGATTGAACCCTGGGTCAAAGTGTGTGGCGCGGGCTCTGCCTTGTTGTTTTTCCTGATCGCGGGAATAATGCTTTACTCGCGTTTCAACATTTAGCGCGGCGCAGGCACATACTCACGCGATAGGTTAAGTTTGTGCGTCTATTTCCAGGGCGGACCGCAGACAAACGGCTTCGTGTTTTCTCAGATGCTTTGGGCCGCGAGTGCGGCCGCTTCCACCGGCAATTCCAGCAATATGCGTGCGCCATGCGGCTCCAGGTTTTCCGCATGGATCTCTCCACCATGTTCTTTTACGATGCCGTAACAGATGCTTAGCCCCAAACCTGTGCCTTTGCCAACTGGCTTAGTGGTGTAGAAGGGGTCAAAGACGCGATTCAAATCCGCAAAACCATACCCATTATCGTCAAAGCAAAGTATCACACGGCCATTGTTGCAGCTTGCTTCAATCCTTATCCGCTTTTTAGAGTTCCCTTCCAGCGCGTCGATTGAATTATTCAGCAGGTTCAACAGGATCTGTTTGAACTGGTCTTCATCCAGCGCTACGTGAGGCAGTCCCGGCTCAATCTGGACTTCGACCTCGATATCGTGATTATGCAAATGATACTCGCGCAACGCGAGAACATCCTGCAATAGCACTTCAAGGTCCGCCGATTTTCTGGCCAGGCTGTTCTGGCGGGCAAACCGCAGCAAGTTTTCGATGATTCGCTTCATGCGCTGGGCTTCGCGCAACATTTTGTCCAGCTTCTGCCGCGCCGGACCTTCAGGAACCTCGTCGCTGATGAGCTCCGTGTAACCAACGATGGACGTTAGCGGATTGTTCAATTCATGGGCAACGCCGGCAACCAGCTGGCCAATCGCTGCCAGTTTCTCCGCACGCGCCAGTTGGCGGTGCAAAGCGGCGTTGTCCACCGTCACGGCCAGATCGCCGGCAAGCAATTCGATTTTGGTCAGCTCCTCGGAATTTACCCGGGTAACATCCCGTGGATCGCTCAGGCCAATGCACCCAACATGCACACCGCGCATGGAACGCAGCGGCACCAGTATCTCGTTCCCTTTCATCCAATATGCTGAAGGTTCAAAGCTGGTGGAGCTGGGTACCTGGCCGTATTTTTCCATTTGCTCCGGTCGCAGGATGACCGATCTCTCGCCCAGTTTCTCGCCGATCGTGCACGCTTCCACCATGTCATCGAATTTCCAAACTTCATTGCATTTGTGCTCGATAAGGGTTTTCGCATCGCCTTCATAACCAGCGTGTCCGGCGGCAAACAGGTTTCTGCCGTCATTGCTGAGAATAATCACGACCCGATCAAAGGTGCTGGTTTCCCTGATGGCGGAGGCAATTTCATTGCAGACTGAATTGACCTCCACACCGGTCAGAAGTCTTGAAGTGATGCCGGCAAATTTCTGCAACTGATGGTTTAGTTTCTGCTCGCGCCGTCCGGCGGAACGCAGGAACTCTGATTTGTCTTCCAGCAGTGTGAGGATCATTCCAAAAGCCACGAAAAACTTAGGAGTGTTCCAGATCTCGGGATTGATCTTTACCGCGGGGGCCCATACATCCATTATTCGCCCAAGCGGGAAAACAGCGCCCCAAAGCAGAAAGCCTCCCGCGCTGGTGACAACGCCAGGTGACCAGCGGGGATAACGCCTGTAAAAAAGAAATCCCGGGAAGGCAAAGCCCAGGGTAAGAATGGCCAGAAAACCGAAAATGTACTCCCCATGCCACGCCCGCACCATGGCCACGGTCCCTGTTACAGCAACGATCGGCGCCCAAACATAAAATGTTGCGACGACCTTGCGGCGCAGCACAACGAACAGTGGCGCTCCGTAAAAAATTATTGCGGCAGAGGAAATGTAAAGCCATCGCCAATTCAAATCGTACGCAAGCCCGGCGGTATAAACCAGCGCAGGCAAACCTGTCAAAGTTAGGAAACTGAACGTCAGGCGCTTATCTTCAAAAAATGACGTAAGAGAAGCAATAAAATACATTGCGGAAAGCTGCAAGCAGCCCAGATCAATCAAGTATGTAAGCGGCGTCAGATTTCCGTCGGGAGGCTCAAATATCTGAACAAAGAAATGGACGAAAATGAGCACCCATGCGGCGATCCACAGATGGAGCCGAGGCGATTTAACGTGGCGGCGCAGCGCCACAAAAATGCCCACCATCACGGCCAGTACTAGGATCGTGGGGAGCTTGTCGAACAAGATGGCCATTTCCGCAAACTTTTCCAGTCTAAGTAAAGCCAAATCTATCATGACCATGGCAGGAAACCGTGGCTAAAGACCACACCTTGGTAACCAGAGTAACTCTCTTTCATAATGGATGCTTTGTTCCATTTTGGGAAAACTACTTTTGACCCCGCTCCGCCATAGCCGCTATACTGCGAAGACCGCTGATAGCCGTGCCAAATCAATGATTCGGGCGCGCAAGGGCGATTAGCTCAGCTGGTTAGAGCGCCTGCCTTACAAGCAGGAGGTCCACGGTTCGAGCCCGTGATCGCCCACCATTCAAATCAATAAATTAGAGGGTTTAGTGTTTAGTAACCGTCCGTCAAGCGCAATCATGATGTTTCCAAATGGGGCCATGAGAAAACGATTGGAAACAACGCGGACAGCCGATGATCAGGCGCTCCTAGCGCGAGTCCGGCGTCGAAACAAACCTGTGAAAATGAGGCCTAGTCGGGCTGATTTAGCTGGCGGGTTCCATCACAATTGGCATCGTCGGAGTCTGGCTGCCGCCTGCGTTCTCAACAGTCACGGCAAAGCCCTTTGCAATTACTCCCGCTGACATTTTGTGAAACATCATGCCGTTGCCTTTGCTGTCGGCTTTAAACCATCCGGCGGACATTGGTGCTCCGCCGTCGGCTGGGAGCAACCAGAGCTGGTAAATTTTGTCTTCCGGCAGCGGAGTCAGATTGCTGGCCATGAGAAGCAATGCGCCTTGCTGCTTGGAATAGACGGTTTTGATCTGGGGCTGCGGCGGCGTCTTTTTGCTGACCAAAGTCAGGGGCCAAGCGTCCGGAGCATGCAGCAGATCACGGACCATCTTGGCTTCAGCCAGCTCTGTATTGGTGCGTGCCAAATCCGCCTGTATCTGTTCCAACTGCGCATGCGTGTGCCTGAGAGCTTGCCGGGCATTGCGAAGGTCGCGCCACAACAAAATGCTGAATACCGCCAGTATGAGCATCATCATGACCGGCGCAATAGTGACCCAGCGCCGGCGCAACCGGCCAAGCGCATAACGCTCAGGATTTCTTCTTTCCACACGCGGTTCAGCCGCCACGGCGTTCAGCAATCGCTGCCGTGAACGCGCAGGAGGCTGCGGGCCGGTGGCGGAAAGGGCCAGCAGCGCCGTATCCGCGCGCAGGGCTTCCAGTTCGCGACGGCAATCGCCGCAGGTGCCCAGATGGGCTTCCAGCGCCGAAAGGTCCCGGTGATCGTCGAGCGCTCCCATGGCGTAGAGCGCCAGCGCCTCAGCGAATTGTGGATGCGCGTTCATGCCAATACTTTTCTCAAGGCCAGCAGGCCGGTACGGATGCGTGTTTTGACCGTTCCCAGCGGATCACCGGTTTTGCCGGCGATTTCCGAATGCGTCATGCCTTCAAAAAATGCCATCTCCAGCGCCTTGCGCTGGTCTTGCGGCAGTCCGCCCAGGACGCCACGGATTTTATCAACCACAAGTTTCTGGGAAGCCGCATCTTCCAGATTGACTCCAGTGGAAATCGGCATTTCATCGATGTCATCTTCCGGGGGGCGTTTCCGCAAAAGGTCGATAGCGCGATTGCGCGCGATCACGGCGAGCCACGGCGCAAGCCTTCCGCGATCAGCGTCAAAGGCCTGCGGGCTGCGCCACAACTGTAGAAACACTTCCTGCACCACGTCCTCAGCGGCCGCGGTACTGGTGAGTACGCGGAGTGCGACCCCATACACCACTCCGGCGTAGCGGTCATAAAGATCGGCCATGGCGCTCTGGTCCCCCGCGCGAATGCGGGCGATCAAGGCCGCGTCGTCCTTATGGTTTGGCGCCTGCGTGCCGCTCACGCGCATTCTCTCGCTTTCATAGGAGTACGGATTCTGGAGCCGATTGGATTGCATTTGGGCCCTGATATCTGCATTTGAGCCCGCAACCCCATCGTAACAAATCTGTTTTTGCAGGGCGAGGGATGTTACCATTCTTCGCATGCGCACCAGAACAGCTGCTCTTTTATTGGTCCTTTCTTCATTTTGCTCGATCGCTGTCTTCGCCGATTCCGCCGATTTTACCGTGAAGAAAGTCGGAGACGGAATTTATGCCGCCATTGGCACGGACGGCGGAAAAGCTGGCAGCAATGCCGGATTTATTATCGGCAGCAATGGCGTGGTGGTGGTCGATACGTTTGAAGACGTTGCTCCGGCGCGAGACCTGCTGGCGGAGATACGCAAGATCACGAACCTGCCGATTCGCTTTGTGGTGAACACTCATTATCACCTGGACCACACCGGCGGAAACGCCGTGTTTGCCCAGGCTGGCGCGACCATTCTTGCGCAACGCAACCTGCGCGGCTGGTTGCGGACTGAAAATCTGAAGTTTTTTGGCGCCAATCCCAAGCCGGAACAAAAAGCCACGGTGGAAGCGCTGGTGCTGCCTGACGAAACTTACAGCGATGCCGTGGATATTTATCTGGGCACGCGGCAGATTCAGGTCCGCTACATGCTGGGCCACACCGGCGGCGACTCCGTGGTGACCGTGCCGGACACCGACGTTGTTTTTGCCGGCGATCTGGTCTGGCAGAAACATTTGCCCAACCTGATTGACGCCACAACCAGCGATTGGGTCAAGACACTCGACAAGCTGCTGGCTGATCATCCTGCTGCAACGTTCGTCTCCGGGCATGGCGATGTTGCCACCGTGGCCGATGTTCGCGACTTCCACGATTATCTTGTGACTCTCCGCGACGCAGTTGCCAAGGCCCGGGCGGCAGGCAAGACCGATCAGGCGCTGGTGGATGACGTGCTGCCGCAATTGCAGGAAAAATATGGCAAGGATTGCCCGGCTGCATCGCCTGATAAAAAACCATCAGCTCCAACCGCTACGTGTTGGGGATTTTTTGGGCCGTTTTCCAAGCGAAACATTATGCAGACCGCGGCGGAGTTGGCAGGGACGAAGAAAGTTCCTGCGCCGTTAGCGGATGCGGACAAGAGTGCGTTTGGAAAATAAGCGCTATCGAGTCTGTGGAAACAGCGTATAAAAGTTCTCCGCCGTCCTTTGCCCGATCTCTTCCTTGCTCATTCCGCGCAATTTCGCGATTGCTTCTGCCGTGTTGACCACAAAGTTCGGCTCATTGCGTTTACCCCGATGCGGCACCGGAGCTAAATAAGGTGAATCCGTCTCAATCAGCATTCGGTCCAGAGGGACCTGCTTTGCCGCTTCGCGAATATTTTCCGCCTTGGGAAAGCTGACGTTTCCAGCAAAAGAAATATAGAAGCCGATGTCCAATGCAGCTTTCGCATGTTTCCATTCTCCGGTAAAGCAGTGGAGAATTCCCGGCAATCCGCTTGGCGCCCAGTGATCGCCGAGCATTTCCAGAGTGTCATCCCAGGCATTTTCACTGTTGTTGCTGGGGCGGCAATGAATAATGATCGGCAGTTTGGCGGCCTGTGCGAGTTCCATCTGGCGGCGGAAGACATCCTTTTGCACCTCGCGCGGCGAGTGGTCATAGAAATAATCCAGGCCGATCTCACCCCAGGCAATCAGCTTTGGATGTTTCGCCAGTTGCTCCATCTCCGCATAGTCAGCTTCCGTCGCCACGCTGGCTTCATGCGGATGCAATCCTGTGCTGGCAAAAATCCAGTCATGCAACTCGGCGATCTTCAGCGCGCAGTCATACGTTCCCGGACCAGTGCCGCTACCGATGGCGAGGATGCGTTCCAGCCCGGCTTCTCGGGCGCGCGTGAGCATGTCGGCGCGATCGGAATCGAATTTGTGGCCTTCAAGATGGGCGTGGGAGTCGATGTACAAAGCGGGCCCTCGTTATTTATAAATATCACGCATGTATCGCGGTAATCCAGAAAAGATGGTCCAGCAGAAACAAGGAGGAGAGTGATGGCCGTTTCGCGTAGAGACTTCATCAAGACCGGTGTTGGAAGCGCGTGCACGTTAGCTGCGGGAGCAACCGTAATTGCTCAGACGGCAAAGCCTGCTTCTCAGGGAGCAACGACGGCAAATACTGCTCCGGCAGATCGCATGCCGCCGATCCCAGCGGACAAGCTCACGCCCGAGCAGAAGAAAGCCTCCGATGATTTCGCCGCGGAGCGTAAGACTCCGGTGTTCGGCCCGTTTATTCCGCTGCTGCGCAGCCCGGAGGTCATGCTGCGCGCCAAGGCCATGGGTGATTATCTGCGTTACAAGAGTGTGCTGCCGCCGCAGCTCAATGAATTTGCCATCCTTATTACCGCGCGCCACTGGACGCAGGGATACGAATGGGCGGTGCATGAACCCACCGCCGTGAAGGCCGGCTTGAAAGCTGAGATTACGCAGGCGCTTGCCGAAGGCCGCCGTCCGCAGGGCATGTCCGCCGACGAAGAAATGATCTATGAATTCTGCACCGAGCTGCACCAGAACCAGAGCGTGAGTGACGCGACCTATGCACGTGTGCTGGCAAAGTTCAGCGAGCAAGGGATCATTGACTTGATCGGGGTGAATGGCTATTACACGTTTCTGGCGATGGTCTTGAACGGGACGCGGACGGCCATTCCCAAAAACACCGCGCCGCCTCTGCCGGCATTTCCGCACTGATCCCGTTAACGGTGCAGGAAACCTAGGAGAGCCGTGGAGTCCCAAAGCATGTGTGCAAGGATAACCGGCATCAGCCGGCGAGATTTTGCGAAGTAGATGGCGAGAACCGCCAATCCGCTACCCACAACCATTGCCCCTGCAGCACCATAGTAGAGGTGGTAACTTGTTTGGACCACAAGGCTAGCGACGATAGCTAGCAATACCGATTTTCGAAGATCGATTAGCTCCGTCATTAAGTAGCCTCTCACCAGTATTTCTTCAAAAAAAGGGTTCAGGAGCAGAAACGGTAGGAAAAGCCACACTGACGAAGTTGAGAACATTGTCCGTGTGTCAGGCCATTGCGGGAAGTGGAGAGTTATAACAAGCCAACCATAACTGACCACGAACCCGGTGATGCACATAACTACCACTGCTGCAACCGCCAGGCCCAAGGCTTTTGGCAAATCCGTCCATTGAAAACTAAGCCCAATATCTTGGAGACGCCGTCCCTGGCGTTTGAAAAGGACTAGAAAAAGCAACAGCCCGATAATCTCATCAGAGATACCAGTAAATAGCCGCAGGTTCGAGTAACTCGGAGCCGTAGGATGAAATGCGAGGTAAATGCTTCCCAGAATGGAGCCGGCAAATACAACGGCAAGTATGAGGCCCAGGTCGACCCATCGATGCGCGTTGCTGACCGATGGGACTTGGGCTGGAGGAACAATTTCAAGTTCAAGCTGCGTGCTGGAAGAGGCCATGCAGCGACATTCGTATCATCGCTGCTTAGTGATTGCAATAAGTAAAAGCCCGAATAGACCTTCAAGGTAAGAGTGTCACCCGCAGGAAAGCTGTTACTTCAGCTTTGCCCCTATCGGCACATCCTCCAAAAACCCTGCCAGCACCGGCTTGCCATCTTCACCCACGGACGCAGCCACGATCATGCCGTTGGACTCAAGCCCGCGCAGCTTGCGGGGCTGAAGATTGGCCACGATCACCACTTTGCGGCCTATCAGGTCTTCCGGTTTGTAAGCCAGAGCGATTCCGGCGACGAGCTGGCGCACTTCGGTTCCTATGTCGACTTCGAGCCGCAACAGCTTGTCCGCGCCTTTCACTTTTTCGGCCGCCTTTACCTGACCAACGCGCAGTTCCACTTTCATGAAATCGTCGATTGAGATTTTTCCATCGGCTATGGTGGCTGCGGCCTTAGTGGGCGGTGCGGCTTTTGGCGCAGGCGCGGCATCGGTCGGGCCATGTGCGGCTTGGGTTGCGGGCTGTCCCGCGCGGGCGCCTTCTCCTGCGGGTGCAGGAGTTTCAGCCGCGCGAGTTGATGATGACTGTGTAGTGGAGGAAGCCTGTCCTGCGCGCTCCTGTTCCATCTGTTGCATCCTCTCGATAGAAGTTTTATCGGCGCGCGGGAACACCGGTTCCACTTTGCCGAGCTTGCCGCCCAACGGAAGCTGCGCCCACTTAAGATCGCCAAGGTTGAATTTGCTGATCTCGCCCAGCCCAAGCTGTGTCCAGATTTTTGCCGTGGATTCCGGCAGCACCGGATGCACGAGCGCCGTAACCACGCGCAACGCCTCCGCCGCCGTATAAAGAATCGTCGCCAGGCGTGACTTGTTCTCCTCACCTTCTTTTTCGGCGACGATCCATGGCTCTTCATCGACCAGATATTTATTGACCGCGCCAATCAATGACCAGGCCGACTCCAGCGCGCGGGAGAATTGGTAGTCATCGAACAGCAGACTAAATTCCTGGATCACCACCTGCGCGTGCTCCTTGATCACGTCATCCGTGGCTTTGCGGGCCACAGTGGGCGAAGGATAGGGCACCGAACCGTTAAAGTAACGGTTGATCATGGTTAAAGTACGGCTTGAAAGATTGCCCAGATCATTTGCCAGATCGGAATTATAGCGCTGCACCAGCGCGTCAAAGCTGAACGCACCGTCCTGACCGAAAACAACTTCACGCAGCAGGAAATAACGCAGAGCGTCATTGCCCATCACGTCGATCACGGTTTCCGCGCGCACAATGTTGCCGCGCGACTTTGACATCTTGCTCTCTTCAAACAGCAGCCATCCGTGCGCGATCACCGATTTAGGCAGCGGCAGACCGGCAGCCAGCAGAAACGCCGGCCAGTAAACGCAATGGAACCGGATAATTTCCTTGCCGATCATTTGCACGTCAGCCGGCCAGTAACGCTCAAACTTCTTCTGCTCGGCTTCGTCTTTCGATCCCAATCCCAGGGCGGTGCAGTAATTGCTCAGCGCATCCAGCCACACGTACATCACGTGCTTGGGATCGCCCGGCACGGGAATACCCCACTTGAAAGTGCTGCGACTGACGGAGAGGTCACGCAAGCCGCTCTTCACGAAAGCGATGACCTCGTTGCGGCGCGTTTCCGGACGGATAAAACCTGGGTTCTGCTGGTAGTGAGCGAGTAGTTGGTCAGCAAACGCGGACAGCTTAAAGTAATAGTTCTCTTCGCTCACTGTCTCGGTCGGACGTCCGCATTCAGGGCACGGCGCGCCGGGGCCTACCGAATCAACATACAACTCGTCAAAGACGCAATATTGCCCTGAATATGTGCCCTTGTAAATGTAGCTATTCTCCTGGATACGCTTCCATAACTCCTGTGCGCCCAGTTTGTGCCGCGGCTCCGTGGTGCGTATGAAATCGTCATTGGAGATGTTCATCTTCCCAAAAAGTGAACGGAAAAGATCGGAAACCTCGTCGGCAAACTGCTTAGGAGTTTTGCCCGCGGCCACGGCGGAGCGCTCAATCTTCTGGCCGTGCTCGTCCGTCCCGGTAAGGAAGTAAGTGTCAAAGCCCAGCATGCGCTTACGGCGCGCAATGGCGTCACACACCAGCGTGGTGTATGCGTGCCCGATGTGTGGGCGTGCGTTCACGTAATAAATGGGCGTTGTAATGTAAAACTTCTGGCTGCCCTTATCCATTGGTATTTTCCAGATAAACTTTAATGGCTTCCTGCATCACGGTTTTTAATGGCACTTTCTTCTCTTTGGCGATCTGGCGGCAATCTTCGTATTCGGGAGCATAGTTGCTGATACTGCCGTTCAGGTTGGCCAGCTTCATGCGAACTTCGCCCCATTTGGTGCTTACGCTCACATGCCGGCGCGTGAGTGCCGCCCGGTTTTCGCGCCGCATTCGAACGCCGAGCGTAGTGGTCTCAGACAAAATGAATTTGGTAAGACGCTGGCTGTCTTCCGTGTGGCAGAGCACCGTTAGCAGCATGCCCGGACGGCTCTTCTTCATCTGCACCGGAGTGCCGAATGCGTCCAGCGCGCCACTTTGCAGCGCCTGCTCCATCACATAGCCAAAGACTTGCGGCGTCATGTCGTCCACATTGGCCTCAAGCACCGTAATTTCTTCCACCGGAAAAGGTGACTCATGCTGCGCAGCCGTGGTTTCTCCCACGGTCAGCCGAAGCACGTTGGGTGAGTTCTTGAAGTTGCGCGTACCTGCGCCATAGCCGATCTTCTCAGTCTTCATCGTGGGAAACTGAGAGAAGCGTGATGCCAGTACGCTTACGATCGCCGCGCCCGTGGGCGTGACCAGCTCTTTCTGGATTTCGCCGGAATAGACCGGAGCATTCTTCAGCAGCTCGAGTGTTGCAGGCGCGGGGATCGGGAATGCGCCATGCGCGCAAACCACCGTGCCACCGCCGACGTTCAGCGGAGAACAGACCCATTCCTCCACGCCCAGCGCTTCCGCGCCGACCGAGGCGCATACGATATCGACAATAGCGTCAATAGCGCCCACTTCGTGAAAATGGATCTTCTCAATGTCCGTGTTGTGAACTTTGGCTTCCGCCGCACCCAGCGCTTCAAAAATCTTTACCGCCCGATTTTTCGCCGACTCGCTGATACTTGCGGCTTGAATGATCTGGCGAATTTCTTTCAGCCCGCGATGCGAGTGGCTATGGGAATGGCTTTGGCCATGCTCATGTGGCATCGCCGCCCCCGGCGGTGTATGGGAATGTGAATCGGCATGATCGTCGGAGTGGCCGTGATCGTGGCTGTGCTCATGCGAATGGCCGTGCGATTCGCCGTCGCCATGTGAGTGTTCGTGGCGGTGGGAGTGGGAATGCGTGTCCGAAGACGAAGGCCCGTGGTCATGCGAGTGCTCCACGGTCGAAGGTCTTGCGGGACTGAGTGCTGACTGCTGATTGCTGACTGCTCCTTCCCAGAACTCTTCACGCGGCAGCTCTTTTTCGCCGGCGGCAATCACATCAAGCTTGGTAGCGCTGATGCCGCTTCGGTCGACGCGAGAAATTTCCAGCCGCGCATCAACGCCCAGGGCTTCCACCGTCCTGGTAAAGATCTCGGGCGGAACTCCGGCGTCAAGCAGGGCGCCAAGGAACATGTCGCCGCTGATCCCGGAAAAGCACTCTAGGTAGGCAATGCGCATAAAAGTAAACGATTTAAGCAGTACTCAAGGCTGCCGCCCGCAAGCAGGCGCAAACCTTCATCATAGGTTTAGCCGTGAGCCGCGTCAAACCAGCGGATGAGGGTAATGGACGGATCGAGTTGGATGGCAACCCTCGTTTGTGTCAGGGGGTAGCAAGGGGGTAGCAACCCTCTGCTTGTTTCCATATCGAGTTTGATTTAGGGTGATTTTCAGCGTAATATTGGTTGATTTTAACGCTCTTGGAACTCTAAGGCATTTGGTTTCAACAATTCCAGCTCCATAAACTCAACCCCTCCCCTGCCCCCCGGCTTCCACCCCAATTACACCCAATCTCACCCAAGAATCGGCAGAGGGTTGCAACCTTACCTCGTGTGCAACCATTCGGTCTTCAAAGAACTCGCCCTTTCCCTGCAAAGGGCACGGTAGGTTTTATATCGTATTTTATTCGCCAACGTCAAGTGGCTTTTAGCATGGGGATAGCTCATTCCAAAGGAGGAGCCACCTCTCTATCCCGTTGCCCACGCCTTGCCCATAATTGGCGAACATTGCCATTACACTCAGAATCCAGCTCTGAGTGTAATCGCCTGATTTCAACAGCTAATACATCCAAGTCGCGCGATCCTCCACAATACGCCAGACTCCATCCACCTTCCGCGCCAGGATATAACCTCCTCCAGCACTTCCCGAACCGCTATGGTCGTAGTACAAGATTGCTTCTGTTTTGCTGAAGTTGAACCCGGGCCGAGAGATAGAGAATATGTCCCAGCTGGGGTAGTCGGGGAAGCGTCTTATAAAGTCGCTACTCGTCATACGATCCAACTCGCTCTTGCTCGAAGAAGCAGAATCCACACCTTTCGGCAGGCGCAATTTCACTCGAATTTCTGTGGGAACCGCATTGGTCAAGAGGAAGCTGCCACGGGTTACGAGGGAAGCTTGGGGGAATCTCAGTCGATCATCGAACAGCATATTCCATCGCGCTCTAGGCTCATGTCCCGGACGTGTTCCCGGAGACTGCGATTCGCGCATGATGACAATCTGAAAGCCGCGCCCTGACCCCAAGTCGGGTACATTGTGCACGTATGCGGTAAAGAGATCTGAAAGGAGCGCGTCCGTTTCGGTCTGCGTCCGCCGCAACTCACCGCAAACAAACAGAGCCATGATCGTGAGCAGAAGGGCAACGCGAGCGGCTGCGCGAACAGCGATTCTTCTAAAGCGATTGCGGTCCACGCTTGATTACACTACAACCTGGACTGGAATGGCTACCGTCATGCGCATCGCTGACGTAACATCCCCATTCACTCATTGACCTCACAGTGCCGATGCGTCTTGGATTGCTCAGCGACAGGGACTTATAGCCTGGCAACATTGGCGATTTTAGTAGGATCGATGCGCGTGGCGCCGCCATCTGGCGCGACTGGAGCACATGTTTGTGTTTCGTGAGGCTCCTGTAGACAATGGACGCGTGAGTCCACACAAGCACCGGATGAGCGAATACCTGCGGCCCAAAACGCTTGCGATGTTGTTGCTCGGGTTTTCTTCAGGCCTTCCCTTTCTCATGGTGGGCAATACCTTCGGCTACTGGCTGCGCGACGAACACACCTCCCTCACGGCCATCGGGTTTCTTTCCTGGGTGTGCATTGCCTACTCGCTGAAGTTTCTGTGGGCGCCCGTCATGGATCGCGTCGATTTGCCATTGTTTAGGCGGCTTGGACGTCGGCGCGGGTGGATGATGTTCTCGCAAGTTATCGTCGGCGTGGCGCTGTGCGCGATGGGAGGAACTGGCACGAAAGCCGGGCTCGGCCGGCTCGGAGCTCTTGCGCTCGTCGTCGCGTTTGCCTCATCGACGCAAGACATCGTGGTCGACGCCTGGCGAATTGAATCGGCAGACGATGGAGAAGAACAAGGCCTTCTCGCGTCTGCTTATCAGTTCAGCTATCGCCTGGCAATCCTGGCTACAGATTCCCTGATCCTCATCCTGGCAGCGACCGTGGGCTGGCGCATGTCTTATGGTATTTATGGCGCGTGTATGGGGATTGGAGTGATCGCGACCTGGTTTGCCACGGAACCGGAGCGCGCGGATGCGGTGATGGATGAAAAACAGCGAGAAGCGCCGATTTGGACGTGGCGTGGGTTCTTTGACGCTGTGGTGGGACCGTTCATCGCTTTTTTTCGCGCACATGGCTGGCTCGCTCTCGTCATGTTGGCGGCAATCAGTCTGTATCGGGTGCCGGACTTCGTCATGGGTCCCATGTCAAATCCCTACTACCACGACCTCGGTCTTTCCAAGGCAACCGTCGGAGCGGTGCGCGGATCAATCGGACTCGTTGCGACGTTTGCAGGCATTGCAGCCGGCGGATTCTGTTCGCTGAAGCTTGGCTACATGCGCGCGCTCATCATCGGGGGCGTATTGCAGTCTATCGCGATTGCCGCCTATGCGACTCTCGCGTTTGCGGGCGCCACGATTCCTCTCTTTGCGCTGATCATGGCAGGTGATAACTTCGGCATCAGCTTTGCAGGCGTTGCGCTTGTAGCATACATGTCGAGTCTCACCAACATTGGATACACCGCCACGCAGTATGCGCTGTTGAGCTCAACCTATGCCTGGCTGGGAAAGATATTGAAGGGGTTTTCTGGCGCTGAGGTCGAAAGCCTGAGCGCCACGCACGGCCTTATTCATGCCTACGGCATTTTCTTTATCGTTTGCGGGCTGACTGGCGTGCCCGCCGTCCTACTTTTTGCGGCCTTGGATTACTGGCACAGGCGGAAACAACCGGTCGCAGCCATGGGTTTGCAATCGAACTCGTAGCGGCCATTTTTCTATTTGTCTCGAAAAGACGTTCTCTCCAACTTTGCTATAATCGCCTTTTTCATCATCAACTTACGGCCTGATGAATCCCAGCCGCTAAATCTCAACCACGCAAAGGCAAACACTTGTACCTGCAACTACAGCAGCAGCTTATCCAGCGCGTTAGCGACCTTTTGAAGCGGCAATATGATGTTGAATTGCCTCGCATCGTCGTCGATCAGCCTCCCAATGTCGGGCTGGGCGAATACGCGCTGCCGCTGAGCTTTGAACTGGCCAGGAAGCTGCGTAAACCACCACGCATGATCGCGGAAGAAGTTGTTGCGGCGCTTGGACAGGTGCCGGGATTTGAAAAGTTTGAAGTCGCCGGAGCGGGTTACATCAATGCCCGGATCAACCGCGAAGAAGCGGCGCGGTTGCTGCTGGATCCCAGCGCCCCACGGATTGGATCGGCGACAGGAAAAAAGATTCTGGTCGAGCACACCAGTATCAATCCCAACAAAGCGGCCCACATCGGCCATCTGCGCAACGCCATTCTGGGCGATACGTTTGTCCGCCTGCTGCAGGCTGCCGGCGCGCGCGTTGACGTGCAAAACTATATCGACAACACCGGCGTCCAGGTAGCGGACGTGGTGGTGGGCTTTTTGTATCTGGAGAAAAAAGGCAAGAGTGAGATTGAGAAGCTGATCGCATCTGCCGGACCGCCGCCGCATTCGTTTGACTACTACTGCTGGGACCTCTACGCGCGGGTGTCGCAATGGTATGAAGAGAGCAAGGAGAACCTGAAGCTTCGGCTGCAAACGCTGCACGACATCGAGCGTGGTGGGAACGACGCAGCGGAGATTGGCAAGCTGATTTCCATGGCCATCATCCGACGCCATCTGGAAACCATGGAGCGGCTGAGCATTGAGTATGACTTTCTACCGCAGGAGAGCGAAATTCTTCATCTGCATTTCTGGGAGTCGGCGTTTGAGCAGTTAAAGCAAAAGGGCGTGCTGTATTTCGAGACCGAAGGCAAGAACAAAGGCTGCTGGGTGATGAAGCGGGCGATCTCTCCGCAAGCCGCCAAACGGCAAGCCGCAGCCGAAGGCAATGACGCGGGTGAAGCCAAAGGTGGCCAGAATAAAGATGGCCCGGACGAAGACGCCAAGGTGATCGTGCGCTCCAACGGCACGGTGACTTACGTCGGCAAAGATATTGCTTATCATCTCTGGAAGTTCGGCCTGCTCGGTCGCGATTTCGGCTATCAACGGTTCTATTGTTATCCCAATGGCCGCCAGGTCTGGATTTCAGCGGAATCCGGCGAAAAAGACCATCCGCATTTTGGCGGCGTGAACGCCATCTATAACGTCATCGATTCACGCCAGGCGGACCCGCAGAACAATGTGATTGAGGCAATTCGCGGCCTTGGTTACACAGAGCAGGCGGAAGACTACCATCACTTTTCTTATGAAATGGTGGCGCTCACGCCGCGCTGCGCCATGGACCTGGGATACGACGTATCAGAAGAAGACCAGAAGCGGTCTTATATAGAGGTCTCAGGACGCAAGGGCTTCGGCGTAAAAGCCGATGACCTGCTCGATTCACTGATCGCGGCGGCGCAGAAGGAAGTGGATTCACGGCACCCGGAGATGGTCGGGCAGGAGCGGCATGAGATCGCGTCGCAGATCGCCATTGGCGCGCTACGATATTTCATGCTGAAGTTCACTAAGACATCCGTCATCGCTTTTGACTTCAAAGAGGCCCTTAGCTTTGAAGGCGAGACTGGCCCTTACGCGCAGTATGCAATCGTCCGCGCCAGCAATATCTTCCGCAAGGCCGGTTTGAGCGCGGAAGAGATTCTGGGCGGCGAGACTGACCTGCATTTCCTGAAAGAAGACGACGAACTGTGGGAGCTGTGGCTGCGCGCCGGACAGCTTTCCAGCATGATCGAGCAGTGCATTGCCACCACGGAACCGGCTTACGCGGCAAAGTTCGCGTTCCAACTGGCGCAGCAGTTCAACAACTTCTACCACAAGCACCACATCCTCACGGAAGAGGATGAGGCAAAGAAAGGCTTTCTGCTGGCGACGGCGGCAGTAGTCCGTCGGGCGCTGATTCATAGCCTTGAACTGATGGGGATTGGCGCGCCCATCGTCATGTAAGTACTTAGGGCCGGCTAATGATCGCTAAAGAGAGTCAATGCCCCTATATAAAGGTGTAAGTGTCCCGTCGCAATCGTAATCATCTGTTCCTAAGTACCTTTTGATCAGAATTCCTGAGTTGCAAATCTTTATTTGAGAGATAATGTCGCCAGAGGCTTTGACGGATATGCCAGTAGTAGCACGCGGTTTTCTTCTTGTTCTTATTTCGGCCCTCGCGGGAAGTTCCCTCACAGCGCAGACTGGAACTCCTGCGGCGCAATCCAATCCAGCGGATACCATCTTCACCATCTCGGTTGCGCCACCCACCACGGCCAAAGACGTTCAGGTGCGTTATTTCCTTACCGACGAGTCAGGCGCACGCTGGTCATCAACGGCGGCAGCGGCGGGCGGCGACAAATTGGTGATCCATGCTGACCCCGCGGGCAAGACGCCGAAGACATTCAACGCCATTGCATACGCGCCGGGCTGCCAGTTCGTGACTTTTACCGCTGAAGATCTGGCGAGCAGCACGCGGCAGGGCGACTTCCAGTGCCAGAAGCTGCCAACCGTTGAGCTGCGCGGAAAAGTTGCGCTGCCTCCCGGCGGGCAGGTGCTGCAAGTGGAATCAATGTACGTGGTGCGCTGGGCGGGAAAATTCTTTTCCGTTCCCGGCCTGTCAATCTCTCCTCTTGCCGTGACCAAGGCAACGGTGGATGCGGACGGAAGTTTCGTCATGGACTTGCCTGACTTCACCAACGATCCACTGTGGAATTCGCTTTCGAATGATGCGACGCTGATGTTTTTTCTCACCGATCAGGCCACCGGGCACCGAGTAGCGGGGCTGAAAGCTCCAGCTGCGCTTTCTCGCGGCGGAAACTTAAAAATCGCGGCCACCTATCCTGAAGTTGCGTTTACCGTCCGGCAGGGCCGCGCGGCTAAAGCGGGCACAGCTAAATTAGCGAAAGCCGCGCAGTAGGAACCGGAACGCGCACAGTCGTTCACGTCCGTCAGGATGATGAAGTTTCAGAGTGGCAACGTTTGAAATTTTGGTGGTGCTATTTAACTGCACACTGCCTTCTGGCCGGCAGTTGACACTGGCGAACGTGTTGCATAGGCTGTGAGTTCCCTATGCCCACGCCTCTGGAAGATTTGAACGCAAAGCTTTTCCGCGAGCAGTTACACAGTCAATTTAAAGTCCATCAGGACAATACCGCGCCGGTCATGCTCGAACTGGCGGATGTAATCGAGACCAACCAGTCGCCCAAGATGGAACTCTTCTCACTTTCTTTCCGCGGCCCCTTCAGGCCGCGGCTGGACCAGCGGACCCATCGCATGGAACATGAAAAGCTGGGTGAGATTGAAATCTTTCTCACGCCGATTTCCGCTGACCAGCAAGACGGCACCATGTATGAAGCGGTGTTCCATCGCTTCCGCAAACCGTGATGGCCGCCGCCAAGATAACGCTTCGCGCCGTGCAGGAATCCGACAACGCATTTCTGCTAAGGGTGTATGCCAGCACGCGCGAGCAGGAACTGGCGCAGGTGCCGTGGACGGCGGAGCAGAAGCAGCAATTTGTGCGCATGCAGTATGAGGCGCAGAAAAGCCATTATGCGGCGCAGCATCCCCGCGCCACCCAGAAAATTATTTGCCTTGATGGAACCAACGCCGGCCGTTTGTATCTGGACCGCGCTGGCGAGAAGTTTCACATTTTGGACATCACGCTGCTGCCGGAATGTCGCAATCGCGGCGCGGGCTCTTTTCTGCTGGGCCGGATCATGGCGGAAGCAAAGGAAGCCGGCAAACCAGTCAGCATCTACGTGGAAACATTCAATCCTTCACTGAGGCTATTTCAGCGCCTGGGCTTCACGCCAATCCAGCAAGAGGGCTTTCACCTGCTGCTGCAATGCGCAGGCTAACCACCGGGATCGCTCTTGCCATTCCTAAACCGGCAGTACTGTTTTGGCCTGCAGCCGATTAACGATGGCCGTGTACTGCTGCGGTCCAGCAGGGACAATAAATAAAGCAAATTGCCCCAGATGCGGATGTTCAACGAAGAACGTGTCCTGTTGAACGCCGCGAGGCGGGCCGCCAAACCATTCCAGGCTGAAAGCATCCGTGGAGACTGCCCGCTGCGCCGCAGGAGGCGGTGAAACCGCCATCGCTGCCGGATTCGCCGCCGGGGCCGCCGTGAGGTCTTTGACCGAAAGCAGCGTGAGCCAGAACGGGCTGCTTTTTCCAGACGTGCTGGTAAGTTTAAAAGCCGAGCCAACCGCCGAGGCAAATGAGTCTCGCGTTAGATGGGCAATGCCGCCATATCGCTGTTCAGGGATTTCTGGTTGGTCAACCGCGATGCCGGGAATATCGCCGACCGAACCGCTATTTCTAATCGGCAAATCGTTTTTGCGGGGCAAAATTCTGCCGCCGCCGGCCAGTGCCGCCAGAGGCGCAGAAACACACGCGATCGCTGTAGCCACACTACTGCCTAAGAATATCCGTCGTGAAATTGCCATGTTCACCTTCTCCTTAGCGAACGTTAGCGAACTTCTTGCTGCCTGACCTGGGAACCCGGAAACTGTGAAACCGGAAGCTGGGACACCGGAAAAAAGGACGGGGGAGAATTAATTTAGCCTAAATACCCGATTTTGAAAATGAGAATTTTTCAATGTTCAAATCATTGGTAATCTGCCACGACTGGTAAATGTTTTTCCTAATAAACGCCGAAATTTTCATTTAAAACCATTACTTTCAGCCCTTACAGGTATCTTTTCCTCTTGACAAAAACTCGGCTGGGCAGCAGAGTACGTGGATAGGATCAACTTACAAAGTCTCTTTGGGTAATTTGAATCGGTTTTTGTGTCACTGTTAACGACGGATTAACAGAAGTAACCCCCTGAATAACCACCCTTAACTCACACCTCTGCGTGTGTCAGGAGAACGTCCCGTGAAGCATGGGATTTGCTTGCGCGTCTGCTCTATTGCCATCCTTGCTGTAATCGTTGTTTTTGTGTTTCAAACATTTGCCCTTGCCGCGCCGATCCAGACGCCGCAGGCGCAGCCCACCGGGCCCAAAATCTGGCTGGGTGAAAGGCAACAGCTGCCCATGCAGGCAGGCGGTGCGTCGGCAGGCGCAGCGCTGCTGAACGGCCACGCAGCTGTAGCGCCGTCCGGGGCGCAGCCTTTGTCGCTTACAACGGGCGACGTGGATGAAGACGGCATTGCCGACCTTTTGGTGGGATATGCCGGACACGTGAGCATTCAGCGCGGCAATCTTGACGCGTTTGCGCCGCAGAGCGATGCGTCGTTCCAGGCGATTGCTCATGGCCAGTTCCCCGCTCCATTTTTAGCGCAGAGTTCTACGCTCGCCACGCCTGTAAATCCGGACTTTATGGCGGTGGGGCATTTTACGGGCAGCGGCCACAATGATCTTGTAATCGCGGCCAAGGGCGGAAGCGCGCTTTACGTTTTTGCGGGCGACGGCAAAGGTAATTTCGCTGCGCCCCAAACCGTCAATTTGCCGGGCGGCGTTACAGCGATGCTGGGCGGCGATCTGGGACGCGCCACCGGCTTCACTCAGGTACTAGTTGGAATCAACGGGCATTCAGGCCCTGAGCTGGCCGTTTTCAGCGGCAGCCAGGATGGCGTGAATCCTATCGCGGCATTTCCGCTGAGCGGACCGGCTTCCAACATGACTTTTGGCGACTTTGGCGATGGCGCCAAGGATCTGGCGTTTCTGGCCGGCGGCAAGGTGCAGATCCTGCGCGCCCAGACGATGACGCTGCAACAGGTTTCATTGCCGATTACAGCCAGCGCTCTGGCCGTAGGCACTTTTGTGATCGATCGCAACCCCGGGCTGCAATTGGCGTTGCTGACCGCCGACGGAGCGATCCACATTGCGGTGCATAACGAGTTTGATCCACGGGCTTACAGCACCGATGAATTGAAGGCGCTGGGCCAGTCCGGCAAGGTGCGCACAGAGTCGAATCCGCTGCTGCCGGCCAGGGTTTTTCCGGCCACGGGCTGGAAGATCGTAGAAGACATTCCTGCCGCAGCCACGTTTGCCGCCGGACAGACGCCGGTGCTGTTCCGCACCAGAATTTCCGACCACCAGATGGACGACGTAATGGTGCTCAACGGCTCTACCGGACAGCTGGTGGTAGTGCAGCATCCTGATGTGCAGCCGGGAGCGACGAATTTTGCTCCGGCAGTGCTTTCTACGCGGCCTTATTCAGGCAACCCGCTGGCGGCTATTCCCGCGCGCATCAACGTTGACGGACGTGCGGGCGTTCTGTCCATTCACCAGGGCGAGAGCACGCCTTCCATGTTGATGCCGCTGCCCGATCCAACGTTTTTTGTAAACCGCAATGATGACCCGGTCCCGGGAACCATCGCCGGCACTTGCAACAACATCAGCAACACGGATACTTCCAGTTCATGTAGCTTGCGCGAGGCGATCCGCAAGGCCAACGACCCCTCCAATCCTGGCATGGACACGGTTATGCTTGCGGCCGGAACCTTCACGCTGACGCAGCCCAGAAACGCAGCGGACCATCACACTTCTCTATCCGGCACGCTTGAGGTTCAGGATTCACTGAACATTGTTGGCGCAGGACAGAACACAACGATCATCCAGGGCGGCACGAACCTGACCACCAGCGTGGACAAGGTGATCTCGTTCAACCAGGACATTGATTCGTTCACCAACGCCACAGTCAGCGTTTCTAACCTGACGATCCAGAACGGAAACAACCGCGGCGACTGCTGCACGCTCCAGGACGGATTTGGCGGCGGTTTTGATTTTGATACCGGCAGCCCGGGTACGGCGACCCTGACGCTGACCAACGTTACAGTTCAGAACAACGCGGTCACGGATGGCCAGGGCGGCGGCTTTACGATGTTCAACACCCTGAACGGCACGGGGTTTGCCACCTTAACCAATGTGATCGTGCAGAACAACGACGCCACGGCGATTTCGAACGCGACGGCGGTCTGCTGCGGTGACGGCGGCGGCGGCGTAATTGACGCTCGCTCCCACATTGTGATGAGCAACGTCCAGGTCCTGACCAATCACACGCACACCGCCGGGGCCGTAACTCCTACGGGCGGCGGGTTGTTCTTCTCCGGCCAGCACACGCAGCCCCAGAGCCACATTTCCGGCGGCTCCATTTCAGGAAACACGGCGACAGGCATGGGCGGC
>DAHUXR010000076.1 GCA_027307045.1 Acidobacteriaceae bacterium
AAATTCCGAGTCGCGAATGTATGACGGAATTTGTGCAGGAACCAATTTGAGCAGTATTCCCCGTCTGCGCATTTGTTCCCATGGCGTGACGTGCATCGGCCGCAGTTCAGACCGGCCTTATACGCAATCCGTTTTAGCTTCCATTCGTGCTTTTTGTCCGGCTCGCCCGTCGCTGTCGGAAAGATCAAATTGTTTGGATTCTTGTCCCCTAGCCGCTCTTTGTGAGCCTTCATCTCAGCAACCAGTGATTCAGGAATCGGAATCGCCCGCTCTTCTTTGTTTTTAGGCTTGAATCCCCATTGCGGTTTAGCAGTCACGCGCACCGAATGATTGCGGGAATCGACGTCTCGCCATGTGCAGTACCGTACCTCTTTGTCCCGCATTCCCGTCAGGAGATAAAACAGAAACAGCGTTTTCTCTTCCGGCTGGCAAGCAGCGAAAAACGTCGTCAGCTCTTCCGGTTCATAGATCGAGCGAATGGGGTCCACATATTTCGGCCAGTCGCGCTTGTGCAGCAATCCCGCTATGCCGTTCAACTTGAGGAGCTGAGAGACGATCACAGCCCGGTTGTACGCGGTGCGTGGCCCGCAGCCAGCCTCATACAGCTTACGAATGAAGCCTAGGAGATCCTCCCGCGTGATTTCCTGAATATAGGTCTTCCGGCAAGTCTGAGCGAACAATTCCAGGCAGTGTTTGTAAGCCGTGTACGTTTTCGGCTCTCGCTGGGGAGGTTCAATCTCTTTGAGATATGTGTCCACGGCATCGCGAACCCGAATGCGCTCGCCTTCTTCGCTTTCCGCGATTTCAATCCCGGCTTTGCCAGCATCGAGTTCAATGGCCTTGCGGCGAGCATGCTCCAGTACCTCGGCTGAATCCTTGACACTTTGCCGGCGCCGGACGCCGTTCTCGTACCATTCAATGTAATAAGTGCCTTCGGCATGCCGCTCGGGGTTGCCGTCCACCAGAACCCAATCCTGCTTTAGCTTGTTATTCTGGGTTTGGGCAGGTGCGAAGCGCCATTTATCGGCTACTTTGACATATTTGAGAATATTGACGCGGCAGGAATAACCTTTGTGGTTTTGCGGCTTGGGCACTTTCGATGGCTCCTGTCTGCTCTTTCAGCTACAGACAGGATCATAGACAGGAAGGCCGGTAAATACAAGAAAATAATGGTACATGGCGGAGAGGGGGGGATTCGAACCCCCGATAGAGGTGTTAGCCCCTATAACGGTTTAGCAAACCGCCGCCTTCAGCCACTCGGCCACCTCTCCGGAGTTTTTGCGGCTTTAGGTATTGTATCAGTGTATGGGCATTTGCAGCAGCCGTTCCAACATCACGACTTTCCTACCGAGGCTTTTACGGCGAAGTCCTGGCATGGCATGTCCTAAAGGGCGATATTGATGCGGTAGGACTTTGTCTCAATGAAGGTCCCCACCAAACGGCATGCGGCAGGGAAGCCCACCCTTATACCTATAGAACAGGTTTGCGCCCAGGTGACCTCGGCGGCTTCGGCGGAATTGTCTCAAATGGCAGTAAATCTTATCAGCTTGCATCCTCCTATAAGTTCTTAGCCAACAAGATGAAAGAGAATTTTCATGAATTGCTTGATAGCACTCCTTCATGGTGGGTCACTTTCGATTGTGGTGTTGTCAGCGACGCTCGCTGTGGTGCTTCAGCTCATCCGCCACTTTCACGCTTCCATCGAAACGTAGCTTGCATCTGGATCAGCTTCTTCCGGCAACTGCTGGGCTTTGGCTGGCGATGCCAGATAGTCGCTCCAGGAGGGAAATTCCGATTGCCTTGCTTCCAGCATCTGCTGTGACGCTCCGGCCGACGCGGTCAGAAAAGCCAGGAATTTCTCCTGCACATGAAGACCAGCGTTGCACGCGTCGAGCCAAAGGAACTGTCCACCTTCATTGACTTCCAGGAACCACCACCGGTCCTGATTGTCGATGGCGAAGTCAAAGCTGCCGCAGGCGATGCCAGACTTCGCCGCAAACGCCAGCACGGATTTTTCAACCTCCGGCGGTGTGATGATGGACTCTGCTTTCAGCAAGCCTTGCGTGGCGTCCTGGCGCCAGTCAAGTGCGCCTTTGGGGTTGTGGAGAGAATAGGAATACACTGCTGCGCCCATCAGCACCATGCGTACGTCGAACTTCTTAACGACCAACTCCTGGTAGATAGCGGGCGCGTAGGTGAGCACTTCATCGGCGGGCAGCATGTCCGCTGTGAGTTCAAAGGTTTCATTCACCGCCACCGGCCCGGCCTGCTCCTTCTGCCAGATGTGAGTGGAGAAGGCTTTGCAGATCATCCGTTGAGGATTGTCGCGGAAAGACTCTCGCACGGCTTGCGGTGAGTTGGACATCAACGTCCTGGGCACGTTCATGCCGCAGGCGCGAGCCAGCCAGAGCTGGACGGATTTATTGTTGATGAAGCGCGAGGCCGTGTACTTGTTGACCACGCGTACCGGCAAGGTTTCAAGAAGGTACATCAGAGAGTCATAAAACGAGCGGTATTCATTGGCTGCAAACTTCGCGTCTTCAGGGGCCGTTTGCGGATTGGGCTTGGGATCCAGTGGCCGTCGGATCCAAATCACGTCGCCGGGCACAACAATATTGCGGCCAAGTTTGAGCTGCGTATCCGCGAGCAACGAGATGGATACCTGTCTGGCTTCCGTCCATCCCAGGCCCGCCCAGCATGCCACGGAATACCCAGCTTGCTCCAGCGCCCACTTCAACGGCGCGGTGTGATTTTCATTCTCCGGGGCGGTGATCAGGATCTTCATCGGTGACTTCTTTTCCCTCTCAAGCTGCGGCGGACGGGCGTGATTGGCCCCGTCCGCGCAGGATTGGATTAACGCTCGCCAAAGCCACCATCTTTATTTGCTGGCTTCAGGACCGAACGAACATGCGGTCAAGGTGTTCAGCCGTCGTGGAAGTTAGCCCACCGTATCGCAGTCGTTGGTTCCGGTTTTGGGAGTCGAGGAACAGATCGTTAAAGTGTTGATGCTGCCGGTAACGTGGTCAACTTCCGCCGGGGTCAGTTCGCGTGCGTTCTGGCGGCTCAGGACTCTGTTGTTATTTTCTTTCATGGTCTTTTCCTTTCATGTGTAGTTGTGGTTGTGCCGATGGATGCGGCACTTCCCATTGAAGATAGCGAGTGATCGGTATCACTGCGGCTGTCGCCATCGGCGGTGCCGGTGACGGGTGAATCGTGGACAATGGCGCCGTGCAAACGGCGGTTTGGGCTGCGCCAGGCTCGTTGCCGCTTCTTGTCCATGACGCCGGCCCACGCGCGAGCCCAGGAGCCCGAAGAACTATGAGTTTGGGCTTATAGTTTTTATTTCATGCTGCAATAGTTTGGCCGGTAACCGTTGTGGGTTTGCGCGAGGCAACACCTCGTGCATTATCCTGCGAGTGGTGAAGACATTGACTGCCGCTATACGCCGCCGCAGTCTGCCGGCACACCGTCACCGTTCGGGAACGTCGGGCTAGGCGCTGAACAGAGCGCTCCCGTTCTGAATCCTCCTTGAACTCTTTGGGTTTCTGATCGCTCAACTCACGCGCGCCCATGCGGCCCAGTACTCTGCTGTCTCTTTCATTTGTCATATTCAATCTCCTTTTGTTATCGCTTGGTTTTGTTGCTGTGCCGCCAGCGCCTAAGCTGAACAATGGCAGAGGCTGACGGGGCGGCTCGGAGAGTGGATTCGGCGGTAGCATCGATCAAGTCTTAACAATCGCCAAGGAAATGCCGAACTGAATCAAAGAGAACTAGATTTCAGATTAAAGAGAGATGTTCTCTGATTCAACCTGCTTTAGTAACATTTCTTTGATTGTTTCCCAGATTGGGATTCTCTCGACCACAGGTCCAGGCTTGTCCTTGTCCGCCAGCCTGGCGTTAGTGTCCTGAAGTCCAATGTTTTGTTCAGGGCGCAGAATCCAGTGGCGGCCTGCTGTGCTCCTGCTGCCAGAATCAAAGGAAGTAGCATGAAAGAACTGCAATGATTCGACCGCATAGTTCGCTGATGGTGGTTTGCTGATGCGTGGTTTGATCCAGTAAGAGACGGCACAAAGTGTACTGCTCGCCGGTACCGCGCTGCCCGCCGATTTTATAAAAATCGCACCACAAGATAAGCTATCTCTTCCATAAGTTTCGATCTTGGGGCTTTCTCACACATTGATTGTTCTGCCTGTGGAAACAAATTGTGGAGGATCTTTCAGAATGAAGCGCGTTGCCGCTTTGGTCGCATTATTTATATCTGCTTCTCTCTTATTCGCGCAGAACACGGCGCACAAAGAAGCACCAAAACCGCTCCCGACCATCGCGGAGAAGACCGCCGGCATGCAGGCCAATCCCGGATTTTTTGCGGACTATTGGGACGCGCGCGAAGGGACGCTCTGGCTGCGCATTGACAAAGACAAATGGGAGACGCCATTCATTTTGTACGAATCCCTCCCCAGCGGCGTGGGCTCCAACGATATTGGCCTGGACCGAGGCGAGCCGGGTGAAAGTTACGTCGTCCACTTTGAGCGTAGCGGCAAGCAGGTAATGCTGGTGGCAGAGAATGAAAACTACCGCGCTGTGACGGACGATGCTGAGCAGCGCACCGCCGTGCAGGCTGCTTTTCCGCAATCCGTGCTCTGGGGTTTTGAGGTCGCAGCGGAGGATGGCGATGCTGTCCTTGTTGATGCCACCAAATTCTTTTTGAGCGATGTTCACGGAGTGGCCGCCGCAATCGCCAATGCCAAGCAGGGCAAATACAAAGTTGAGCCAACACGCTCCGCCATCTACCTGCCGCGCACAAAAAACTTTGCTGAGAACACGGACATCGAATCAACGCTTACTTTTGTGGGTGAAGATCCCGGCAATTTCGTTAAGCAGGTCACGCCTGAGCCACATGCCGTTACTGTTCGCGAGCATATTTCCTTCATTCAGTCGCCCGCTGCGGGATTCCACACCCGCGCTTATGATCCGCGTTCCGGATATTTTGGCATTCACTACATGGATTTTGCCGCGCCAGTCGATGAGCCAATCGTAAAGCGCTATATCGCGCGGCACCGGCTGGCAAAAAAAGATCCTTCTGGCGCAGTAAGCGAGCCGGTGAAGCCACTCGTCTACTATGTCGATCGCGCGATCCCTGAGCCGATCCGCTCTGCCGTGGTTGAGGGCGTTGGCTGGTGGAACCAGGCATTTACCGCCGCTGGCTACAAGGACGCTTTCCAGGTCAAGCTGCTGCCTGAAGGCGTGGATCCCATGGACGTTCGATATAACGTGGTGGAATGGGTGCCACGCTCCACGCGAGGATGGTCCATTGGCAACGCCGTGATCGATCCGCGAACGGGAGAAATCATCAATGGCCATGTGCGCCTTGATGCACTGCGTATTCGACAGGTGTTTCTCATTGCGCAGGGACTTCTAGATCCGTTTGGCAAAGATCCTGCGGCCCTGGCCAAGGCTAATGCCATGGCGCTGGCGCGCATTCGCCAGCTCGCGGCGCATGAGACGGGACACACGCTGGGCTTGATGCACAACTATGCCGCCAGCATTGTGAACCGGGCGTCTGTGATGGATTATCCGCCGCCGACAGTTACCTTGGGCGCCGATGGCCTGCCGGATGTTTCAAACGCTTATGCCATTGGGATCGGCGCGTGGGACAAGACAGCCATCACTTACGGATACCGTGATTTCCCTGCCGGAACCAATGAAACCCAGGCGCTGGATAAAGTCCTTGATGACGCGTTTGCGAGCGGTTTACTTTATCTCACCGATCAGGATGCGCGTCCGCTGGGTTCAGCCAGCCCGATTGCGCATCTGTGGGACACCGGAAGTAATGACCTTGAAGGCTTGCAGCAGGTGATGGCCGTGCGGCAGGCCGCGCTTAAAAACCTTTCAGAAAATGCGATCCGCGAACACACCCCCATGGCCACTCTTGAAGATGTGCTGGTGCCAATCTACCTTTATCATCGCTACCAGGTCACGGCCGTGGCAAAATCCATTGGCGGATTGAATTACACTTTTGATCTTCGCGGGCCCCATCGCAAAGATCCTGAAATCGTTCCCGCCGCGCAGCAGCGCCAGGCCCTTCGCGCTATCCTAAAGACGCTTTCCCCGCAGGCGCTTGCCATTCCTCAACCGCTGCTGAATATTATTCCTCCCCGGCCTCCGGAGTATCCCAGCTCGAAGGAAAACTTTGCGCGACGGACTTCGCCGGCATTTGATTCTCTGGCGCCCGCAGAGGCGGCGGCGGAAATCGTCGCCCAGCTTTTGTTTCAGCCTGAGCGCGCCCAACGCATGCTTGAGTACCATGCCCGCGACGCCAGCAATCCCGGCTTTGACGAACTGCTGGATGAGGTGATGGCCGCAACCTGGAAAGCTCCAGCCGCGCTGGGATACAACGGCGCTATTCAGCGCACCGTCAACGCGGTTGTACTGAGTCACTTGATTTCATTGGCGGCGGACGAACACGCGTCCAGTCAGGTCCGCGCTGTGGCGTCGCTCAAGCTTGACGAGTTGAAGAAATGGCTTGCATCACAGGAGCATCTCCCAAAGGATGTGCCAACTCGAGCCGAATTTTTCTTCGCACGAAATCAAATCGACCACTTTGAGAAAAATCCGGCCGAAGTCCATGTGACCGCCCCGGCTACGCCTCCCGCCGGCGACCCCATTGGGTCGGATGGCTGGGAGTAGAGATCTGGAAACGGTCGATCATAGCGACTATTTCTTGTAAAGGTCGAAGAGCTCGCGGGGATTTACTTTGAGAGCGCGGGCAAGCTGAAGGATATTGTCGAGACAGATGTTTTGTTTTCCCCGTTCCACTTCACCGACGAAATTGCGGTTGACCTTGATCATCTTGCCTAGCTTTTCCTGGGACAGGTGTCGTTCCGTGCGTATGGCACGCAGGCGTGCGCCGAAAGGTGAACGGGAATCCACGAATTAAGAATCTTGCGGCTTGCCATAAAAACTTTCTACACCGATATATAATGACATGGTATACATGTGATAAGGCCTGCGTCCAATGATCTTTTACGTGGCTTGTTGGACCGAGGACGACGGCGTTTATTCTTGCGGACATTCCCACCAAAGCGTTCGCGATGCGATGAATTGCCTCGTCCCGGATGGCGGGAGTTTTATTCGCGCACATGACAACGGGCTCTTACGGTCGCTCAATAACAGGGAGTTTATCGACTTCCTTGAGTCATTGAAAGAAATGCCCTGGAGTTGGCGCAATAAAGCTCAGGGATGCGAATTCACCGTACCGCCAACGGTGAACGCCGAGGAGGAGCCGCCATGAAGCGCGGGGAGTGACGAGGCTCGCCGCGCCTTTTTGATGAGGCCACCGCTGACGGGCCATGCTGCTCGGCCCAATTACTCCGTATTTTGTGATGGCGCGGTGACAGCCGGCAGCACGTCGCAGAACCAGAAGCCGTCGCGCTCAACTTTTTCACCGGTTATGATCGGGATCACCCGGCTGGACACTTTTCGGTTAAACATTGGCCCCGCATAGGCAAAGGAATGGAACTCGCCATTTTCACCGCATGGATCGGCGCCTGCGGGAAGGTCGCGGAGCAATGCATGGTCAAAGTCGCGGCCAACAAAGCTTGAAGATATTTGCTTGGGGTCCACGCAGACAAGTTTGGCACGCAGCCCGGCGCTGATCATCTCCTGTGCCAACTGCTGCGTGGGAATGCCCCAGATGGGAAACAGCGGTTCCAGTCCGGTGTCTTTCAACTGCCGCTCACGATAAGTGCGAACGTCGGTGAGAAAAAGATCGCCAAAGGCAATCGCGGATATTCCTTGCGCCAGCGCCTGATCGCAAACAAGCTTCATGGCAGCTTCATATTCAGTATTGGAGCAGGGCCACGGAATGGGCGCGACGATCAATGGAAGTCCGGCGGCTTCAGCCTGCATTTGCACCAGCGCCCGACGAGTGCTATGCATGGCCACACGATCAAACGCGGCATTCAAGGTTGTCATGAGACCGGCGATTTCATACTGGTCTTGTTGACGCAGAACATGCAAGGCCCATGCGCTGTCTTTCCCGCTGCTCCATGCCAAAAGGATTTTCTTTTTCATGCAGAATAAACCTACCACGGAGACACGTTTCTGAAATCCCTAATCCCACGAAGCGGCGGGATTAGAGGCCCCTTCGCTGCGCTTCGGGGTTACAGAAAGCCGTGGTAGATTTAAAAGAACAATGTCCGCTCCCAATTCAAGATTTGTCCGCGCCTGCCGTTGTGAACCTGTCGATGTGACCCCGACATGGCTGATGCGCCAAGCCGGCCGCTATATGGCTGAATATCGCGCAGTGCGCAAAAAACATTCCATCCTGGAGATATGCAAGACCCCGGAAATAGCGGCTGAAGTGACCATTACGGCCGCGGAAAAGCTGGGCGTGGACGCGGCCATCATCTTTGCCGATCTGCTTTTGCCGCTGGAAGTGATGGGGATGCCGTTCCGTTTTGAAGCCGGTGAAGGGCCCGTGATCGAGCGGCCGTTGCGCGCGCCGAAAGATATTGACGCTCTGGTTACCAACCGCGCTTCAGAGCTTGGCTACGTGGCCGAATCAGTCAGCCGGGTGGTGAAGCATTTTGGCAGCAAGCTGCCGGTCATTGGATTTTGCGGCGCGCCTTTTACCCTGGCCAGCTACATGATTGAAGGCGGGGGCTCGCGCAATTACATCCACACAAAAAAGATGATGTATACGGAAAGCGCGGCGTGGCGGATGCTGATGCGCAAACTGGTGGACGTGCTGGCCGCGTATGCCGCGGAGCAGGTTACCGCCGGTGCCGACGCGCTGCAGATTTTTGATAGCTGGGTGGGCTGTTTGAGCGTGGAGGATTATCGCCAGTACGTCCTGCCATTTTCGACCGACCTGGTGCAGCGGCTCAAGAAAACGGGCGTCCCTATTATTTATTTCGGTACCGATACGGCAACGCTTCTTCCTTCAATGAAGGAAACCGGCGCTGATGTAATGGGCGTGGACTGGCGCTTCCCGCTCGATCAAGCGTGGAGCAGCTTGAACTTCAAGGGCGCGGTACAGGGCAATCTTGATCCTGTGCTGCTGTTTGCCGGACAGAAAGAGCTGCGCGCGCGGATAGATGCCATTCTGCGCCAGGCCGGCGGGCGTCCCGGGCATATCTTTAATCTAGGGCATGGAATTTTGCCGGAAACGCCAGTGGAAAATGTTCGCGCCCTGGTGGATTTTGTTAGAGAATTGAGCGCAGCCTATTCCGCCGGAGCGGCCCCATGAGCTGTACGCAATGAGCGCTTCAAAATCAGCCATCCTGCTGCTTGCCCACGGCAGCCCCGATTCGCCTGCCGATATTCCGGAATTCATGAAGCATATTACCGGCGGGCGGCCCGTGCCGGACGCCGTCATGCAGGAAGTCACGCACCGCTATTCGCTCATCGGCAAATCACCTTTAACGGAAATTACCATGCGTCAGGCGGAGGCATTGCAAGCCAGCCTGGGCCTTCCCGTCTATGTGGGCATGCGCAACTGGAAACCGTTTATCAGTGACGCGGTGCAGCAAATTACCGCGAGCGGCATTGAGAAAGTGGTGGCAATCTGTCTGGCGCCGCAGAATTCTTCCACGAGCGTGGGGCTGTACAGCAGGGTGCTGGCTGACGAGCGCAAGCCCGGCTTGGCCGTGCAGTTTGTGGAAGCCTGGCATGATCATCCGCTGTTGATCCAGGCTTTTGCGGAGCGGCTGGAGCCAGTCTGGCGGCAAGCCAGCGCGGAAATGGGAAGCGCGCTCCCGGTGATTTTTACCGCGCACAGCGTACCTATGCGAACGATTCACGCTGGCGATCCTTATGAGAAGCAGGCGAAAGAGACAGCGCAGCTGGTAGCGCGCAGGATTACCGGACTTACGCCGGTGTTGCAGCACTTTGCTTTTCAGAGCCAGGGGATGACCGGCGGGCCGTGGCTGGGGCCGACGGTGGAAACGGTCATGCTTGAACAGAAAAGGCAAGGACACAAGGGCGTGGTGATTGCGCCGATCGGGTTTGTCTGCGACCACGTTGAAGTGCTCTATGACATTGATATCAACTTCCGCCATTTTGCCCATGAGCAGCAACTCAAACTGTGGCGGCCTGAGTCGCTGAATACTTCGCCCACGTTTGTGGCGGCGCTGGCCAAGCTTGCGTCAACGCGCATGGCGCTGGCCTCGGGGATTGTGTCGCTCGCATGAAGCGCATAGCCATCATCGGCGGCGGCATTGCGGGATTGAGCGCGGCTTTTTATCTGGAAAAAGCGCGGCGAGCGGGCGCGGACCTGCAATGGGCCTTGTTTGAAAAATCCGACCGGCTTGGCGGCGTTATCCGGACCGAGCGCCACGATGGCTTTGTGATTGAAGCCGGGCCTGACTCGTTTCTCAGCATCAAGCCTGACGCTGCGCGACTATGCCAGGAACTGGGCTTGGGCAATCAACTGATCAGTTCGAATGACGCCAGCCGCAAGACCTATATTCTGGTCAAGGGCCAACTGGTTCAGATTCCGCATGGGCTGGAATTCATGGTGCCGACGCGTATATGGCCCATGGCTACAACACCGCTGTTTTCTTTCTCTACCAAATTGCGCATGGCGGCGGAATTGTTTTCTGCGGCGCGAAAAGATTCGGGCGATGAATCGGTGGGCGATTTTGTGCGCCGCCATTTTGGCCAGGAGATGGTGGATCGCGTAGCCGAGCCGCTGCTTGCAGGCGTCTATGGCGGAAACGCGGAACGGCTCAGCATTCGTGCGGTGCTTCCGCGCTTTGCTGAGATGGAGCGCCAGCACGGCAGCCTGGTGCGCGCGACATTAAGAGCCAAAGCGCAGGTCAGGTCCAAAGCCCCCGCAGGTTCTAAACCGCAGCCGCTGTTTACCTCATTGAAGAACGGCATGCAGCAGATGGTGGGAGCGCTGGTGGCCGCATTGCCGCAGGCTTCAATTCGCATGCGGCAGCAAAACGTTTCCCTGCGCCCGGTGAATGATGACTGGCAGATTGAGAGCGCGGGCAGCTCTGAAAGATTTCAGGAGGTACTGCTGGCTGTCCCTGCGCCCGCGGCAGCAGGATTATTGCGGCAATTTCATCCGGGGCTGATAGAAGGGCTGACGCGGATTGAGTACACATCCACGGCGGCTGTCGCGCTGGCTTATGACCAGGCCGAGCTTCCTCCGGGACATGGGTTCCTGGTGCCGCGATCAGAAGGCCGCAAGATGATGGCCTGCACGTTCGTCCACAAAAAGTTTTCGCATCGCGCGCCGGGCGATAAAAAGCTGTTGCGCTGCTTCTTTTCCAGCTCGCGCATGCCTGACCTGCTTACCCACAGCGACGAAGCCTTGCAGCAGTTCGCGCGCGACGAACTTAAAGATATTTTGGGCCTCAATGCCGGGCCAACATTTGCGCGCACGTTTCGCTGGGACCGCGCCATGGCGCAATACGAAACGGGGCATCTGGAGCGAGTGGCGGAGATGGACAAGATCATCGCAGCCATGCCGGGCTTCCATATCATCGGCAACTCGTTTCATGGAATCGGCGTGCCGGACTGCATCAAGTCCGCGCGGCTTGCGGTGGAACAGGTTACTTCCGGCGTTTCACAGCCCGCAGCGGTTTAGCTTTGGCTTTTGCAGGCGGCTTGGAACGCTGCGGTTTGGCTTTGGTTGTTTTCGTGGAAGGCTCTGCGCTCAGTCCACTCCGCGTCTTTTTCGGCAGCTTTTCCAGAATCATCTGATAGGAGTCGGCTATCAATTCTTTAATTTCAGGCTGACGCAGCGCGTTGATGTCGAGCATCGCCACCCAGTGATTGCGCGCCATGTAAGGCGCGGGAATAATGCCTTCCACTTCCACCAGTTCCGCAAACTTTTCCGGCGTGCACTTGAAGCAAATCTGCGTCGGACTCACGGCGGGTTCAAGATTTGCGATGCAGAACATTTTTCCGGCAATGCGGAAGAGCAGGTTGTGCTCCCACTGAACGTCTTCAGTGGCGTGAGGAAGTGAGAGGCAGAACGCGCGCACCCAGTCGAGATAAGAAGGCATGGTGAAAATATACAGTTCACAGGGAGACGAGTAAACGCTCTGGGGGAGGCCCAACCCTTACCACGGATAACATTGATAACACTGATTTACACGGATCAAGAAAGTTGAATTAGGAGCACTTTTTAAGTTTGTAAATCGGTGTCATTCGTGTTCATCCGTGGTGAGATTTGCTTTTTTGTGCAAAGCTAACCCGCCTTGCGGCGGGTCGCTTGTTAGGTGTTAGGGATTTCTTCATTGGGCGGCTGCGCGAACCGCTGGCGGTCGCGTTCTTCAATGCGGCGCATGGCTCCCAGGAGATGGTAATTCACGCCTGCACGAAGCTGCTCATGCTGGCGGTTAAGGACCTGCATCATGAGCGGGTCAAAATGCCGACCTGCTCCAATGCCTCCATGTTGCGATGAACGCGGGCGAATGCAGCGTTGAGACGGTTAATTAGATCGTAGACCTGCGGTTTGGGTACACCGCTGGATTTAGGTGCGCTGATAGAATCAGGGGCAGCCATAGGTCGCCTTTCGATAGAAGGTGATTTGTGGCCAGGGCGCCCCGGTGTTCAAGCACTGGCGTGGCCCGTCTTTGCTTTTATAACCGCGCGGCGAAAGCGGACGCAACAAAATAGCGAAGCGTTTTTAAGAAACGCACAAACTTAAGCAGCGGATTTATTTTGTTAAGCGAGGATTGTTTTGAGAGCCCGTGCTCTTTTACGGTGTGCAGTCCTGCCTGAACGACAGCGATGCTTTTCAGGGGCTAAAGCCCAATCTATATCAAGCCCAAACGGCATGAGTAAACTCATGCCCTGACACTTGACTCGCCCGAGGACACTTCCAGGAAAAGGAGACATTTCGTCAAAGAAATACTCTCACCTGTGTGAGCCCTTTAGGCACAATCTTAGTGAACACAATCGCAGTGAACACAATCGCAGTGACTTATTCAATCAGCCCTGCAATAGCTTAGGGCGCGATATTCAGAAATGCACGGACGATCTGCGTGTCTTCGTCAGAGCTTAGAACAGTGCGCAAGTCGATCAGCACGCGGCCTTCTTCCACGCGGGCCACAATCGGCGGATTATTGTGGCGGAGGCGCGCGGCGAGTTCGTCGGCGCTTAGAGATTCAGCGGTAACAGCCAGCAGGAAAGTCGGCAGCGACGATGTAGGCGCGGAACCGCCGCCTACGAGAGATTCACCGGAGATGATCGTGGTCTTCAAGTGTGCCGCGCCGCTGAGCTGCTTTTGCATGGCTTCCGCGCGTACGCAGATATCCGCCGCGGAGATCCGCATCATGCGGGCAAAGGGAATCGCGTCGTGGTTCTGGCGGATGTATTCCATGAGCGTGCCTTCAAGCGCGGCGTAGGTGAGCTTATCCACGCGCAGGGCGCGGAAGAGCGGGTTGGAGCGCACACGCTGGATCAGCGCCTCGCGTCCGCTGAGCAGGCCGGCTTGCGGACCGCCAAGCATTTTGTCACCGCTATAGGTGATCAGGTCGGCGCCGGCGCGGAGGCTATCCATTACGCCGCTTTCATTCACGCCGAGCGCGCGCAAGGGAACCATTGCGCCGCCGCCCAGGTCTTCCATTACAGGGATGTTGTGCTTGCGGCCGAGCGCGGCCAGCTCTTCCAGTGATGGCTGCTCGGTAAAGCCGATAATGGCAAAGTTGGAGCGATGCACGCGCAGCAGCAGGCGCGTCTTTTCAGTAATGGCATTTTCATAGTCGGCCAGCCGCGTGCGGTTGGTGGTGCCAATTTCGCGCAGCACAGCGCCGGATTTGGCCATCACGTCCGGCACTCGGAATGAGCCGCCAATTTCCACCAATTCGCCGCGCGAGACGATGACCTCGCCGCCTTCAGCCAGCGTGTTCAAGGCCAGCATGACGGCGGCTGCGCAGTTATTGACGACGACGGTCCGAATGCCGTTCACGCCATCCTGATTGAGCAGCCGAGAGAAGAGACGCTCCACGTGGACGTCGCGCCTGCCGCGCTCGCCGGCGGCGATATCAAATTCAAGATTAGAGTAGCCACCCGCAACTTCAGCGATGCGCCTGATCGCTGACTCAGCCAGCGGCGCGCGCCCAAGATTTGTATGCAGAATGACTCCCGTGGCGTTGATGACCGGCTTCAGCGAGAACTCCATGGCGCGGCGCAGGTGCTGTTCGACGGCTTGCGGCAAGTGCTTAACCGCAAGCTCGACCGCTTGTTGCGTGCAGAGCGTACCCGAATTGATCTCATTGCGCATGCATGCCAACACGGCACGAACGGACTCGGTCACGGCAGGCTGGCCTTCGCGCGCCAGTAATTCCGACAGATCGGCATTCTTCAGCAGCTCATCCACTGAGGGAAGAAGGCGGTAGAGATCGGATTTGGATACGGTCGTCACAGATCAGTATTATTCCACAGAATATCGCCGCAAATTTCCGCTGATGGGCGGAGATCGACTAGGGGCGAGCCGGAGTTTCACCAACGGACACGAAGCAAAATATGATTCGCGGGTTTCACATTGACTCGCGCTAATTGATTGTGAAAAGTATGGGTCAGCAGAAGAGGGAACCCTTGCAGGTTCCCCTCCTTTGCGTGGCTTGAAGGATGTAGCTATTTCGGCGTGACGGTGGTTGCGGAGGCTGTCTTCATGCCGATAGCTTCACCGGAAAGAACGAGTTCAACGCGGCGGTTCTGCTGGCGTCCTTCCGCTGTGTCATTGGTGGCCACGGGCTGGGTCTTGCCCAGACCGCGGAATACGATGGCGTTATCCGGAATACCTTGTTGAACCAGGTAATCGCGCACCGCCTGCGCGCGATTTTCAGATAGTTTCTGGTTGTAATCGTCGCTGCCCACCGCGTCCGTGTGGCCTTCCACTTCAAGGTGCAGGCCCGGATGCGCAATCACGATACCGCTGACCTTGGCCAGGCGCTCGCGCGCGCCGGAAAGCAATTCAAAACTTCCAGTCTTGAATAAAACGTCTGACATATTGGCGATCAGGCCGCGCGCCGTATCCCGTGTAGCCAGAATCGTATTCAGCTGCTGCAAGAGTTGCGCGCGCAGGTCGGCTTTCTCCTGCTCGGCTTGCTGGCGCAGGCGGTCGGACTCTTCCGCGGCTTTACGCGCTTTGTCCGCTTCCACGGCCAGCGCCTGCTTTTGCTGTTCGGCTGCTGCGCGGGCTGTGTCTGCCTGCTGGCGAGCGGCGTCCGCCTGCTGGCGGGCAGCCTCGGCTTCCTGGCGGGCCTTTTCGGCCTCGGCTTTCATGCGCTCCGCATCGGCCTGGGCAGCCAGGGCCTGTGCGCGCGCCTGCTCCGCCTGTTTGCGAGCGTCTTCAGCAGCCTTGCGGCGTTGGGCTTCATCAAGCGCGTCCTGACGGGCTTTGGCTTCGCGGTCTTCGGCAGCTTTCTTGTCGGCGGCGGCTTTGGCCTGTGCTTCTTCTTCCGAGCGCTGCTTTACGGCCATCACGCGGGCTTCCTCGGCCGTGCTGACGGTTTCACGCGCCAGCGTTTCAATGGTGCTTTTATCGCGCTTCTGGACGTACGCTTCTTCAGCCTTGCGGAGTTGCTGGGTAGCGCTGGTCAGGATCGATGGCGCATATTTATCGGCGGCTGCAAGGTTGGCGATTCTTACGGCATTGCGGGCTTCAAAAAGAACGCGCGGCGTCTTGCGGTCGATGCCAAAAATAGCATCCGAAATCTTGGTGTTGGTGGCTGAATAGGTGCCGCGACCCAGCAGCTCATACTTGGCGTCAATGTTTTCCTGCCGGCCAGCAGTGGTTGCGCTCATAATGTTTTCCATGACCACCATGTTGCCGGGCTGGTTCACGGCGAAATAAGGCTCAGCCGTAACGATCATGCCAAACGTCTGCATATCTGTGATGGCTTTGACGCGGCTGCTATTGTGGTCAAACACCAGTTCGCCCAGATTCACGGCGCGGCCTTCCGGCGAGACGGCCCACAGCACCAGCGATAGGTATTCCAGACCGAATTTGGTGGGGTCTTCCAGACCGTCAAATTTAGCGTCAATTTCCACGTTGCTCTTTTTGCCGGTGACCTTGGCTTCACCAGAGGCGTTCTGCATGAGTTCAGTGCCATGGAAGTCGACTTTGACGGTATCGCCCCGCAGCCGATAGTTCACTGCCTTGGTGGTGCGGTGAACAGGGCCGGCAGGCGCCGCGGACTGCGCCACGCCAGCGATGCTGGATGCGGCCAAGCAAAGGAACAGGAAAAACGCCAGACGTTGTTTCATGGCAAGCCTCACTTCAATCTCTTTTCTGAGTTGGTCAAACGATCAGTTCGATATAACGATTAGTTCGGTATAACTTTATGTGACGCCGCGTATTATGAAAAGGACGCACGCGGTCAACGTGGCGATAGTACTTTGGTGACCACGCCGGCCAGAGGCCGGCTTATGCCGGGCCCGGACGTCCGGCATGCACTTGCTAATTCCACACCTGCCGCGGCGATCATAACCCGCCTTGAAAGGAAAGGAAATCAAAACATGCAGCGGAAGCGTTTAGCAACTGGGAACTGGCCCGCGTGGACATGAAGAAAACCGCGCTGCCACAATCCATGGAGCAGTTCACTATCTCGTTTGACAAGAAGAATGAGAGTACGGCAGATCTCAACCTGGATTGGGAAAACACTCGTGTTTCCGTAGAGATAAAAGCTCAATAAGGATGTTTAGCGCAAGTCAATGGGGCGCGGTGAAAAGACTGTCGAGACTACTCGCAGCCAGAGCCGGCCACTCCTACGGATTTGCCGCCGCCTGTGCTGGGGCTGCCGGGGAGAGATATGTGGATATCTCCACCTTCGTTCGAAGAGATACTGCAGCGCCCTGAGAAGCCAGACTCCGGTGTGGCAGTCACGGTGTAACTGGCTGCCGGCGTATTGCCATCAGCCACGATTTCGAACATGTAGCCGCTCTTTAATCCGCTTGTGAGCGCCTCATCCATAATCAGGCAGCCATTTGAGCTGGTGGGCTTTTCACATGAACTGCCACGAGTGCCAAGATTCGCCAGGCTGCTGGCATACCCAACCTCGGGGAAAGCATCGCTGTACATGAGCTGGGCCGTATTGATCGTCTTGACTGAGGAGACGGCAGCAGCTTCATTGGCGCGCATTTTGCCCTGCACCAGATTCGGAATTGCGATGGCCGCGATGATCAGGATGACCATCACAACCACCAGGAGCTCAACCAGCGAGAAGCCGGCGAGTCTGGGGTCCGCATTTCTGATAGCGTTTTGTGTTCTTACGCTGGGCATAGCACAAAAGTAACCGCTGAATGAGCACTAGAATACCGCAAAAAGGCAGCAACTCCCGATTATTAAATTTTCTAAGGAAGTCCCAGCTAGGCAATAAGCCTTAAGTGCTTTCGATTCAATAAAACTAGAGGTTACTTTAGTTCCTGGCCTATCGCCGTTGTTCGGGCCAAGGGTGTCAAACCCGCTTGATTCCATGATTAAAGCGTTATTTTTAACTACTCATGACGGACCAGCACATGGCCGCAACCGCAGCGGGGCCAGCTAAGGTTAGTCTCTGTTTTGGGTGAGGCGCAGATATCCACAAACGCCACCAACGGCCACCGGGATGAGTGTGGGCCATTGCCCCCTGAAAAGGAAGCCCCATGAGCTTAACGTTTTTAATTTTGTTTTAAGGGTGCTTTCAGGCACCGGCTGCCACCATTGCATAAGAGGTGGTTATGGGCAAGCTCATTGAGTTTTATGTGCCGGCAAGTTTTCCGTTGCGTCCGGCAAGCTCGCTTTTACCGTCAGAACGTGGAAAAGTCATCGAGTTCCACAGGCTGCAAGACCAGAAAACGGCTTAGGCCGCGGAGCGATCGTTGCCGGAGCCGGCGGTCTTGGTCATCACGTCCTGCGCCTGATCATTGGACGCCGCAGAGTCATCGTCTGCAGGGGCCTCATTGGCGGCAAAGGGCAAAAAGACGCTGCAGCAGGTCCCGTGTCTTCCTTCATCGGTACGGCTGCGAACGCGCAAGATGCCCTGGTGCTTCTGGACAATGCCCTGGCTTACCCACAGGCCCAGTCCGGTGCCTTTTGAATCTTTCGTGGTAAAGAATGGCTCAAAGATCTGCGGCATGTTTTCCGCCGGGATGCCGCAGCCATCGTCCGCCACGATAACGCGAATCCCCTCGCGCTCCTGCCGGTCATGCGCGTGCCGCACACGGATATAAATATTCCCCGGCCCTGAAATGGCTTCAATCGCGTTCAATACCAGGTTGGAAAATACCTGGCGCAATTCACTGGGGAATGCCGCCAGAGGAACAACGTCACTGAAAACCCTGTGCACGGTAATCCGGCCCTGTTCGATCCGAGCATCGTAGGCGGCCAGAACTTCCTCAAACAACTGTGGCACGGAACTCATTACCGGGGAAGATATCTCGCGGTAGAAGCCAAGCGTCTGCTTGGTGATGTGAACCACGCGGGCCAGTTCTTCTTCAGCGGTCTTAACGTACACCAGCGCGGACTCCGGCATTTTAGAATTGGTGCGCAGGATGTACAGCGCGTTCATTACCGATGCCAGCGGGTTGTTGATCTCATGCGCAATGCTTGCCGCAAGACGACCGGTAGCGGCGATTTTTTCCGACTGCCGCAGCGTCTGCTCCGCGGCCTTGCGCGATGTCACGTCCATGGCCACGCCAAGCATGCGAACGGGAAGATCATTCATTACGATGATGCGTCCGCGGGCTTCCAGCCAGTGCAAAGCTTTATCGGCCATGTAGACGCGGTATTGGACTTCATACTCACTGTTGCTGGCCAGCGCATTGGTAATGGACTGGTGCACCTGCTGCCGGTCTTCAGGAACAATGCTTTCCATCCAGCTTTCATAACGTCCGTCGAATTTCTCAACTTCAATTCCGTGCAGGCGCCGGATTTCGTCTGACCATGCAAGCTCGCCGGTTTGCAGGTCCCACTCCCAGATTCCAATGCCGACATACTGCTGCGCCAGTTGCATGCTTTCCTTGCCACGCTCCAGCATTTCCTGCGCGCGCTTGGTTTCGGCAATTTGCTCCTGCGCTTCACGGTAGAGCCGCACGTTGTCAATGGCCACCGAGGCCATGTGTGTGAGCTGGACAAGGATAGCTTCGTCGTCGGGGGAAAACTCTCCAGTCAATTTTTGCGAAAGCTGGATCAGGCCAAGATTGCGACCGTCGCGCGTGAGCAGCGGAGCCGCCAGCCATCCATGGCGCGTGGCGTCCGTGGCGCGACGCACCGGTCCCCAGCTATTTGCCCGTGCTCCGGCATGCAGACGGACTGGCTTGTTGAGATTGCAGGCCAGCATGAACATCTCAGAGCTTTCTTTGGCGAACTCCAGGGCAGCCTGCCCTTCCGCAACCGATACGCAGGTGATGCTGCGGTTCCATTCGCCTCGGGGCAGCAGTGTGGTTAGGGCCTGGCGCGCGCCAATGATGTTGCGTGCCTGGTCAGTGATGGTCTGGAGCAATGAATCGAGGGCAAAGACGGAATTGATCTGGACGGAAGCTTCCGCCAGGGCGCGCAGCACGGCGGTGCGCTGCTGTTCCGCGGCAAGAGTCTGCAGCGACTCATGATACAGGCGGGCGTTATCCAGCGCGTTGGCGGCCTGACGGGCGTAAAGTTCCACCAGCCGTGACTGGCGGTCACTGGGAACGTATGACTTGCGGAAGAACGTAACCACCACACCGAGAGCGTCACCACGGGTGTTGACGATGGGCGTGCTGAAAACCGAGCGGAAGCCGACTTGCGCGGCCGCATCGACAAACGGGAAATAGATTCCGGCCTTGTCAATATCTTCAATCAATACGCGGTGCTCAGGAGAAAAAAACGAGGCCGGCAGATCACCGAAAGACTTGATCTGCTCCGCGGTGAAGCCGGCAAAAGTCGCTACTTGAAGAGTCTTACTGGTGCGCTCAGGCAGAAGCAGCAGCATGCCAAGATCGGTTTTTTGCAATGCGGCGATGGACGTGAGAACGTCATTCAACAAGCGCTGCAATTCCAGGTTGCTGGAAAGGCGCACGCTGAGATCATGAAATCGCTTGAGATCACTGCGCTGCGATTCCAACTCATCGCGCAGACGGGCCAGGTCATTGCTGAGCATACCCGCAACCATTTCCGCGGTCGACCACTTCTGGCGCGCCAGCCCAACGATCAATGTGACGGCGATGAGCAGAGCTGCCCAGAGCTCATTGCTGGTTGTGGAAGTGCCGGGCTGATAAAGATATGAGAATGCGACCAGAGCGGTGGTGTTCAGCAAAGCGCCTGTCACTGCGGCGGGCAAGCCCCCAATGACAGCGGAAATGCACGCGGCGGCAATGAAAAATACTCCCACTCCGGGATGGAAGAACGGAAGGCTATAGTGGGCGACGCTCCAGGCTGCCACAGGCAGGAGAAGGGTGACGACCCACGAGATAACGCGCAGGCGAGTGGTAGACGGGGGATACATTCTTTCTCGTTTACTCCTGCTCTAAACTGAGCGTTTGCAGACGAGTGGCAATTCCGAGCATATCACGCAAAAGACTGTGTAAAGCCATCATGGGGGCTAAGGCATTGGGACGAGCAGGGCACTGGACTTATCCAGAGTAGAAGCAGGAATTTGGACGCCGTGCAGGTGGTTCTGGAGTGAGTACTTGCTGAGCATAGGTACAGCGCACCAATGACGTAAAAACTTATTATTCAAGTTAAGAAGGTTTTAAGGGGACTTGACCGTGAAGACATGTCACGCTTTAGATGGGGATCAATCCTTTTCGGATTCCCAGACTGACTGCTTCAGTCCGACTGGCTGCATGCAGCTTGCCCAGAATCGAACTGATGTGAAATTTGGCGGTGTGCTCGGAGATCGCGAGACGAGCGGCAATTTCTCTGTTGCCCAGTCCCATGCTGACCAGGCGCAGGACCTCTGATTCGCGGGCCGTCAGGTCTTCAATCAAGCCTTCCACTATATCTTCGAGAGACAGGTTTTCGTGGTCCATGTCTTCGCCGTTTATGGCGCGCATTTCATTGATGGCATTGTTTTGCAGTAGGCCGTGAACAGAGGTGGGATGGAGAAGAATGAAGCCGGCCTCGGCGGCCTGCAGCGCCATTTGCATGTCTTCAGTATTGGCGTCACGCGAGATGATGGCATGAACGGAAGCTCTGAGCGCGGACCGCACCCATGCTGGATCGGGATCGTCGATCAGAGCGATTGTACCGGCGGAGGCGGGAGCATCTTGAAGGAAAGGAAGCATCGCGGAGGCCGAGGCTGGAGTGTCCAGGTCGGCCACCAGGATGTCTGCCTTAGAATCGGCAAATTTTGCCGGTGAAATTTGGGAGTCGCAAACGACGCTCACTCCACGCACCGCGCGCGATATCACGGCGGCAAGATGTGTACGGCGCGCGGACGTGGCTGCGATCACAAGCACACGCAGCGAAATGTCGTCTCTTTTGTTCATTCCCCAATGCGAACCGTTTGCTCGTTGTGTGATCGTTATGCTGCGCGGGCTTCCAGGCGCAGACTGACGGTGGTGATTGCGCCGCCGCGAACCAGGCTTGCTTCAATGGAATCACCCGGTTTGTGAGAGCGCAAAATGCTTTGGATCGAATCAATGTCATCCGCCGGCTTGCCTGCCAACGTGATCAGAACATCACCCAGAAAAATGCCGGCTTTATCCGCGGGGCTGCCCGGCTCAACGTGGACTACCAGCAATCCCTCACTGGCGGTTAGATTCAGGCGGGTCCGTAAAGATTCCGGCAGCGGCGCGGCCTGCATGGCAAGGCCAAGATAAGGGCGCTGGATGCCGCCTTTTTCCAGCAGTTCAGCAGAAACGCGCTGTACCGTCGCGGAAGGCACGGTGATACCCGAGCGATGGAGTCCTGCGGTATTCATGCCCAGAATCTCTCCCTGGCTATTGACCAGCGCGCCGCCGGAGAAGCCGGGATACATAGTTAGATCGGGACGGATGAATTGATCAATTTCACCGCCGCGCCAGGTGCGCATGGGCCCGTTGATCAAGCCGGAGAGGATCCCGGAACTGGCGACTACGTGGCCGCGCCGGGTGCGTGCCAGCGCAAGGACAAGTTCGCCGACGCGCAAGTTTGCGGTCGGTGCCCACGGGACGGCAGGAGCATCGATCGGCTGTTGCAGACGCAGAACGACCAGATCAGTGCTGGGATCGCGTCCGGCGACGCGGGCGGAAAGCTTTTGTCCGGGCGAGATGATTACGGTGATTTCGTCGTCTCCGCGGACGGCATGGCTGGCGGCGACGATTGC
>DAHUXR010000077.1 GCA_027307045.1 Acidobacteriaceae bacterium
GCAAGGGAGACCCAAGGGTTGATTCCACCTAAGTTCCTTTGTTTGCAACAAAAGCGAGGGAATGCCGGGTGGGGGTGGGCGCGCAGAGGCCGATCACCGGAATCGAAAAGACAAAACCGGGGGAACTTGCCCCCCGATGAGCTGAGTTAAACTCAACCTCATGGAGACCCACGATTCAGTTGTCAGCATGACAGAGGCCTATGCGGACAAGGCCGTGATGATTGCTCGCGAGTTCAACGCCAGGCTGGATTACAGCGAGAATTCGCTGATGGAACTGGAAGGAATCCTGGGCCAGCTTGCTCTTGACCTGCCGCCCGGAGGCCCTTCCACCGATGAGCTGACAGAGATGTGCAAGATGTGGGGCTGCTATTTCGGCGAGGTGGTGCGGCGGCGCTTTGGCGGCGACTGGAGCATCGACACTTATCCCGGAAAGCAATTTGCTACGTTGACGCTGACCGTGGCCGGCAACAAGCTTTTTCCGTCGATGAAAATTCATCGGCGCCTGACCGAAGGCGAGGGCGACAACGTGTGGTCGTTTTACAAGATGGTAAAAGCCAAGCTGGAGCCGGTGCAGCCGAAAACGAATTGACCTGTGCTATAGTCCCCGGAGAGCGAGGCTCATGGTCGGCCATCCAATTCTGTATCGTGTGCTCAGCGACCCTTGGTTGTATCGATGGGTGGTGGCGATGGTCTTGCCCTTCCTCATCTGGGCTGTGCTAGCAAAACTATCGCATTCTCGTCCAGATATTCTGCCCACCATTTATCCAGCACTGAAAGTCATTGCCTGGGGAATCTGGGTGTCATTTGTTGTGTGGGACTTGTATGGCTTATCCGGGAGGCTGGAGTGGAAGACTTTCTACGGGACTAACGCGATTCTCGGGGGACTCATGGGTGGAACCAACCTCATACATTCCTGGGTTCGCCGGCGTGTTGATCCTGATTCAGTCAGGAAATACGAGGGCTGGTGGCCTACGCCAAAAGATTTACCTGAAGCGAAACCAGGCAAAAACCTCTGAGTGGACGCTCACTTTCCCTGCCATTCCGCATGCTTCTGCGCCCTCTGTGGTGGACTTTCTGCTGACTGTGTTTAGATAGGTAGTAATGATCCAGCTCACCGCAGCCGGCAAGCGTTTTGGCCCCAAAGTCCTTTTTCAGGAATTGGACTGGCTGATCACGCCCCATGATCGCGTGGGGCTGGTGGGCGCAAACGGCACCGGCAAGACCACGCTGCTGAAAATCCTTGCCGGGACTGAGTCGCTCGACTATGGGACGATTACGCAGCAGCGCGGCATCCAGAGCGGCTACCTGCCTCAGGACGGACTTTCTCTTTCCGGCCGCACAGTCTTTGCCGAATGCCTTTCGGTTTTTGAACAAGTGCACCAGATGCAACGCGAGCAGGAAGACCTGGCGCGTCGCATGGCTGAGGTCGATCACGCAAGCGCGGAGTACCAGCAGATTGCCGAACGCTTCCATCGCATACAGGCAGAGATGCAGGCGCGCGATGGCTACACCATTGAGGCGGAAGTGGGCACGGTGCTGAACGGCCTGGGATTCAAGAAAGAAGATTGGGAGCGGCGGACGGAAGAATTTTCCGGCGGCTGGCAAATGCGCATCGCTCTGGCCAAGCTGCTGCTGCAAAAACCCAACCTGCTTCTGCTGGACGAACCGACGAACCATCTTGACCTTGAAACGCGGAACTGGCTGGAACAGTATCTGGTCAATTATCCGCATGCGTATGTGCTGATATCGCATGACCGCTATTTTCTGGACGTAACGGTGAAAAAGACGGCCGAAATATGGAACAAGCAGGTCTTCTTTTACTCCGGCAATTACGAGAAATATCTGGCGCAGAAAGCGGAGCGCCGCGCACAGCTTGAGGCAGCTTACGCCAACCAGAAAGAAAAGATTGACCAGCTTGAGGCTTTCATCAATCGCTTCCGCTATCAGGCGACCAAGGCCAAGCAGGTGCAGAGCCGGATCAAGGAACTGGAGCGGATGGAGAAGATTGAAGTCCCTCCGGACGAAAAAGCGATTCATTTTTCTTTTCCGCAACCTCGTCCCAGCGGACGCATGGTTGCCGAGGCCAAAGACCTGGGCAAGAGTTATGGCGCTAAACAGGTTTTTGGCGGCGTGAATTTCGTGATCGAGCGCGGAGACCGCATTGCGCTGGTTGGAGTGAACGGCGCAGGCAAATCCACGCTGATTAAACTGCTCGCAGGTTCAGAGCAGGCCACGTCTGGAGAGTTGCGGCTGGGCCACAATGCTGACGTCGATTACTTTGCGCAGGACCAATACAAGGCGCTTGATCCCAATGCGCGGATGCTCGACGACCTGTTTGAAGCCGCGCCGCGCTCCACGCAAACCGAGCTGCGCAGCCTGCTTGGCTGCTTCTTGTTTTCTGAAGATGACGTTTTCAAGACCATCGGCGTGCTTTCCGGTGGCGAGCGCAATCGTTATGCGCTGGCCCGCATGCTGCTGCATCCATCGAACTTCTTATTGCTCGACGAGCCCACAAACCATCTCGACCTTCGCGCCAAGGACGTGCTGCTGGACTCACTGCAAAAGTTTACCGGCACGGTCGTCTTCGTTTCGCACGACCGCTACTTTATTGACAAGCTGGCCACGCGCGTCTTTGAAATTGGCGAAGGCCGGGTGGAAGTCTTTCCTGGCAATTATGAAGATTACCTCTGGCGCAAAGAAGGAAAGGACAATGCTGCGGCGGATGCATCCCTTGCTGTGAACGCAGCGGCAATTCCGGCAAATATCGGGGTCCAGACAAATCATCATGAAGCAGAAAAGTCCGAGCCGGAAACGAAGCTGAAGCGACTGAATCCGATCAAGCTGAAGCAAATGAAAGAGCGCGTGCAGGAAGTGGAGGAAGAAATCGCACGGCATGAGGCGGCCATTGCCACGGCGGAAACCGAGTTGCAAAACTTTGTGAGCGTGGAAGAAACACAGCGGCAGACAGACTTTCTGAATCGCGCAAAAGCCGACCTGGAACGCGCCATGAACGAGTGGGAAGAACTGAGCCAGACGCTTGAAGCACAGATCGAGGCCTAAATTAGAGCCATTCACCAACTTAGGCCTGACCTAAGGGCTTTTCAGGGACAACCCTCGCGAAGCCGGTGCTCTCCTACATTGGAGGAACAATTGGGGTCTGCGCAGGCGGAGCTGCATCATCCGCAAGCCCGCGTGTCACCCCGCGAATGGGAAGTTGATTCGGCAATTCTTAACATTTGTTCTGAAACGGGGCCCTGGGTGATCTCTCTTCGCGGTTTTCTGGCTGCAACTTTCCTTCTCGCGTCGGCGAGCGCGGCATCAGCGGTATGCACTGCCACAGTCGATAAAACGGTTAAGATCTGCTCTCCCGCCAGCGGAGCTACGGTGACTTCTCCCGTTACATTCTCCGCGGGCGCTCGGGACACCTCTCATCCAGTCACGGCGATGATCATGTATATCGATTCGGTAAAGAAGGCCCAGAGCTCGAATGCCTCGCTCACCGCCATCCTTTCTCTGGCTACCGGAAAGCACGCCATCGTGGTCCGCGCCTGGGACTCATCAGGATTCTTCTTTTCGACTTCAGAGAGTATTACCGTCGCCGCTTCACCAACTCCAACTCCGACGCCGACGCCAACTCCCACCCCCACGCCTAGTCCAACGCCTACGCCGAGCCCGACTCCGACACCAACTCCCACCGCAACGCCTACGCCGACTCCGGGACCCGGCATTGCGGCCATCAATCACGTTATTTTTGTTCAGCAGGAGAACCGCAGCTTTGATAGCTATTTTGGAATGTTGAATCCTTACCGGCAGGCCCGGGGTTGGAACATTGGCGACGATCAGCGCCAATACGATGTGGACGGCATTGACGACAAACTCTCCACGATTTTCAACAAGAACGACGAAGGTACGGTGTTCCCGCTCTTTCATACCACCAGCAGCTGCCTGGACGACATGAGTTCTGCCTGGCTGGAAAGCTTTGGCGATGTCAGCCGCTTTGATTTCACTACCACGAGGCCAATTCTGATGGATGGCTTCGTCCACACTGCGGAGGGTTTTGCAAAGTCCGGCAGCGGCAGCGGGGCTTTTACCGATCTCGCGGGCCAGCGCGCCATGGCCTATTACCAGGACACCAGCACGACGGGCGCAGCCGAACTGAATTATTACTACTTCATGGCCTCGCAGTTCGCGTTGTCAGACCGCTGGTTCTCACCCGTAGCCAGCAAAACCATTCCTAACCGGCTGGCGACGATGTCCGGCGGCACCACGCAGGGATATGTGTTTGATCCGGGTAATGACGATCATGCGCCCCAACTCACGGCAACCACCATTTTCCAGTTGCTGGATCAACACAATATTTCCTGGAAAATTTATTATTCCACCACCAATAGCAGTGGCGCTCCGTCCACCACCTTCACGTATTTCACGTATAGCGGCAAGTACATTTTCAGAAACTCGAGTGGGGTTCTAACCGTCGATGCCACGCACATCGCCCCATTGAGCCAGTACTTTACTGACGTGCAGAACAATACGCTCCCGGCATTCGCCTATATTGAAGCCAACTTCGGCCACGGCGATGAACATCCTGGCTCAGGACAATCCATCCTTTCCGGACAGGCCCAGATTTCAAACATCATCAACTCGCTGATGTCGAGCCCGTCTTGGTCGGATTCAGCCTTGTTCTTCACCTTCGACGAAGGCGGTGGGCCGTATGACCATGTGCCGCCGGTTCCGGGCCACACGAATCAGAACACCAGCGCCGCTCTGGCAAGCCTGGAAGGTGATATTGCGCCGATCGCCGTGAATCCTGATGGGTTCCTACCCTGCCAGCCGACGACCGCGGGCGTTTATACCAATCATTGCGATCTGCGGCCGTCGAGTCCGGGCGCGCATCCGGCTGATGCTGCCGCTGCGGGGAACCAGGGCTTTGGCGCACAACTTGGGTTCCGCGTGCCCAACTTCATTGTCTCGCCCTTTGCGCGACGGCATTACGTCGGGCACACAGCCATGGACCACACTGCCGTAATCCACTTTGTGGAACAGCGCTTCGGCCTGCCGGCGCTAACGAATCGAGACGCTGCTCAGCCCAACTTGCTCGACTTTTTTGACTTTACGGGCAAGCCCTGGGCCACGCCGCCAACGGGAATTCCGGTACCGCCCGGCGTAGGTTCCACTTGCCATCCTGCGACGATGCAATAGCTATTCGAGACACTGCTTTCACGGCACCTTTGGAGCAGGCAGCGGCGGCAGAGATGCAGGCTCCGCCTTGCCCAAAGTCGCCGCGAATGCCTGGATGACCTCGATATAGCCTTTGGCCAGATCCATGTCATTGTGGTCGGCATTTGTCTATATAAGTTTTGGCCGAATGTCCGTCACTCATACTGACATTCTCCGCGCGGCGGAGCTTTTCCGGTAAATCATCCTAATCCCTTCCCGCCAGCGTTCGTCCACGCCTGTCAGCGACCATTCAATGGCCGGTGAAAAATAGCGCAACACCGTGTCCGTTGCCGGATGCACCCTGAGCGACGGCGCGACGAGCATCAGCAATGGCGGCCGAGGCGAGAGTTGCAGGCCGGAGAAATATCCATGTTGCTGAAACTCGCCGCGGCTATGATGCCAGTGTACGCGCGCCCAGTAATCCAGCCCCTGGAGCGGCAGGTGCATGTCTTCATCGGCCTTAAGTTCGAGCACAGCCAGCCGCGCATCGCGAGTGCAGGTCAGCACGTCAATCATCGCGCGATCGGACGCGGAAAATGCCGGGACCTGCGAATAGACGTAGCTTTGATCCAGGCTGGAATCCACGGCGGAAACGTTCTTGAAGACCAAAGACTCCAGCCAACGTTCCGGATACATGCGCCAAAGCGAATCACGACGGTCACCGTGCGGGCTGCGAGCTTCTACCGCGATTCTTATGAACTCGGCAAACGCCGGCGCGGTCTCATCATTCAGGCGCGTTTCGTATCCAGGCGGACCAAAGATTATTTCTTCCTCGACCTGAAATGTTGCGGGGGCATTGGCCAGCCTCACGCGAGCAAGTTCCAATCCGTAGAGGCGAAACGCAAGCTCAGTCGCAGAGATCACTGCGATCTCCGCTTGCGGCGCCAGCGCCATGATCTTGTTTACCGTTGCGGCAAAACGTGAGCGCACCTGCGCAGCGTCCGGCAGCCGCACAAGGCGTGTCTGTATGTTGCCGTGATCGGCAAGATCGATCTGGGTTGAAGATTCGTCACGCTCATCGAATTCAAACAGCTGAAACTTTGCCGCGGCATGGTTGAGATGTGCCAAACGGATCTGAAGCGTCGCTGATGTTTTTGGCGGAACATAAAGCCGCAAGCCTTCTATGACAGAGCGTCCGGCTTCGCGTTCGCGGCATGCATCCAGCCACAGCAGCCCGAAAGTAAGCGCCGCGTCGATTGAGGCCTGCGTCTCTTGCTGGTTCACGCCCATCACGGCGAAGGCGCTGCGCCCTGTGCGCAACAGACCGCGCGCATACACCGGAGAAAAGCTTCGTTCCAAGTCCATGGAAGTGGAAAGCCTTGTTTTATCCAGCACCCAGCCCGGCATTTGGCGGCGCAAAGCTCGTTCTAGAAGACGTGCATAGTGGTTGCGCGCGGCTTTCTGCGCGGTCGGCGGACGCCGGTCGCGGTCACTGCAGATCTCCATCTTGATGGGACGCGTCTGTCCGAAACGTCGAACAGTCAACGTCAACGTGCCATCTTTTGACTCGGCATCAAGCACGTGGCGAACGGTGTTGCGCTCTTGCGACCACAGATGAAGCAGGCAACGGTCCTTCTCAGACGACAGAGAATATTGCGCGGTTTCAAGATCAAAGAGCACCTGTCCGTCTTCCAGGACCACGGCGCTGCGTGAAGCAGAGAGAAATTCCTGAAGCGTACGTGCGAGAAGAGTGGCAGTCATGTTAAAAGTGGCAACAAGTTTTTGTTGCCACTACATTGAAAAACTCGGATTTAATTCACGGTAAGATTCATTGTCTGGCTGGCTGTCCCGTTGGCAGAGGTCGCCGTAAACGTAACGACGTAAGTCCCTGCAGGAGTTCCCACAATTACATTCGTGACCGTGGGAGGCTTGCTGCCACCACCGCAGCCGGCCAAAACACCCGCAAGCAGAAGCGTGCACGTACCAAAAATAGGAGCAAGCCTTCTCACGCGGCGAGGTTGCTTGCGAGCCCTCAAACAGAATCCCGCCATGGCCGCTGAAGAAAGCAGCCCCAGCAGCAACCATAGATTGCGGTTACCCGGTTGCGGACCATTTGCCACAGTCGCTCTCGCCGTGGTTGATAGGGTCATAGTCACGTTGCCTGAGCTTGTCAAAGAGGTGGGACTAAAGCTGCAGGAAGCGGCGGTGGGCAAGCCGCTGCAACTAAAATTGACGGTTCCGGCCGCCGGGCTCAGATTCATTCCAACCACATAGTGCGCCACTCCGCCCGCGGTGACGGTTGCGCCTGCTGTACTGGACGTAATGGAAACGACTGGGCCGATATTGACGGTGGCATTGGCGGTATTGTTGGAAAAATCGGCATCGCCTCCGCCTGAAACCGTAGAACTGATGGATGCGACAGAAGGTGCATTCGCTGCGACGTTAAAGGTGACAGTAATGTCAGGGTAGTTCGCGCCGGAAGCCAGAGCGTCAGCCCGCACGCATGTCAGGGTGCCGAGTGTGCAGGTCCATCCGGTTCCCGCCAGGGCAGCTGCATTCAAGCCCGATCCCAGGGACATAACGATACTTACGGCGCCGCTCGTCGGCGTGCTTCCGTTGTTCCGCACTGATGTAGCAAGCGTAAGCCCGCTTGCGCCCGGCAATGCCGTAAGCTGGCCAGGGGATACACTCGTCGCCAAATCGATAGCCGTGCTTATGTTGACGGTTGTGGAGCCGGTGAATCCGCTTGAGCGGGTATCAGCCACGGAAATAGTCTGGTTGCCCAGTGTGTTGAGAGTAAATTGAAACGTATGCGAACCGGCATCACCAGCCACGAACGTGTAATCGGCAGGCAGAACCGCCAGTGGATCGGAGCTGGTGAAATGAACCGAGCCTGTGTAATTGCTGAGCGTGGCTGCGGTTGTACTGCTTTGGACCGTGAGTGCCAGGCTAAATGGGACGCCCGGCCCCGCGCCACTTCCAGGCATCTTCATTGCAGGAGGAGCTGAGACGCAATCGTTCTGCAAATTTGAGAATTCCTGTTGGATCTTGTAAGTATTGCTGCCGGCGCTCACCGTAACGTCTTGGCCACCGCATATGTCGCCGATTTCGCCCAGCGCGCTGCCTGCGGGGTCGGGGTCGTACCATGCCAGGGGCGGCCCTAAGACGTTAGAGGATCCCACCTGTGCGTCGGTGATCGCTTCCGACATTTCATGGCTGGAAACCGCTGTGGCAATTTGCAAGGTGGTTCCTGATCCGCAACCCACGGAACAGCCGCCGCTTGAAAAGTCCGCCATGACTCCGTAAGGGATAGTGCTGCCGGTACTCGAGTGATATGCGCAGAAACCGCCTTTAACGCAGCTTTTGGTGGTGGCATCAAGTTCGATCGTGACATTCGGAGGAAAATAAACCGCGTAAAAAGTATTGACGAAGCCGTGCGCATCAGTTTGCGGCCCCGGCAGAACCGCGGCGTTGATCTGATTCGTAAGTTCAGTCTGAATATCGCTGTCTAAAAGGATGCATGCTGTAGCACTGCCTCCTGGGCATTTAGATGGAGTAATCGTAACTGTGCTCACGAAACTGCCGTGACCGATGCTCTGGTTGCTGGTGCTCACGCCATTGTTGCCCACAATTCCTGCCGTGGTGTATTCGGTAAGCAGGTCAAAATATCGACTGCTGGTGATGTCGGTGAAGAACTGGCTGAGGGTGGCGGTCCCGTCCGCGGGGTTCGTTGTAACCACGTGGGATCCCCAGAAAACCACGACCACTTTAATATTTGAGATCACCGGCCCGCCCCAGTAAGTCAGGTGCGCTCCCGCAGGGGCAAACGTGTTCTTCACCCCACTGGCCACTCTTCCGAATGGCACAATGTGGAGCAAACCTCTTGTCTGGCCGGGGTCAGTCACCGTGCTTACCTGGCTCTGGTCCGCTCCGCTGCTCTGATTTTGCCCTGCCGCGCTGGCATCATTTGCTGGCTGCTCCACCGCTCCTGGCTGCCCCACCGCGCGAGTTTGAGCACCAGAGCTTAAACAGATTCCAGAGAGGATAAGAATGGCGCCGCATCCAACCAGTCTCAGCCGGAATGAACGGAACGTAGGCCTACAAAGAAGGCGGAAAAGTCTTATATGGCGCACCGGGTTGAACAACGGCATACTCCTTGGACGTCGCGACGGGAGCGCGATCAAGCAGGGTACGCAGTTTACGAAGGTAAGTTCCCGCTCGTCAACAGAAATCGATAGCGATACCAGCCTGAATAGGCCTAAACTGCCCCGCATTCACCGTTAGAAAGGCAATTATCAAATCACTGGGTAGCGCGATAGGTTCGTGCAAGTTCCAGAAAAATCAGGTCAGTAAGCGATCTTGTCCGCCTTGGACTTCCATGCTTCAAACGGCGCCAGGGCCTTTGCATCGATAAGTTGCTCGATGGGCAATTCCTGCTGCGCGACAGGCAGGCAGACCTGCGTCTTGATGAATGAATCGTCGAAGCCGGCGTCCGCTGCGTTTGCGGCAGTAGCGGCAAAGTAGACATGCGCGGGCCGGGACCAGTAGATTGCTCCCAGGCACATGGGACAAGGCTCGCAACTGCAATAAATCTCGCATCCGGTAAGCTCAAAATGGTTTAACGCGCGGCAGGCGGCGCGTATGGCCACAACTTCAGCATGGGCCGTGGGGTCAAGCGTTGGCGTAACCTGATTCACGCCGGTGGAGATGATCTCCCCGTTCTTCACCACTATCGCGGCAAAAGGCCCGCCTTCGCCGTGCGTAACATTCTCAATCGCCAGCTGAATCGTTTTATGAATAAGTTCGTTACGGTTCATCCTGCTCCCTTTAAATCAAATGCCGCTTCGCCTTGCTGGCCAGCCGCTCCATTTTGAGATCGATCACCCGTATGGATAGAAAATAAAAAACAACAGACAAAGACCGGTAAGCACATAAAGCCCGGGTTTTACTTGTCGGATCTTCCCGGCGACGAGTTTGCACAATGGGTAAAGAACAAAGCCGGCGCTGATACCGACGGCAATATTGAACGTGAAACACATCAATGCGACCACAGCGAATGCGGGAATCGATTCAGAGTAGTCTCTGAAGTCAATGCGTGTGATCGGTTCCAACATGAACAAGCCGACGATGATCAGCGCGGGGCCGTAGGCTTGCGGTGGGATCGAAGTCACAAACGGCGCAAAGAACAACGTCAATGCAAAGCAGCCTGCGACCACCAGTGCGGTTAATCCTGTGCGTCCGCCCGCCTCAATTCCGGTGGCCGATTCCACGAAAGCCCCGGCGGTTGTGGTGCCCATGGCGGGAGCCGCGCAGGTAGAAAGCGCGTCCACCAGCATGGGACGCTCAATCTGGGGCAGGTTGCCGTCTTTATCCAGAAAGCCGGCGCGCGCGGAAAGCCCGATCAACGTTCCCATAGTGTCCACAAACGCCATGATGAAGATGGTAAGCACCACGGGAAAGGCGCTCCATGTAAACGCGCCGCGGAAATCGAGCTGCCACAGGACCGGCCCAAGCCCCGGAGGTAGGCTGATCAGGTGCGCTGGCGGCGCGACGATCCTGGCTGCAAAGGCAATCACTGCCGTGGCAACAATGCCCAGCAGAATTGCGCCGCGCACTTTGCGGATCACCAGGATTGAAAGCAACAGAAAGCCGCTGATCGCAACCAGCACCGGTGGGCGGGTGAGGTGTCCGGCGCGGACAGGCGCTCCGGCTACTCCGAGCGCGACAATCCCAGTCTGGTTCAAGCCAATGAAAGTCAGGAACAGGCCGATGCCAACGGCAAAACTGTATCGCAGGGACAATGGCACCGCTTCCACCACCCATTGCCGCAGGCGGAATACGGTAAGCAGCACAAAGAGGACGCCGGCAATAAAGATCGCGGCTAGCGCGGTCTGCCATTTATAGCCCAGCTGCCCGCATACGGTGAACGCAATGAACGCGTTCTCACCCATATAGGGCGCTATCGCAAACGGACGATTGGCATAAAGCCCCATCAGCGCGCAGCCAAACACGGCCGCCACCACCGTGGCCACAAAGCTTGGCCCTGGGGGAATGCCGGCATTGCTCAGGATGGCCGGATTCACAACCACTATGTATGACATTGTGGTAAATGTGGTCAGGCCGGCGATGATCTCACGTGAAAAAGTGGTACTGTGCTGGTCAAATTTAAAAAACCGCCCCAATTTAAAGAACCGCGCCAGGGCGTTCATTCGGAGTGCTGCCTTGGCTTTAGCTTCTGGTCCAGATAAGCCAGGTAACCACACAACAGGCGATAGGTGTCGTAATAATTGGTAGGGCGGAACTGCGTGGTAGCTCCAGTGGCGACGTTTTGCTGGGTCAGCGAATGGATTGTTATCTGCGGGATGTGGCGCGCCGCAAACGGATCAGAATCCGTCGCGCCTGCCTCCGCCATATCTATCTGACTGGCGGAAAGTTTCAAAGCATAGACCATTACGATCAGGGAATGGACCAGATCTTTATCGGAATGCGCGCTCCAGATCTTTGTTGGTGAAAGGCCAAGCGCATCCACGTTGATCATGGCCTCAGTCCGCTCCAGCTGCGCGCGGCCCAGATGGCTTACAAAATACTGGGCGCCCATGGGATTCGCGCCGCTGTCCGCAAATGCCACGAATAGAAAACTGTGGCTGCGCTTACTGTGGCGCAGGCTCTCATAGAGCGCCGGAAGAATTGCGGCCCCGCTCCAGTTGTCCAGCGGGCGCTGCGCGGATGAATTGCGGTCATAGTGCGCGCCCACAATCACCATAGCTTCATTTTCAGTGCCAAGCCGGCAGATAATGTTGGGCGTATCAACGCCATCCACCTTTTGCTCCATCAGAGATTTTCCGTTGCAGCCGGCATTGATGAAGAGTTCTTTCAATTTTGCCGCCCGGTCCTCGTTGGTCTCCGGAATAGTCTTCATGCGTTCCAGTACCGCGGCCTCTTCAGCAGCGGTAAATTGGACCTTCTGCGCCGGAGAAGCCCCAAACAACATAAGCATCAGGACTGCGTAAATCAGAGCCTTCCCGCGCATGGTCAGGCTATCTTACACGGCAGGCTCGAATGTCTTGAAATGGCCGGGACAGCGCCAGTCCGTTCCGCTCGGCTGATTTGACTGTCCAGCGATAGGTAAGCTAGCCTCATTAGCTGGGCTATAAGCAAGGGGTGCGACCATACAGGCCCTGTTCTTGGCGGCAAGAGTTGTCAGCAAGCAAGGCCAGCTTGCAACAACTCATCGGGGTCCGCAATTCAGATGACAGTTCTGCGTAAACTTCTGATTTGTAAGCTAGTTGTCTGCTGCATGTCGGCGGCTGAGCTGAGCCATGCCCAAGGGCTAAGGCCGGTGCATGCCCACAAGGCCATGGTGGTCAGCATTCATCCGCAGGCTTCCCAGGTGGGTGCGGCCATTTTGCGCCAGGGCGGTAACGCAGTGGATGCTGCCGTGGCCACTGGTTTTGCGCTCGCTGTCGTCCATCCCGCGGCAGGAAATATTGGTGGCGGCGGGTTCATGCTGCTGCGCAAGGCCAACGGAGAGGTGCACTTTCTCGACTTCCGTGAAAAAGCTCCCAAATCGGCCACCCGTGACATGTATCTTGATGCCCAGGGAAATGTGATTCCCAATGCCAGTCTCATCGGATACAAAGCCATTGGCGTGCCCGGTTCGGTGGCTGGACTGGTTTACGCGGAACAACATTGGGGCAAACTTCCGCTTCGCGCCGTAATGACTCCAGCAATCAAGCTGGCGCGTGAAGGTGTCCGGCTGACATATCAAGAAGCGCATTCCCTGCGCTATGAAGAAAACCCCACAACGCATCTGGAAGAAGAGCGCGTGTTCCTGGGCGATGCTCGCCGGATATTCCAGCGCAACGGCAAGTTCTATGAGCCGGGAGAAATTTTCCGCCAGCCTGAACTGGCCAGAACGCTGGAGCGGATTGCCGCCAATCCTAAAGCCAATGAGTTTTACAAAGGCGCCATGGCGCGGGAGCTTGCCGCGGAAATCAAGCGCGGCGGTGGACTTATTACCGCGGAAGATCTGGCTGAGTACGAGGTAAAGGAACGGCGGCCCATCCGGGGCACCTATCGCGGTTACGAAATCATCAGTGCTCCGCCGCCCAGTTCCGGCGGCATCACGCTCGTGGAGACGCTGAACATTCTGGAAGGCTACAATCTGGGCAAGATGGGCAATCGCTCTGCCGATTCGATGCACGTAACGGTTGAAGCTTTTCGCCGGGCGTTTTTTGATCGCGCGGAGTTGCTGGGCGATTCCGATTTCACCCAGATTCCCGTGGCCCAATTGATCGACAAAAAATATGCCGACGCTTGGCGCGAGTCGCTGGACATGATGCGCGCCACGGACAGCAAAGATGTGCACCGGCCTTCCGGCTTTGGCGAACTTGACCGTCCGGCGTCGCTGCATCCGCCTTTTACCGGCCGCGAATCGAACAACACGACGCACTATTCCGTGGTTGACCCGCAGGGAAACGCCGTGGCCGTGACAACCACGCTCAACGACAGCTTTGGCGCCGCCGTGACTGCGGGCAAACTCGGATTTGTTCTCAATGACGAAATGGATGACTTCACCTCCAAACCCGGAGTGCCAAATGGCTATGGCCTGATCCAGGGTGAAGCCAATGCAATTGCGCCGGGTAAGCGTCCGCTCAGCGCCATGGCGCCGACGATCGTTCTGAAAGACGGTAAGCTGTTTATGGTGCTTGGCTCTCCCGGCGGTCCACGCATTATCAGCACCGTGGCCAATATTCTGATGGGCGTGATCGATTATGGGCTGGACATTCAACAGGCAGTGAACGCGCCGCGTTTCCATCACCAGTGGCAGCCGGACCAGATTTACGTGGAGAAAAACGGAATCTCACCGGATACGATCAAGCTGTTGCAGGCGCGCGGCCACAAGATCAAGACGGAAAGCTATTGGAGTGACGGCGAGTGCATTGCCGTGGATCCAAAGATTGGTGAGCTGCTGGGCGCGCCCGACGGGCGCAATGGGGGAAAGGCGGTAGGCTACTGATGCTGCGCGCAATGTCAAGTCACGTGTATATCAAGCGGAGGCTTCATCCCGGCCTGCTGGACGCCATGGTGCGCGGCGGAGCGCAGGCATTGGAAATTTTTGCCGCCCGCGGCCACTTCAACTATCACGATAAAGACCATGTGAAGGAAGTGGGCAACTGGTTTAAGTCAGAAAAGATTGAATTTCATTCCGTCCACGCGCCCATTTACATGGACAACAATTTCCATTCCGGCGGCCAGCCCGTGAACATCGTTGATGCGGACAAGCGTAACCGCATTGACGCCATGGACGAGATCAAGCGCGCGATTGAAGTGGCGGAGTATGTGCCGTTCCGCTACCTGATCCAGCATATTGGCAAGACCAACGAATATGACGATCCGCGCAAGTTTGAGAATGCGCTGAGCGGCATTGAGCACCTGCGCGCTTTTGCGCGTCCACTGGGCGTGAGCCTACTGCTGGAAAATATTCCTAATGATCTATCGACCCCGGAAAAGCTGAAAGAATTGATACGGCTCCTGCGTTATGAAGACCTGGGCGTCTGTTTTGACGTGGGGCACGCGCACATGATGAGTTCCGTGCACCAGGCATTTAGCGTGCTGGAAGGCCGCATACGTTCCACGCATATTCACGACAATAAGCGCGACAAGGACTCCCATCTGTGGCCGGGCGAAGGGACGATTGACTGGGAGCAAACAATGCAATCGTTGCGGACCGCTACCGGCCAACCGGCCATGCTGCTGGAAATTGAAGGCGCGGAAGATATGGATGTTCCGGGAAAAATGGCGGAGTGCTACGGAAGGCTGGAGAGCGCGGGCGTAGCGGCGGAATAGCCCCAAGGCGTTTTTACCGCAACGGGCGCAAAGGACGCTAAGGAAAAGAGACAATTCATTTTGTTTAGCTTTGCGTCCTTTGCGGTAAATCCCACGCCGACAGACTGATAATAATTTGTAAGATTGGAAGAAATGGAAACCACGACACAGGCACCCATAACCACCATTGCAGAAGTCGGCCGGCATGACGGCCATGCCGTCACTATTCGAGGCTGGCTCTACAACAAGCGTGAGAGCGGCAAGCTGATCTTTCCCATCTTTCGCGACGGTACCGGCGTGATCCAGGGCGTTGTGCCCAAGAACCAGGTGACGCCGGAAGTGTTTGAGTCGCTCAAGAGCCTTACTGACGAATCAAGCGTGATCGTGACCGGTAAAATCCGCGCGGACAAGCGCGCTCCCGGCGGCTATGAAATGGATGTTATAGACGTGAAAGTCCTGCAGCGCGTCCCGGAAGACGATCCGTTTCCCATCGCTAAAAAAGAGCACGGCATTGATTTCCTGATGGAGAACCGGCATCTCTGGGTGCGCACACCAAGGCAGACGGCCATCCTGCGCGTGCGGGCGGAGATCATACGTGCTGCAAGAAACTTCTTTGATGAACGCGGCTTCACGCTCACTGATCCTCCCATCCTCACCCCAGCGGCCTGTGAAGGAACATCCACGCTGTTTGAAGTCGACTACTTTGACGAACAGGCTTTTCTCACGCAGTCCGGACAGCTTTATATTGAAGCCATGGCCATGGCTCTGGGCAAGGTTTATTCTTTTGGGCCGACGTTCCGCGCCGAGAAATCCAAGACCCGCCGACACCTGACTGAATTCTGGATGGTCGAGCCGGAAGTTGCGTATGCCGAGCTCGATGACATCATGCAGCTGGCGGAAGAATTCATCAGCCATCTGGTGCAAAGCGCGGTGACCAACCGCAAGGCCGATCTGGAAACGATTGGACGCGATGTAACCAAACTGGCCAACATCAAGCCGCCGTTCCCACGCATCACTTATGACGAAGCCGTAAAAATGTTGCTGGAAGGGCATGCTAAAGGCCAGGTGGAGGCCAAGTTCGAGTATGGCGGCGATTTTGGCTCGCCCGACGAAACTTATATCTCGTCACAATTTGACAAGCCGGTAATGGTGCATCGGTATCCAGCCAAGGTGAAAGCTTTTTATATGGAGCCTGATCCGCAACGTCCGGACCTGGCGCTTTGCGTGGACGTGCTGGCGCCGGAAGGTTATGGCGAGATTATCGGCGGGTCGCAGCGCATTGGCGACTACGAACTCCTGCTGAAGCGAATACGCGAACATGATCTGCCGGAAGCGGCCTTCAAGTGGTATCTGGACCTGCGCAAGTTTGGCGGCGTGCCGCATTCCGGGTTCGGCATGGGCATTGAGCGCGCCGTGGCGTGGGTGTGCGGGCTGGAGCACGTGCGCGAAACAATTCCGTTTGCCCGAACATTGACCCGCATTTATCCATAGAAGGAGCAGTCAGCAGTCGGCATTCAGCGCTCAGCAAAAAGGACATTGCCGAAGATTTCCGCTGATGAGCGCAGATGAAAAAAGCGTAGCCGCGAATTTCGCGAATGCGCGAATGAAAGAGTGGCCCTAAGCGCCGCGTTGAAGATCTGAAGACTGGAAAACTTATGACGCCGGAACCATCAACAACAGCTCCAGTGGCGACCAAGACCGAACCGGCCAATCCGCCTGTGGTGGCGGACAACATTGTGCCCAAGAAGATAAGGATTTTGGGCGTGCCGCTGGACCTTGGCGCTTCACGCCGTGGCGTGGATATGGGCCCGTCCGCGGTGCGTGTCGCCGGACTTGAAGCACGGCTGGAGCAACTGGGCCACATAGTGGAAGATGGCGGCAATATCGCGGTGGCGATTGCCGAACAGAAGAAGTCGGGCGATCCGCACGCGAAGTATCTGAAGGAAATTACGGCCACCTGCACCAAGCATGCAGAGCAGGTATTTAAAACCCTGGAAGCGGGAAAATTTCCGTTGGTGCTGGGCGGCGATCATTCGGTTGCCGCAGGTACTGTGGCCGGAGTGGCCGAATTTTTCCGCCAGCAGCGGCGCGTGCAGGAACAGAAAATCGGTTTGATCTGGATTGACGCTCATGCCGATATCAACACGCCTGACACTTCTCCCAGCGGCAACGTGCACGGCATGCCTTTGGCGGCCATCATGGGGCTGGGCCCGTCGGATCTAGCTGATATCTATGGCTTCTCTCCCAAAGTGCATCCGGAAAACTGCGTGCTGGTAGGCGTGCGCGACGTGGATGCGCGGGAAAAAGAAAACATCAAGGAGACCGGAATAGAGGTCTATACCATGCGCGATATCGACGAGCGCGGCATGCGCACGGTGATTGAAGAAGCTCTGCGCATCGCCGGACGCAACACCGCCGGCTACCACGTTTCGCTCGACATGGACTGGATTGATCCAGAGGACGCTCCCGGTGTGGGAACGCCGGTGCGCGGCGGAGCCAGTTATCGCGAAGCCCATCTCGCGATGGAAATTATTTCCGATCATGGCCGCATGACCAGCTTTGAGATCGTTGAGGTCAATCCGGTGATTGACGAACATAACCGCACTGCCGATCTGGCCGTGGAACTGGCGCTTTCGGCCTTTGGGAAGAAGATACTTTGATCTGTAAAAACCTTTGAAACACGGACGAAAGGAGGAAGCGGAGGCAAAAGAATTTGGTAATTGAGTCCAGCGTTTCCGAATGACGATGACCTTGCCCCACGATCTCCCCAAATCTCTCCGTTTCCTCAATTCCTCCGCGTTTCAAGGGTTTCTCTACTGGCACCACGACCTCTTATAATCATCTATCATCATTTCCCAGGTTGTTGGAGGAAGAATGCGTAAAGCGGGGCTGGTTTCGCTCATATTGTTTCTGGCTGTTTTGACCTTCGCCCAGGATGCACCCAAAGACGAACCCAAGCATCCGCCTTCCACGCCGGCGGAACGCCAGCGGTTCCTGGCGCTGACGCGCAAGCTGGAACAGACCCCGCTGGATAAATCTCTTTACGCGGAAAAAACCTGGGCCAAGAAATGGCTTGAGGACATCCCGGACATCAACGTGAATATCTGCGCGCCAATCCTGTTCGGCATGGACTTTGTGACGGAGCAAAATAAGTACACGCCGCAGCTTTCTTATCAGGCGACTTTTGGCAGCGCGGCTTACATTATTGAACACCCGGACAAAGCCGGCGATACCGATTCCCAGTTTATTGCCGGGGTTGAGAGCGCGCTCAAGTCTTACAGCGCCATCGTAAAGAGCGATCCGGATGCCAAATCAAAATCATTGGACTCGTTGCTGGAGAAGCAAAAGCAGGGAAAGCTGGCGGAGTTTGTACGGTCGGCCAGCAAGAGCTGCGAAGACAAAAAAGAAGGAACCTGATCTGAAATCTCGAGCGCAGCGAGAGATCCCTGCAGATAAGAACTGTGTTTCAAGACCTGCTAAGCCTGCATTTCAATTTCGATCAGAAATGGTCGTCTCCGTAAAGATAGTTATGTCATAGCGATCCCTCGCTCCGCTTCGGGACTGTGGACAAGCTCGGGACTGCGGAGAACGCCTGATTGCTGACCGCTGAGTGCTCCTTTACAGTATTTGTGATGAAGAAACTCAGGGTGGGAATACTCTTCGGCGGGCGCAGCGGCGAGCATGAAGTTTCTCTGCTTTCCGCGGCTTCAGTCCTTAACGCCATCGACAAGCAAAAATATGAAGTGGTGCCTATCGGCATCACCAAGGAAGGCCGCTGGCTGACTGACAGCCATGCCGAACTGTTGCTGCGCGGAGAAGCTTTGCATGAAAGCTCCCCCGATCTTCGTGCGGGCGATCCTGAAGCCACTCCGGGCGCCGTAGTTCTGGCCAAGGGTGAAGCGGTGATCGTGCCGCCGGTACCGCAGGCACATGGACTGGTCCCCTTTGAGAGCGCGGCAGTCGCCATGCAAAAAGGCATTGACGTGGATGTGATCTTTCCCGTGCTGCACGGCACGTTTGGCGAGGATGGAACCATCCAGGGACTGCTGGAACTGGCGGACATTCCATACGTCGGCGCTGGCGTGCTGGGCTCAGCCGCGGGCATGGACAAAGACATCATGAAGCAGCTCTTTGCCTTTGCCGGGTTGGAGATCGTGAAGCACGTCACGATTCTGCGCAGCCGGTGGGAAAAAGATCCAAAGAAGGCCATCAAGCTGGTTGAGAGCAAACTCAATTATCCGGTGTTTGTGAAGCCGGCAAACTTGGGATCGTCCGTCGGAATTTCCAAGGCGCATGATCGCAAAGAACTGGGGCCGGCAATTGAAGTTGCGGCCAGATACGACCGCAAGATCGTGATTGAGCAGGGCGTTGGCGGGAAGAAACACAAGGCGCGTGAACTGGAATGCGCGGTGCTGGGCAATGATGAGCCGCAGGCATCCACCGTGGGTGAGATTGTACCGGCAGCGGAATTTTACGACTACAACGCCAAGTACATAGATGAAGGATCGCAGCCGGTGATCCCGGCAAAAATCAGCAAGAAACAGATGAAGGAGGTGCAAGGAATGGCCATCCGGGCGTTCCATGCAGTGGATTGCTCCGGACTGGCGCGGGTTGACTTCCTGATGGACCCGAAAAGCGGCAAGCTCTACTTAAATGAGATCAATACCATGCCTGGCTTTACTTCCATCAGCATGTATCCCAAAATGTGGGCGGCATCAGGACTTGAATACCCGAAGCTGATCGACAGGCTGATTCAACTGGCGCTGGAACGGTATAAGGAAAAAAAGAAGAACCAATACAGCAGAAATTAACAGAAGTTTTGCAACTCGGGCCCGTTTCCTACGTAATGATTGAGCAGGAAGTGAAGAGCAAGCATGACACGCGCTCACAGAACAATTCTCTTTGCATTGACGCTGGCAGCGCCGCTTGCGGCCCAGGACATGCCAGAAGGTCCGCCGCCCGCTATCGTTGAAGGTAGTGTTATCAACATCCAGAACAGCCGGACGATTCCACGCGCCACGGTGACACTGCTGCACCTGAAAGGCACAGGCAGCAAATCACAGCGGGCGGATGGCAGGGGCCATTTCCTTTTCAGTAACGTGGAGCCCGGCATCTACCGGCTGATGGCCGATCGCGCAGGATTTTTCTCTGATGACCGCAAGCGCGAATACCAACCTATTTTTGAGATCGCTGCCGGTGAACATGTCAAAGATATTCCGGTGCGCCTTGTACCGTCAGCGCTGGTAGGCGGCAAAGTTCGCGATGAATACAACGATCCCGTGCAAGATGCGGAGATCCGGGTACTGGCAGTGCAGACGCGGCTTGGCCGGCAGTATCTGCGGGTTGCCGCAAAAGCGCTTACCGATGACCGGGGCGAGTACCGCATCGCCGGCCTTCATCCGGGAAAGTATTACCTGGTGGTGGAGGACAAATCCAAACCACTGGTGACGCTGACTTCGATCATTGAGAATGTAAATGCGTTAGCGAAAATGACGGACGAAAAGGGCCACCCTTTGAAAGTTGCCATGCCGGAGGTTCCCGATCCTCCGTACACGTATGCGCCGCTGTTTTATCCGGACACGACCGATTTTCGACAGGCGCAAAGCCTGAAGCTGAACCCAGGCGATGAGATGGCCGCGGACTTTCTGCTGATCAGCAGCCCGGTGGTATCCATCCACGGCCAGGTTGTCAACGGAACCACGGGGCGGACGGCAAACAGCGCAACCGTGGCCGCTTTCTGGACAAACTACGTAGAAGGAGGCAGCATTCCAGCGCTGCTTGCCACGGGAGCATCATTTGAGGTCCGCGGAATCGCGCCCGGCACTTACACACTGCGCGCCACCTTTACAGAAAATCAACGAGTTTTCCACGGCGAGGAGACAATCGAGGTAGGAGACAAGGGCGCACAGAACGTGCAAATTACGGCGTTGCCTGATTTTGTGGCAACGGGCCATGTAAGGCTAGCGGGCCCCACGGAGAAGCCAAGGAAAGCGTCGATTGAGTTTGTGGGTGAAGGACTGATGCCGCGCGTGCGCGCGTCCACGGCTCCGCCCGATTTCGGCTTCGAGGCCCAGCTACGGCCGGACCGCAGATACCGTGCAATCGTCCGAAACCTGCCTGAAGACTACTACCTGAAGTCGGTGACAATTTCCCAGCATGAACTGGCGCCCGACAATGTGGTGGTAAATGGCCTGCGCGGCGACCTGGAATTCATCCTGAGCACGGCTGGCGGACATATTGAAGGCATGCTCACCAACTCAAGGAATGAACCGACACGAGGATCAATCCTGCTGATCCCAGACGTGCCTGATCCCGGCCCGACCGACTTGTTCCGCCGGACCAGCACGGATTCCAAGGGCAGCTTTATGTTTCGCGGAGTGGCGCCGGGAAGTTACCGCATGTTGGCGGTGGAAAACTTAAGTCTGGAAGATGAAATCAATGATCCGGATTTTCTCAGGACGATTGCGAATCGAGGAGAGAGCCTGATCGTTGAAGAAAATGGAAAGTACAGCGTGACGCTGAAGGTGGAAAGCAATGAACACAACTGAGGAAGATCCATTGGCGTGACATCCTACCGCCAGCCAACTCCGAACACGAGCGCACTCCGACCATCCGTAGTAATGACCGCAAACAGTTGTTCCTCCGGCCATGCCCTACCGTGTCTTGGAAGGGCCGCGAGATCACAAGATAATCTATCTTGAAAGAAATTTCACAGATCGACGGAGATATAACTTCATGAAGCTGATTCGAGTGGTGCTGGCCGGATTCCTGGTTTTTGTCGTGAGCGCCACAGCGCTAGAGAAACATGACCGGGACGACGATTCAAAACACGGGCACGACAAAGATCGCCACGAAGACTGGGACCACCACGACCATCATCGCGAACACGACGCGCATTTCGTCCGCTATGAAGAACATGAAGGGCACCATCACAGACGCATTCCAGAAGACCACTTCCGGGCGCATTTTGGACGGGAGCACTGGTTTCGCATTGGCCACCCGGTAGTCGTCGCGGGTCATCCGCGCTTTGAGTATGACGGATATTGGTTTGTTGTTGGCCGGCCTTTGCCGCCCGGCTGGCGCTACACTGACACGGTTTACGTTGACTACGTCAACGACGGTTACTATATGTGCAGTCCCGCA
>DAHUXR010000078.1 GCA_027307045.1 Acidobacteriaceae bacterium
AAGGCCTTTTCAGAGAACAGATTTCAGAAGAATTTTTCAAAAAGCAACTGTCCAGAACGATTCCCCTAAAAAACCGACTGCGAGAACAATCATGACAAAAGAAGAAATCGTGAAAGCTATTCGTGTGTGCGCCAGGAAACTGCACCGTAACCCAAGTCTGCGCGAGTTGCGGGCAATGTCTGGCGTGACGACAAAACATGTGTACAAGAGGCTGGGCAGCCTCCGCAAGGCGCTGCAAGCTGCCGGGCTGGAAGGCATTGGGCCGGGATTCAGTCCGGCGGAAGAGACCGTGCTGCGCGACTGGGCGACGGTGGCGCGCAAGCTGAAGAAGTTGCCAAGCATATTGGAATATGAAAGGGCCGGCAGGTTCAGCGGAAAGCCGTTCCAAAGGCTTTACGGGAGTTGGGCAGGAACAGCGGAGGGGTTCTGCGCGTTTGCGGGCAAACATGGATTACAAGCGCGATGGAGAGATGTGCTGGAGATGATCGCGGACGGGCAAGGCCGAAACAACGCTGCCACGGGCACGAATGAGGCCGGCGGGAAGGCTGCGGCAAGGCCAGCGACTCAGGAAAAGGACCATGGCTGGAAAAAGAGATATCGCAAAGGCGGGATTTTGCGGGACCGTCCGGTATATGGGCCGCCGTTGCCATGGCCAGAGTTGGCGCACGAGCCAACGAATGAGTTGGGCGTGGTGTTTGTGTTTGGCATGATGGCGCGGAAACTAGGGTTTGTGGTGCATCGGTTGCAGGCGGGCTTTCCTGATTGCATTGCCATGCGCGAGGTGGCGCCCGGGATATGGCAGCGCGTGAGGATTGAATTTGAATTTGAGAGCCGGAACTTCAAGAAGCACAAGCACCGGAGGGACAAGTGCGACGTGATTGTGTGCTGGAAACACAATTGGAAGGATTGTCCGCTGGACGTAGTGGAGCTTAGCGCGCTGGCGAAAAACCTTTACCACTGATTAGCACTGATGACACTGATCTGAATTGGGGACAGCAAGATCGCCGGAATCGCGCGACATCGCGTCATCGCCGAGATCGGAAAAACAAAAACCTTACCGTTGATGAACGCTGATGGGAAGAAAATCATCGCCAAAATCGCAGGCGAGGGCGCGCCTTGCGCTCCACAATTCTATTCAAACACAAAAAGAGGCCGCTTTTTTTTGCGGCCTCTTAATCAATGAACAGCCAACAAATCTTACAAGCCGTTTTACTGGCAAACTGCCGAGGACGCTCCGGCCAATGAATCGCAGAACTTGGCCAGGGGCGCTCCGCCGGCGGCGCCGGTAGCTGGGATAGTGATTGTCTGTTCCGTCAACACTCCGTTGTTCACCGTGCCGCCGTTCGGGACGGTGAGTGAAGGATGATCAAAGGGCGCGCTCTGATTGCGCACTCGCTCATCGGTAAGAGATTTGAGGAAAGCTACGACCGCAATTTTATCCAGCGGACCAAAGCTTGCCCGTTCAAGATTGGGATCCATGTCCGCGGACGGGAAATCACCGCGGCGGCTGTAGAAGTCAACCACCTGGCCTAGCGTGGCCTGGCCGCCATTCAAAAAGAACGGAGCGGTCAATTCGACGTTGCGCAGGCTGGGCGTCTTAACTGCTCCGCCTACTGAAACCGGCGCGCCCGCTGGGACTGCAGTTCCGCTAACCTGCCCCATGGAAGCGAGCTGGGCGACCGAGAGCGACGCTAATCCAGAAGGATCGGAAGCCGCGATTCCCATGTCGTCAGTGGTTGGACGAACGCCGATGTTGTGGAAGCCAATGTCATGCCAGCGTCCGCCGGGCAATTGCTCAACCACGGAGCCGCCATGATGCAGGACGTTGGAAACCGTGGCATCGCTGAATTCAGCGCCATTGTGGCAGTTGATGCAGCCGCCTTTACCTTCAAACCGGTTCAGGCCGAGCTGCTCAAGTGAAGTAAGAGCAGAGCGGTTGCCTTCCATGAACTGGTCAAAGCGCGAACTATCTGACACCAGAGTTGACTCATACATCTGGATAGCTACTCCCCAGAACATTGAGAAATTGTATTCCATCTGTGAGTACTCATCGGTATTTTGCGGCGTGCCGTTGAATAGGATGTTGCTGTTAGCATCAACTACTACATTAGAGCTCCACCACTTAGGCTGGAAGGCTGCCTGGATCATGGAGATATAAGAAGTGTTTAATCCGTTAGCGGGGGCCGCGCTCAGGCTGCCCAGAACGCTATCGTCTGGCGCGACCTGTTGCAGAGCCAGTGGAGTGAGCATGAGCATCTTCTTGCCCATCTTCACAAACGGACGGCCCGTGGCGGACATTTCTACGTCGCTGCCCGGAGGCCCAACGGCCTGCGAGGCCAGCGCCGAGTTCGACAGCCGAAGCGTGACTTCGACAGTCGCGTTGGGATTGCTGGGATCCACCGAGATAAGCTTCGCGTTAGGATCACCGGCGCCAAAAGGATTCACGCCGTTGAATGTACGTTGCGCGCGGCCATCCCAGAAATTGCGGTAGTTAAAGACCGCATTGATTACAGGAGGCGCGTTGCGCGGCGTTGACCGGCGAACGTTGACCGTGCCGCCGTTGCCGTCAGGGATGCTCCAGACGGGATCGGCGACGCCAGTTTCGTTTTCCGCAGCCTGGCCAAGCACCACGTCATTAAAGTTGTTGCGGAACACACCCTGCGAGCCCACGATGTTGTTGTTGTCGCGAGTAGAGGTGTGCAGGGGAAAGTCACTCAGGCTGAGAGCATGGTTCGGTCCAAAGCCTGGGTAGAAAGTAGTTGAGTCAGCGGCAGGATTGCCATTGCCGTCAACACGACGCAAGCCAGGATCAGCCTGGTTGGTGGTGCGGCTGTCCGCGCCAGCATTGAAATGGCAGGTAGCGCAGGCTGTCTGTCCGTCGCTCCCAAATTGCATTTCCCAGAAAAAAGCCTTGCCCAACGCGATGGCAGCATTCTTGTCCTGGATGAGATCGGCAAGCTCAGCCGCCGTTGGCCCAGGAACGGTAATGGTTTTCAGCGAAGCAAGACCACGGCCATCGTGACCGCCGGCGCCATTGCCGCCACCACCATTCCCGCCTTTACCGCCGCCACCATTTCCTCCACCGCCGCCATTTCCACCTTTCCCGCTGCCAGTGCCGCCGCCATTATTTCCGCCGCCACCGCCGCCTATATCGCCACCGCCTCCGCCATTTCCGCCTTTGCCTTTTTGTCCGCTAACCTGGACTCCGCTATTTCCACCCCTACCGCCTTGGCCACCATTGCCGTTGTCTTCACCGCCGCCACCGCCGCCGCCTTTGGCAGAGAGATAGGTGACGCTAAGTAGTGTAATCGCGCAGAGAGAAAGTATCAGCACGACCAGTTTTTTAAGTTTGCTTTGGGAAAGCATTTGAAGCGCTCCTTGTGTGCTCCACTGACCGGACAATGCGTGTGGTGAACAAGATGCTTCGATCGGCTGACGAACACTGCTGCATAGCCAAGTAAAAACTGGATAGATTAAGCGTGAGACTGCGGGGCCGGAAACCAGTTCTTGCCTTACATTGCCTTCAGTGACCTTCAGCGCCGTCGCACCACGGCACTTGTTGAGGGTCCTTGTTTTTTGTGGCTGCCCGACACCTGCCGGAAGAATGAACTTCCCGCGGATGACTAAAGCATCCACCCGTCGATTCACGCTCAGAGTGCGCCCGCCAACTTAGGACTTCATTAAACCCGTATTAAATTCTTTAACAAATCCTATTCCGTTATATTTTTCCGCGCTCACCTCTCCACAGCTGCAAAACCCTGCACAGTTTCTCCGCGATCTCCAGTATTTCTCGCCTCTAACTATGCGGATAACTGCGGAGCCATCCAGGGGACGGCATGCGCCATTGGCGCCTGGCATGAAAGCGGGTTGAAGAATTCAATGATAGGTGGCATCGACCGGCACACAGTTCTGGGATAGTTGTCCAGAGGGAACAATCCATTCACTATTCCAACAAAGGAAGCAGAAGCTAAAGCTGTAAAGGACGAGGGGCAAAAGGAACAGCCAAAGGTCAAACTAGCAAAAACCTACCAAAAGCCGAAAGCCAAGAGCCAAAAACCGCTTCTTGATTTATCCCCGATCAGCGTCCGCCAGCAGCTTGCCCAGGCTGGGTTTGTGCTTATCTTTTTTGGCGTGCTTCTTATTTTCCGCGCGTTTCACTGGCGGAGGTGTCCCCAGCACGGCCCGCGAGGCGGCCTTCACTGCGCTGGTAGCGGTAAACTTCTTGAGCTTCTTCTTTTTTGGCACGATCTATTTTAACCGCGAAGCGCGGCCAGTTTCGATTTCGGGGACAAACGTTTTAAACACGATCGACGCCTGGGGCAACTTGCAGATTTCTTCCTGGGCGGCAAGGCACACGGCGGCACGTTCCAATTGAGCGGCAATGCACAGAATCGCCCAACGGGTATGAATTACGACACCGCGGGGAATCTTCTTTCCAATCTCGAATTACACTTACGATCAACGGCGAGCGTGTCATGAAGTCCCAGGTTATTAACGGTGCACTACTTATCTTTTCGATCATCTCGGCTCGATCAGCATCGTCGCCAGCGCGTTGGCGGCTAACGAAATACTGCACTGATATAAAGACGACGGATGGCGTATGTCTTGGAAAACATATAAATGGCTTCTCTCGTTAATGCCGTCGGGATCTCGGCTGTCCTGCTTGTTCAAAAGGCATGGCAAACCACAGTGGTACTGATTGTCCCTCTAATAGAGCGCGACACAATGTTTTATTCATGGTTCCGTCTCTAGCTCCTTCTCCGGCTCCAAAGCCGAACCCGGAGCCGAACCCGTGGCGCGGCCCTTGCGCATCCGCCGTAAGCTTTTCCTACATTTTCAGCGACACCTCTTCGCCGTCACTAGGAATCATCACTCTCACGCCGGCAGCTTCTGCCTGCTTTGCCAGCTCTTCCCGCGTCAGCAAACAATGATTGATCGCTTCCATGTGCACGGCCACCACCTGCGCTTGCGGTGCTGCGCGGCAAACACGGACCACATCACCGGCTGTCATGGTAATGGGATCGCCATGAAGAAACTGCGCTGCGCCCGCATTCGCCACTATCACCTGCGGACTGTATTGCTTAATGGTCTCGGCCACCTGGTCATACCAGATGGTGTCGCCCGTGATGTAGAGCGCCGGCTCGCTCGCTGTGGTAAGCACGTAGCCACTGGAAGGCGCCATGGCCCGCGCAATCTCACCTGATCCATGCTGGGCAGGCGTGCGCGTAATGCAGATGTGGCTCCAGTGCTTCATGTCATGCACGGCGGAAGCGTTCACAAAATGCACCGCCTCCATCTTTTTCAGGTCTTCCGGCTGGCACAGCAACGGCAGGTCTTTGGGCACAAGCTGGATCGCCGCATCGTCCCAGTGGTCGCGATGCGTGTGCGTCACCAGCACAAGTTGGACGCCATCCAAAACTTGTTCCACGGGAACCGGCAGCGGCACCAGCGGATTCGGCCTTGGCTGCGGCGAATTCTGAATGGCCGACATCGCTGCCGCGTCGCTCAGCATGGGGTCCACCAGTATCTTCATGCCGGCATAATCAAGCAGCAGCGTGGCGTGGCGTACCAGTTGCAGCTTCAAGAGAAAATCTCCTTCGCCGCCAGCACCGTGTTGCAGTGGATGGTCACCGTATCTTCCACGTGCCGCGCATAGCCGCCGGCATAGGTCACCATCACCGGGACTTTGTGCTCTTTGGCCACGCGCATCACCAACTCGTCGCGCTTCTTCAAGCCTTCGATAGTCATTGCCAGGCCGCCAAGCTGATCTTCTTTATATGGGTCGGCGCCGGCCATGTAGCAAAGCAGCTCCGGCGCAAAATGCCGGAAGGCCGAACTCAACGACTGGTCAAGCCAGCCGAGATATTCGTCGTCGTTCGTTCCGTCGGGCAAGTTGATGTCAATCGACGACGGCGGTTTTACCACTGGATAGTTATGCGCCTGATGCAGCGAGATCGTAAAAACATCCAACTCGCCCACGGGATGGGCAAAATGGTCTTCATGCCTGGTGTGAATGTCGCGGCTGCTGGCGCTGGCGCTGGGCAGCGGATGCCCGGGCCTGAGCTTCGGCGGAAAAATCACCGCCGTGCCATTGCCGTTGTGCACATCACAATCCACTGTCATCGCGCGATCGATCTTCCCTTCCTGATGCATGCGCTTGATGGCCACCGCGACATCGTGAATCACGCAAAAGCCCTCGCCATGGTCGGGCATGGCGTGATGAAAGCCTCCGCCAATGTTGCAGGCGACTCCGTCGCGCAACGCCATGTCCGCCGCCAGGATCGATCCGCCCGCCGCCAGCCAGAACGCTTTTACCAGTTCCAGCGAATATGGTACCTCCATCTGCAGCTCTTCCTGGGCTGAGAGCGTGCCGGTTTTCAGCTTCTGCACGTATTCGCGCGTATGCACCAGCAGGATGTCTTCATCGTGCGCCGGCTTAGGCGTGATGAAATCGCCCGGCTCGGTAATGCCGCTCTCCAGCAGCCGCTTGTGAATCAGCCGGTATTTTTCCGCCGGGAAAACATGCGCGCCAATCGGCAGGTAGTAGTCGTCGCTATAAATCAACTTGAAAGGAAGCATCGCCGATAAGAGTAACGCTTAGCGTCGCTGGCCGCAAAGCCTGCATGCGCCACAACCTGGATCCTGCTGGCAATTTGGCGTCCGGAGTCGTACCATTTCAAATCGAAATTTTGAAGGAGGCTCCCCATGGTCTTCGGCATGTCTCTGGCAACCTACACGTTGATCCATGTGATCATCAGCCTGATCGGGATCGGCTCCGGCCTCATCGTTTTGTTCGGGATGTTCGGCGGCAAGCGGCTCGACGGCATGACCGCGCTCTTTCTTGCGGCCACGGTCCTGACCAGCCTGACCGGCTTCGGCTTCCCGTTTGAGCACGTGACACCCGGCATCATTCTTGGGGTTCTTTCTTTGGTGGTCCTTGCCATCGCGGTCACGGCGCGCTACTCGTTCCGGATGGCGGGCAAGTGGCGCACCATTTACGTGGTGACCGCCGTGATCGCTCTTTACTTCAATTGCTTCGTGCTCATCGCGCAGAGCTTCCAGAAAGTGCCTGCCCTCCACGCGCTGGCGCCCAAAGGCAATGAGCCTCCCTTTGCGATTGCCCAGGGAATCCTGCTGGTGCTGTTTATTGTGGCGGGAACTCTGGCCGTCAAGAAATTTCGCCTGGGCGCGGCCGGCAGCGTAGCCCGCGCGTCCTAGGGCATCAAAATCGTGAGCGACAGGCAAGCGGAGTGAATCTAAATATGTATGCGCTGGATAATGTCTGCGTTACGCTCGCCAGTTCGGCTGCAAACCAAATCCCTGAGGATTGAGAGATGTGCAGAAACATAAAAACGCTGTTCAACTTTGATCCGCCTGTAACAAAGGAAGAAGTGCAGGCAGCTTCGCTCCAGTTCGTGAGAAAGATCACCGGCTTCAACAAGCCCTCCAAGGCCAATGAGGCGGCGTTCCAGACAGCGATTGACGAAATCGCCGCTATCTCCAACCGTCTGCTCCGCTCGCTTGAAACCACCGCGCCACCCAAAAATCGCGAAGAAGAGGCCGCCAAGGCCAGGGCGCGCGCCGCGGAAAGATTCGGAACATAAATCCCAGAACTGTCACTTCTGCCACTGGGACGCAGAACAATTCGGCCCTGCCTGTTTAATTTTTAGCTATCACCACAATGTCTGTGGGGGCATTTAAGTTTCCAGAAAAGGGCGAGCCGTTCAGTGGAGAAAGCATGCCGGTTGAAGAATTCACGGAATAAGCTGAGATGGTGTTATCAAGTTTGTTGACCGCAAACAAAAATTGTCCTGCGGGACCAAACGCCACGCCAAATGGATGCTGGCCGGCAGGAACTTCTGCAATCGAAGAGAGCGCGCCGTTTGTTATTTTGAACGCGGACACGGTCCCGGCCTGCACGTTCGTTGCATAAACAAACTGGTCATTGGGATGGACTGCCAGCCGCAACGGATTATTGTGGCAGGAAACAGAGCAAGCGGGCGCGGCAGCGGGCAGCGCTGAAACCGGCGTCAGAACTCCTGTGGCAGTGATGTTGAATGGAACAATGGACTGGGCCATGTGATCGCCGACAAACAGGAATTTTCCCGCCGAGTCGGCGGCGAGTCCGATTGCAGAAGCAAAGCCTGCGGTGCTTGAGGTGGGAAACGGAGAGCCGGCAATGGAATTTAAAGTGCCGTTGGCTCCGATCTGAAAAGCGGAAACACTGTTGAGATCGGAGATTGATGAATCGGGAAAATTACTGGCGAACAATATTGTCCCCGCCGCATTCACGGCCAGTCCATAGGGATTGCCCGCGGTGAACGGTGATCCTGCAACGGCAGACAGCGAGCCGTTTGCACCGATGCTGAAAACGGAAATGCTGTCCGCCGCCTGGTTCGCTACAAAAACAAATTTTCCCGCCGGATCAACGGCAATCCCGGTGGGCCGTGCGCCGGTGGCAAACGGAGAGCCGGGAACAGCAGCAAGCTGGCCAGTGCCGGTATTTACTGAAAATGCTGAAACTGTGTTCGCATTCTGGTTGCTCACAAAGAGAAACTTGTGCGCCGAATCAAATGCGAGGAACTCTGCGCCGGCGCCCGCCGGAAACGGAGAACCGGCAATGAGCGAAAGAGAGCCGGAACTATCCATGGCCAATGCAGAAACAGAGCTGGAACCTGAATTGGTTACAAAAGCAAAGGCTGCCGTGGCGATTGGCGGCGGATTTTTGCTGCCCATGCCGCATCCATTCAACAGCAGGGTAATCGCAAACAGGTAAGGAAAGATCAACCGTGGAGTAGGCTGGAAGGTGCGGGAACGGTGTTGCGATGAGAGCATGGCTTTCATTCTCCCACCTGCAAGTATACGCGAAGCAAATTCATGCAATACCGACCCCCAACCTGAGGGGAGAGCACCAGCGCAGGCCAGTTTTTCCACTTTGCCCTATTTTTTCTTTATTTACGGGCTTGACAAACATACCGACTGGTCTGTATGTTATTTTTCGTGAGCAATCCCCCCACATCCCGCGCGCCCCAAGCCACCCGCCAAAAGATCCTGATGGCCGCCTTCGTCGAGTTTTACAAGCACGGTTTCCAGGGTGGCAGCTTGAACCACATTGTGGAAACTGCCGGCGCCACCAAGGGCGCGCTGTTTCATCATTTCGCCGGCAAGCAGGATCTGGGCTACGCCGTGGTGGACGAGGTGATTGGCCCACTGCTGCAGCAACGCTGGCTCAGTCCCGTGGCCGATGCGCCGGACCCCATCGCCGCGCTGAAGAAGGCTTTCCGCCAATACATAAAAACCGATATTGACAGTGGCTCATTTGTGCAGGGCTGTCCGCTGAACAACCTGGCGCAGGAAATGTCGCCGCTTGATCCCGGCTTCCGCCAGCGCATTGACAAGCTGTATGACACGTGGCGCGCCGGCTATGCGGCGGCATTCGCCCAAGGGATCAAGGCGCGCAAGGTCAGAAAAGATATTTCGCCGCGCAACGTAGCGGCGTTGGTGGTGGCGTCGCAGATGGGAATATGGGGCACGGCCAAGAGTTCGCAGGACCCGCAGCTGATGGTCCATGCCTGCGACGCGATTTGTGATTATCTGGACGGGCTGAGGCCCTGAGAACGATTTGATTCAGTAGATTTCCAGGTCTCAATTGATAGGAGAACAAGTGATATGCAAGCAACAGCAATTCAAGCCAGTTTTTCAGCGGAACAGACTTCCACTCCCCGTAAGATGCTCTGGGCCGGACGGATCATAAGCGGTTTCGTCGTGTTGTTCCTGCTGGTGGATGCAGGCTTTAAGCTGATCCGGCCATTGCCCGCGCCGGCGGTAGAGGCTTTTGGCAAATTGGGATATCCCGTAGAGTTCGCCGGCGGCATCGGCGTCCTTCTGCTGGCCTGCGTCGCCGTGTATCTCATTCCGCGTACTTCCGTCCTCGGCGCAATCCTGCTCACCGGATATCTGGGCGGCGCGGTTGCCAGCCATGTCCGCGTCGGCGATCCATGGTTCAGCCATGCGCTCTTCCCTGTCTATGTCGGCCTGCTCATCTGGGGCGGTTTGTATTTGCGCGACGAAAGGTTGAGGGCGCTCGTTCCATGGCGCAGTTAGTGCCACCGCATTGTGCGGCGATCGCCAAGACATTCATCCGGTCACTCATCAAAAATAAAAAAAAATGGAGTTAGGACATGAAGGAAATTAACGCATACCTGATTTTTAACGGAAACTGCCGTGAAGCCATGACCTTCTACAAGAATTGTCTTGGCGCCGATCTGCAACTGGTAAAGTTCTCTGACATGCCGGGCAATGTTCCCGCGGAAGCCAAAGACCGGATCGCGCATGCCAGGCTCACCAAGGGTGTAAGCGTCCTGATGGCTTCGGACAACATGCCGGGCATGACCTTTAACCCGGGCGACAATTACTTTGTTTCACTCCAGTGTGAGACTGTCCAGGAGACAGACCAATTATTTTCCGCTCTCAGCGAAAAAGGCAAAACCATACAGCCGCCGCAGGAAACTCCCTGGGCCAAACGTTTTGCCATGTTCACGGACCAATTCGGGACCAAGTGGATGTTGAATTGTGCGAAGGCACAATAAATGCCTCTTTGGAATCGCGCCCAATTCGGGCGCGATTCCATGTTTCATTGACGGCGTGTTAGCAGCACAGTCTGCCTCCCGAAAACCTTTCAACTTTGTTAAAATCCATAAGTAACAGAAACTTCCCGTCTAGATTTCCCAGGATTACTTTTAGGTCTGTGAAAAATCGTTACGGGCGAGGAGTGTGCATTTCCAGTGAAGCGCGGCAGGACAGCAGTGATCGTAGGCGCCCAGTGGGGCGACGAAGGCAAAGGCAAGATTGTCGACGTACTGTCGCACAATTTTTCCGTGGTGGCGCGTTATGCCGGAGGGCATAACGCCGGGCACACCGTCATTATCAAGGGCAAGAAATTTGTGCTGCAGCTTGTTCCCTGCGGCGTGCTGCGCAAAGGCTGCCGCTCGGTCATCGGGAACGGCGTGGTCCTGGATCCGTTGGCCTTTCTGAAAGAAGTAAAGATGCTGCGTGAAGCCGGAGTCCAGGTGGACGGCAATCTTTTCGTCTCCAACCGCGCCCACGTGATTCTGCCCTACCACCGCATGATTGAAATGGGCGCTGAAAACGCGCCCGGACGCGTGAAGATCGGCACTACATCGCGCGGTATCGGCCCAGCGTATGAAGACAAGATGGGCCGCCGCGGGCTGCGCGTGGCCGATCTGCTGGACTCAACTTTGCTGAAATCGACGATTGAAAACGCTTGCCGCGAAAAAAACATGATCGCCCATGCGCTCTTCAATTCCGATCCGCTCGATGCCGACAGCATGTACGCCGAATACGCGGAGGCCGCAAAGCAGATTGCGCCATTCGTCGCCGACACCGCCGTGCTGCTGAACCATGCATTGGCGGAAGGTGGATCCGTGATGTTTGAAGGCGCGCAGGCCACCATGCTGGATATCGATCACGGAACGTATCCGTTTGTAACTTCCTCAAGCTGCACCGCGGGCGGCGCAGCCACCGGGACCGGCGTACCGCCAAACGCGATTCAAAATGTGATCGGCGTGACCAAAGCTTATTGCACCCGCGTGGGCGGCGGCCCCTTCCCGAGTGAAGTGGAAGGCGCTCTCGCCGATCAACTACGCGCGCGTGGCAATGAATACGGCGCGGTCACCGGACGCCCACGCCGCTGCGGCTGGATCGACCTGCCGCTTCTCCGCTACGCGCAGATGATCAATGGCGTGAACTGGTGGGTCGTTACGAAGCTTGACGTGCTCGACGTGCTCGACGAGGTTCCGGTCTGCGTTGGTTACAAGGTGAAAGGCAAGAAGGTCGATTCTATTCCGGCGCTGGCCACCGGCTTTGAGCAGGTGGAACCCGTCTATGAAAAAATGCCGGGCTGGAAGAAATCAACCGAAGGCGCGGCCAGTTTTGACGATCTGCCGAAGAAAACCCAGGAATACCTGCGGTTTATTGAACGCGAGAGCGGAGCAAAAATCGGAATGGTCTCCACCGGCCCTGAGCGCGACCAGACGATGCTGCTGCCGGAGTTCGAAGCCGAAATCATTCATGCGCCAGCGAAAGCCGCTCCGCAGAAAGGGGCAAAGGCTAAATGATCGTTCTAAAGGTTGACATGCTGGTGAAGCCCGGAACCGAACAAAAGTGCCGCGAGTACATCCAGATTTTGCAAGAGCATTCGCGGAAAGAACCGGGCTGCCTGCTGTACATCGGTCACCAGTCCACGGAAGATCCGCGCAGATTCCTTTTCTACGAGCAATATAAAGATGCCGCGGCGCTGGAAGCACATCGCAACGCTCCGTACTTCAAGCAATATGTCATCGGCGGCCTCGATACAATCATGGAGCATCGCACCCGCGATCTCTTTGAGCCCGTTGACTAGCCCGCAGCGGCGCTCTGTTAAAATCCTCCATGCCGTGCCGAATGATGCAGCGCTCTTCCCGCGCAATCTTAAAAAAGAATATCCCATTGCTGTGCGCGGAGAAGGCTGCTGGATCACAGCCGCTGACGGAAAAAGATATCTGGACGCAGCGGGACAGGCTGCGGTAGTCAACATCGGGCACGGCGTGGCATCTGTCGCAAGGGCGATGGCCGAGCAGGCTTCCCAGCTTGCTTTCGCGCACAGCGCACAATTTCATACCGCCACGGCAGAAAAACTTGCGGCGCGCCTTCTTACACTGGCGCCGGAAGGCATGCGTGAAGGAGGGCGCGTTTATTTCTGTTCTGGCGGATCTGAAGCCAATGAAACCGCCCTCAAGCTGGCGCGCCAGTATTTTATTGAGCGCAACCGACCGGAACGTTTTCGCGTGGTCAGCCGGCGGCAGAGTTATCACGGAAGCACGCTTGGCGCGATGGCCATGAGCGGCAATATGACCCGCCGCGAGCCTTATCAACCTTTGCTGCCGGAGTGGGGACATATTGATCCATGCTTTTGCCTGCATTGTCCGCTGGGATTGCTTTTCCCGGAGTGCACGCTAGCCTGTGCTGAAGAGTTGGAAACGATGCTGCGCCATGATCGAGAGAAATCCATTGCCGCGTTTATCTTTGAACCCGTCGTCGGCGCCACGCTGGGTGCGGCAGCGCCGCCCGATGGCTACGTCCAGCGCATCGCTGAAATCTGCCGCAGCCATGATGTGCTGCTGATTGCCGATGAAGTAATGACCGGCATGGGACGCACGGGAAAGCCGTTCGCGGTCGATCACTGGAACGTTGTGCCCGACATGATCACCTTTGGCAAGGGCGCAGCCAGCGGATATGCGCCGCTCGGCGGAGTGATTGTGGGCCCGCGTGTAGTGGAAGCCACAGCGCAGGGTTCCGGCGCGTTTCAGCATGGCTTCACCTACCAGAACCATCCCGTATCGATGGCTGCAGGGAATGCGGTCTTGGATGCTCTGGAAGAGCAGGATCTTTTTGCGCGCGTGCCGGACGCCAGCCACGCTCTTTTTGCCGCGCTTGAACCGCTAAAACAACATCTTCTTGTCGGCGATATTCGCGGTCTGGGCCTGCTGTCCGCCATTGAGTTCGTAAAAGACAAAGCTACCGGCGCGCCATTTCCGCGCGAAGAGAACATTGCCGGCAAAATCTTTCAGGCAGCCATGAATGAGGGCGTACTAACTTATCCAACACAAGGCTGTGTGGACGGCGTGAACGGCGACCACATCCTACTGGCGCCGCCGTTTGTTATCACGGCAGAAGAATGCCACATCACGGCGCGCGCGATTGCCGTCGCGATGGAGCAGGTGCTCTCGGCGTTGTAATACGAATCCGTTACGGACGGCGCAAACTGATATCGATAATGCCACACCGTCAAAACTCCCAACCTAAACGCAGCAGACTTTGAATCACTACCTGTCCGCCAGAAACGGTCTCCGCGTTGCCGCAGTTCCTTCCGCCAGAAAAACACTCTTACATTGACTTTAGACTCGCCCGCCAAGGCAACGTTAGATGACAGCAACTACAAAAAGCTAGACAAGGGCTAAAAACTTCTACAAGAGGCATAAAATACGCCGTCTACGCTGTTATGATTATGCGCAGACCCCCGTGAAGCCTGTTGAATTTATTGCGCGCTTCTCTCTCACACATATCTATTGAGAGATTGGTTGCCGGCAGCCGTGGGGCCAAACCCTTTTTTGTCGGATTGGAAACCAGCATGCGCCGGCGTGATAGCCGCCGCTCCAACATATCTCTGATGACCAACATGGAGGCACCTTGAGAAGCAAGTTGATGCACAAAATCGCCGGCTTGTTCCTGGCAGTTGCGCTGGTCGGCACGGTTTCTTTCAGCCAGAGCGCTCCGCCCAAGCCAGCGGAGAATCCCGTGCCAAAGACGGCCGCGCGCGCCGCGGCAAAATCACCGCAAATCCCAATACCCGATATTAAGTACACAAAGTTTGTCCTCAAGAATGGACTGACGCTCCTGGTGCACGAGGACCATAAAGCGCCGATTGTGGCGGTAAATACCTGGTATCACGTTGGCTCCAAGAATGAGAAGCCGGGAAAGACCGGCTTTGCTCACTTGTTTGAGCACCTGATGTTCAGCGGCAGTGAAAACTTCAATACCACTTTTCTCAATGCCATGGAAAGCATTGGCGCTACCAACTTGAACGGCACTACTAATAATGATCGCACCAACTATTTTGAGAACGTGCCTACAAGCATGCTGGACTACGTGCTCTTTGCCGAAAGTGACCGGATGGGCCATCTGCTGCCGGTGCTCGACCAGAAGAAACTCGATCTGCAGCGCGGCGTGGTGCAAAATGAGAAGCGCCAGGGTGAAAACCAGCCTTACGGTATCGTCGAAGAGTTGGTTACTAAGAACACCTACCCGGCAGGCCATCCTTATTCATGGACCGTTATCGGCGAGATGAAAGACCTTGACGACGCCGCCATGGCTGACGTGCAGGAGTGGTTCAAGACTTACTACGGGCCCAACAACACAACTCTGGTAATCGCCGGGGACATCACTCCTGAAGTTGCGCGCCAGAAGGTTGAAAAATATTACGGCGAGATTCCTCCCGGCCCGCCGATAGCCAAGCAGGAAACGTGGGTCGCCAAGCGCACAGGCACGCATCGCGGATGGGTACAGGACCGCGTTCCGCAAGCGCGGCTTTACCGCATATGGAACGTTCCGCAATACGGCTCTCCGGAAGAAGCGCAGCTTGACCTTGCAGCACAGGTGCTGGGCCGCGGAAAAACTTCCCGGCTTTACAAACGCCTTGTCTATAAAGACCAGACTGCCACCAGCGCCACCGCTTCTGACGACACAAACGAAATCGGCGGGCAGTTTGATTTCACCATCACCGCCAAGCCGGATCAGGACCTGCAAAAAGCGCAGGCAAACTTCCGCAACTCTGAGAAAGCCGCCGATGAAGAACTGAAAAACTTCCTGAAGAACGGCCCTACAGAAGCTGAACTGCAACTGGCCAAGACGCAAATTTTTGGCAACTATGCCCGCATTGTGGAGCGCATTGGCGGCTTTGGCGGCAAGAGTGACCTACTTGCCCGCTGCCAGACCTTCACCGGCAATGCTGAATGCTACAAAGACTATCTCAAGTGGATCCAGGCGGCTACGCCCGCTACGGTAAAGAAAGCCGCTAATGACTGGCTCAGCGATGGTGACTATATTCTTGAAGTGCAGCCATATCCCACCAACCTAAAGACTGACGCCAAACTAGATCGTTCCAAGCCGCCGGCCGCGGGCGAACCTATGTCACTCAAGCTGCCGCCCATGCAGAAAACAACACTCTCCAACGGGCTCAAGATTGTGCTGGCGGAGCGCCACACCGCGCCGGTCGTAAACTTCTCACTGCTGGTGGATAGCGGCTATGCCGCCGATCCATCCGGCGCTCCCGGAACTGCCAGCTTCTCACAGCGCATGCTGGAAGAGGGCACGCCCACGCGCGACTCGCTCCAGATCGGCGAGGAACTGGAATCGCTCAGCGCAAACTTTGGCGCCGGAGCCAACCTTGACTCGGCCTTCGTGAACCTGAACACGCTGGCGCTCACCATGGATAAGGCGCTCGATATCTATGCCGACCTCATTCTGCATCCCGCGTTTCCGCAGAAAGAGTTTGCGCGACTGCAACAGGACCGTATTGCTCTCATCCGGCGTGAAAAAGTGCAGCCGCAGGCGATGGCGTTGCGCGTGGTACCGCAGCTTCTTTACGGCAAAGGCCATCCTTATTCATTGCCTCTAACCGGCACCGGCACTGAAGCCAGCGTAAGCAAGCTCACGCGTGAAGACCTGGCCAAGTGGCATGACACATGGTTCAAGCCCAACAACGCGACCCTGCTGATTGTGGGCGATACCACTCTAGCCGCCATCAGGCCCAAGCTGGAAAAACTTTTTGCCGGCTGGAAGCCCGGCGACGTGCCGAAGAAGAACGTCACCATGGTGCCGGAGCCGGAAAAGGACGTTGTCTATTTGATTGACCGGCCTGATTCCAAGCAGAGCATCATCTTTGGCGCGCAACTGGCCCCGCCGCGCAACGATCCTGACGCAGTCGCGCTGCAAATAGTCAATGACGTTTTTGGCGGCAACTTCGGCTCGCGCATCAACATGAACCTGCGTGAAGACAAGCACTGGTCATACGGCGTCTTCACTGTGCTGCCCGCGGCGCGCGGCCAGCGTCCTTATTTGAGCATCTCTCCTGTGGAAACAGACAAGACTAAAGAGTCACTGGCTGAGTTGGTCAAGGAATACAAGGACATCGCCGGCGGCAAGCCTATCTCTGAAAAAGAACTGAAAGACGCGCAAAGCAACGCCACGCTTGGCCTGCCCGGAAGTTTTGAAACCGTGCAGCAACTTGCCGGGGCCTATAGCCAGATACTGCAATACGGCCTGCCGGAAGACTACTTCAATACCTTTACCCAAAAAGCCATGGCGCTAACGCCGGGGTCCGCCAATGAAATTGCGAAGAAGTTCATCCTGCCGGGCCATCTGGTGTGGGTGGTGGTGGGCGACATGAACAAGGTGGAACAAGGCATCCGCGACCTGAACCTGGGCGAGATCCATAAGATAGATGCGGATGGAAACCCGGTGCAGTAGGGACTCCATTTCCGGCTGCACTGGCCAGCTCGATTACTCATCGAAAACCTTTTGGGGACCGGAAACGGTCCCCAATTATTCTGCGGCCCCGGAAAATCCTGGTTTTTAACGGAGTCAAGCATGGTCATGGGCGGGCCGTATTCACTCTCCAGCGATAGAAGTTGATTTTTAGTCGGTGCGGTGCTAAAAAGCGCTCACATGCCTAAGATAATCTGTGTTCTCACTTTTCTCGCTTTACTGCCACTGGCCCTGTCTGGACAAACCAAAGCTGCGTCCAGCGATACTGCGCAGGAAGCCGCTCTTATTCAGCAATTAGATTCGCGCGTACGTTATGAGAATGACGGCACCGGATTGCACGAGACCACTGCAGTAATCAAGATCCAAAGCCAGGCGGGAGTTGAACGTTATGGCCAACTCGTCTTTGGCTATAGCTCAGCCACGGAAAAGCTGGACGTGAATTATGTTCGCGTTCGCAAGCCTGACGGGCAGGTTGTGGAGACATCGGCTTCCAATGCTCAGGACTTTGCGCCGGAAGTTCTGCAGTCTGCGCCGATGTATAGCGATTACCGCGAACGCCATGTGACGGTTTCCGGCCTTCGCCCGGGCGACGTGCTGGAATATCGCACGACAACGCATATTGTCACGCCCCTGGCCACCGGGGAATTCTGGTATGAGCACAGGTTTCCTTCGCAGGTGGCCGTGACGCGAGCAAGCCTGGAAATCGATGTCCCTAAGGCGCGCGATCTCAAGATTAAAAGCCCGAAGCGCAAATATGCGACCGCCGAAGCGGGAGATCGCCGGACTTATAGCTGGGTTGTAGAAAACATTGTTCCCGATCGCAAAGAGAAGGAGCGCGATGATGCCGAACAAGCAGAGGACGGAAATGACGACGAATCGCCTGACGTTCAGCTTACGACGTTCAAAGACTGGCAGCAGGTAGCGCACTGGTATGCCAAGCTTCAGGGTGAACGCGTGGTGGTGGATGAGACCATCCAGAAAAAGGCGGCAGAGCTGACGCGGGGAACGACCATGCCGCTGGAGAAAGCGCAGAAGATCTATGACTACGTGGCAAAAGACATTCGTTACGTCAGCCTTTCCTTTGGTGTGGGGCGCTTCCAGCCGCATGCCGCCCCCGAAGTCATGCAGGGAAGCTATGGCGACTGCAAAGACAAGCACACGCTGCTCTCTGCCCTGCTGAGAGCCGCGGGAATCCAGAGTTATCCCGTCCTGATTGATTCAAGCCGCAAACTCGATGAAGAAGTGCCCTCGCCGGCGCAGTTCGACCACGTGATCACGATCGCGCGAATCGATAAGGACTGGGTATGGCTGGACTCGACTTCTGAGGTGGCCCCATTCGCCTTGCTCCTGTACCCGTTGCGCGACAAGCAGGCTGTCATGGCTTCCGACGACGCGAACGGAGGGTTGCGCCGCACGCCGGCAACTGCGCCGGGAAAGAGCTCAGTGTCATTTTCCAGCGATGGCAAAGTTTCAGAATCGGGCGCCCTGGATTCCACTGTGACGCTTTCTGCGCAAGGTGACGGAGCGGTTTATCTGCGCATGGCATTTCGAAGCACGCCGCAGGCCGACTGGAAAAGGCTGGCGGAATATTATGCGCTGGGCCAGGGGATGCGCGGGAAAGTGTCCGACGTGGAGGTGATGGAACTGGAAGACACGACAAAACCCTTTCGCATGGTCTATAAGTATCACGAAGACACCTACGTTCCTGTTCCCAGTACAGCGGCCACATTCTTCCCGCTTCCGGCATTGAATTTGCCGCGGTTGCGGAAACCCAAGCCGCCGGAACAGCTTGACCTGGGACCGGCGATGGAGCTCCACGATAAAGCCCATCTGCAATTTGCGGGTAATTACACCTTCAAGCTGCCGCCGGAAGTAACGCTTTCACGCGATTATGCCAATTACTCGCTTACCTATAAATTTGCGAACGGGACCCTGGACGCAGACCGGACGCTGCTGGTTAAAGTGAGCAAGCTGCCAGCCAGCCGACGGTCGGACGTGCAGTCCCTGCGCAGCGTCGCCCTGAATTATTCGGAGCAGAGCATCAGCGTTGACGCCCGCTCGCTCTCCACGGGCGGCGTGAAAGCCAAGACGGCACAAGGCGGAGAAACACCGGCAGAACTGCGCAAAGCGGGAGCCAGGGCCCTGCAACAAAGAGATTTCAAGACCGCGGCAGACGTGTTCAAGCAGCTGGTGGACCAGGACCCCAAGAGCGATGACGGATGGGACTCACTCGGCCGGGCTTACGCCGGCCTGAGCAATCACGCGGAGGCCGTGGGCGCCTATCGGAAGCAGGTTGCGGTCAATCCTTTTCATAAGCGCGCGTACGATGACCTGGGCGCAGAGCTGCAACGCCAGGGCCAATACGAAGAAGCTCTGGAAGCTTACGCAAAGCAGCTGGCCAACGTTCCAGTGGACCGCGTGGCGCGCAAGTATCACGGCCTGCTGCTGGTGCAGCTGAAGCGCGACAAAGAGGCGGTAACGGAACTGGAAGCCGCAGACCAGGCTTCGCCCGACGATCCCGCGATTGAGCTTGCGCTGGCCCAGCTGTATGCGGGCAACGGTAGCGTGGAAAAATCACGCGCACTGATGAAGACCGTGATCGGCAGTTCCACGCCGGCGCCGGACGGCGATCTCTTTGCGGCCGCGCTGCGCGATGACATCAACCCGGATGAAACAATGAGCGACGCCAAGAACATTGTGGACACAATGGGCGAGCAGTTCGAATCCGGCGAGTACGACGAAAATTCTCCTGAAGTGGGGCCAGCCATGTATTTCCTGGCATTGGAGTGGGCCCGGATGGGCTGGGCGAAATGCCTGAAAGGCGATCGGATGGAAGGACTGCGGTTTTTAGATTCCGCCTGGCTGCTCAGCCAGTCAGGAACGCTGGCCAACCGGATTGCGCGGACCTATCAGAAAGCCGGCGATATGGCCCACGCAAAAGGCTACTATCTTCTTGCCGCGGCAGCAGGCGGGAGTGAACTTGAGATCTCGCGCGCGGAGCTCAAGAAACTTGCTCCCGCGGGCGACCCTGGCAAGGGCCAGGCCGAGCTTCTGCAGATGCGTACCGTCAAGCTTCCGGGCCTGACCATCAAGAGCGGTCAAGCTGAGTTCGCGCTGGTTTTCAGCGGATCGAGCAAAGCCGAACGCGCCGTCTTTGTCGAAGGCGATTCCAATTTCCATGAAGCGGAACAGGCCCTGCTGAATGCGACATTCAACGTTGCGTTTCCGGACTATTCATCGTTGAAAATCATTCGCCGTGGAGTGCTCTCATGCACCGCGACGGGCTGCGCCGTGGTCTTGAAACCGATAGAGAACGCTTCGCTGGGACTAGCCGGGACGACACAAGCAGCGCGCCAGTAAAGTAGTTTGTTGCGGTAGTTGCGGTAGCCGCGGCTTCGCTGTTTTCGGCGGCAACTTCAGTTAGCGCGTCAACATGAACCTAGGTGAAAGATACGACAGGTGTCGCCAGCGGACAGCTTTGCGAGCCGTAGCCCTTGCCGGTGACGCGATGCAGCGCGTCATAGCAATAGCTGACGGTCTGCGTGGCCGTACCTGTCTGATTGGCAAGCGGCGAGGTCTTCTGCAACAGGTTTCCATCGGCGTCGTAAGAGTAGGTGATGGTCCCCGATTCGGGATTGGTCGCGGTGAGGAGCTGGGACAGCGAATTGTAGGTAAAATTCCGCACGCGCCACTGGCTGGAGGTGTTGACCGCCGGGTCGCCTTTCTGGGTCACCGTGAGCAGATTGCCCAGCGTGTCATAGGAGTATTGCGTGACATAAAAATT
>DAHUXR010000079.1 GCA_027307045.1 Acidobacteriaceae bacterium
CGGTTGCCGCCGAGATCAAACGCTTGTCGGCCTGAATGACTTGTTCCAGGAAATGATTTCGCTCCGGTTCGTTTAAAAAGATTGCGGCCAGCGCTGAAGTATCGATCACCATTAATTTGGAATACCGCGCTCATCGTAGCCAAGGATTTCATCATCAGTGCGGCTGTCTAACCGCGGCAAAGCATCCACTCTGTTGAGGATCTCGTAGAGCCTGTCCCGTTTTGTCGGAGCAGCAGACCGCCCCACAAGCCGTTGGAGACGCTCTTGGAGAGCATTCCTTATAGCGGCTGTAATAGTCTCGCCGGCTCTTTTGGCTACCTCTCTCGCCAACCTGTCGGTTTTCGAATCTTTGATATTTATCGCCATGATTCTTCCTTCTGTAATTATATCTTTATTCTTTATTGGCGACCATAAAAATTCCTTTATCGAACTTTTTGTTCGGTGTAAATCAAGTGTTATCCGCAATACCGCTCACTTAAGCAATTCGGGGTTGCCGAGGACTGATAAACTCCAGCCCCGAATGGGGCGGAATTACTGAGCCCACCCGCGCAAGCGGTGGGAAAGAGTGCATATGGAAACGAGCCCCGGAGGGGCGACACAGCCTCTCGCTTCGAATGGAGATTTTTACGCCGCTGACAAGCTTCCAGACACCAGATTCGTCGAGCGGCCCTGGGCAGCCAGTTCGCGCTCGGCGGCGCGCAGCACGGCGTATTTGGCTTCCTGCAGATCCAGAGCCGGAATCACCGTCATGGTCTTTAATATCCCGGCCAGCTCATAGTAGGCGCGCCGGCACTTCTTCATGAAGTCCACGGGATACTCAGGCTTGCGCGCATAGGCGGCGACGGGGTCAGCGTCGAGCAGGTAGGCGATATCAGGCCGGGGCACAAAGCCGTGGACAAACTTCACGAACGTCCTGCTCAGAGGGTTTTGCAGGTTCAGGTTGGAAAGCTCGTCATAAATATAGCGGTCCAGGACCACGATGTCCGCGCCGCTCTTTTTGGCGCGGGCCACCACGCGGCACAGGTGGATGGCATCGAGAAGATAGAGGAAATGGCGGGCCAGCGTGAGGTGCCAGCCGCGGACGTTCTTGTCCCGGCGGTTGACCGGCTTGCCCGGAGCGCCGATGCCACGCTCACTCTTATAGACCTTATGGACAAAGCCCTCACGGTATTTCACGCCGACGACCACGTTGTCCCAGAAGGCCAGCAGCGTGGTCTTGAGTCCGGCGGCGTGCAGCGCTGAGCGTAGGCTCTCAATCTGCGTGGATTTACCTGAGCCATCCACGCCAGAAAAAGAGATAAGCAAGGGGGTGCTGAAAGTACTGGAAGCGCTATGAGTCATTGGATTCGGCCCGTCCATATCAGTTGTGCTGCTTTGACCCCGATCGTTACAACGCTAGAACGATTCGGCTGAAATAAAAGCCCCGTTACAAACTATCTTCCCGTAACGCCCGCAAGGCCAGTGCCCGGAGGCGTTGACGAAGTGCTGTGGCTCAGCGCATAGACCGTGCCTAGCGCTGCGCCTGCGGCAAGGACCGCGCCAACCTTTAAGAGCAGTGAGCGGGTCTGGTGCTGCTTGGCCGGAGCAATGGCGATACCGGCCGGCTTGGCTGCCGCGCCTCCTGATGTTGGAACGCTTTCAGCAGTCGCGGCGCCCACAGGCTCAGTCTGCGGCTTGGGCTTTGGCGCTTCTGGAACTGTGGTTGTTTGCGGCTCGGCGTTGGGCGATGCCTGGTCCTGCTGCGTCCCTGAAGCGTCCGGATACGTGGTGACGGGCGTGAGCGGCCCTTGCGACGGGTTCACGCTTGTCCCGGGCGATGCCGGCTGCTGCTGCTGCGGCTGGTTCTGGTTTGCCGGCGCGACAGGCTGCGTATTCTGTGCCGGGGCCGTTGCCGGCGCGGCCGTCGTTTGCGTAGTGCCAGGCTGTGCCTGGTCCGTTGTCGCAGCCGGGATTGCTTGCGCGGGCTGCGTCGTCGGTTGCTGCGGCTGCTGGTTGGTTTCCGGCGCTTGTTGCGGCGTGGCAGGGTTCGCCTGCTGCGCGCGAAGCAATGGCGCGGAGCACATGCCGGCAAGCAACAAGGTACTCAGGATTCTCGTGATTCGGTGTTGCACTGTCATAAAAAACCTCGGGGAACTTTGGTTTCCGAACTTACTGTTGGCGTCATTCCTTGGACGCCACTATTTGGCCGTCATCATTCGAACGTCATCATTTGAACTTCAGGGGACGAGTGTTTCCGGCAAACGCGCCCAGGTTCTCTGTTCCGGCAGTTGCCGCCAGAAGCCGGGCCAAATCAGTGTCTCTGTCCCAACGATGTTGGATGCGGTTTTTGAGGCAGCGGGCTAGTGTCTTGAGGTTGGTTTTATACCAGCAGCACTTTTCCATATGGGGAGAGAAAACGGCCACCATTCTGGCATTTCTAAGGTGCCGCGGGCCGCCGGCCAGCAAAGCGGCTATAAAGCGATGGTTGCCTTCCAGCAGCGTGACCGGGCGCTCCTCGTCAATGCCCAGGAAGATGACCATCCCCTGCGGCAGATCGGAGGGGAGATTGGCACAGATATCTGAAATCTTTTTGACGAACTCGTTCGGCTCCGCCTCATTGAGCTGCCGGATGCGCGCTGCCACGTCCAGGGCCCTGAAGTTGCCGCGCGCGATCTTTCTCCAGTGCGCTCGCGGGAAAACGCTGACCTGCTCCACGTCCTCCGGCTCAAACTCAATCTCCCACCACTGCCGATCTTCAGGAAGCTCCCACCACATGGTGTCACGTCGGCGAAAGAGCAGGATGCGGCGGATCTCGTTCTCCTGGGCGTCGGTAAGGTTCGGGTGTTCGACCAGCGACGTAAAGCGATCGCGGTCCGCGTCATATTCCTTATGGAAAAACTCGCCGCGAAGGAACTCCGCGATGATCTCGGCTTCAGTTAGACGACGCAGCTTTCTCATACGGCCTCAACCAGCTCCGGCTTGTTATGTCGGCGCAAAAATGGAACCGCGACCATCGCCAGCATCGCTGCCATCAAGACAATCCGTACCATGATGACTTCATGCAGCGATCCGTGGAATAGTCCGATGCCCAGCACCAGCGCGCCACTGAAGATCAGTTGCAGCCAGCCGGTGTTGGCAATCCGGCGTGACATTTCATAAGCGATGAACACAACGCTGAGCGAATACAGCGCGGTGGCAGCCGCATAAAGCGCCAGCAGCCAGCCGATTTCAATAAAGCGCGAACCGAAAATCACACCCATGATCAAGTGTGGAAAGAGCGCGGCGGCGGCAATGAATATCAATGAAAGGCCCAGCACCAGCAGCAAAGGCAGTCCAATGCCGTGGGCCTTTTTGTGCTCCGGGCTGGCAGCAGCGGCCACGGGGAACATGGCGTTGACCACACCGAACCACGAAGCGAAATAAAGCAGCCGGCCAATCTGTGAAATCGCAGCGTAAACGCCCGCGGGGTCCGACGGGAAGAAATGCTTCACCAGCAGAATATCAATATTGTTGATGATGACCTGGCCCACGAAAAACACGATCGCCTGCACAGCCTCTGCATACGATGGCGGCTCAGCCGTGCTGGCTTTTACACGCAGTTGCGCTGGGATTCGCGGAATAAAACATGCCGCGATGACCGAAGCCGAAATGGCTCCGACCGCCCCCAGAACTCCATAGCCGGCCACTACCAATCCCGCGCCCAGGAAAAAGCGGATACCGGCTTCAAGAACAAAGTTCGTGCCCAGCCGGGGAAAGGCGCACACGCCCTGCATCGCGCCACGCTTGACGCCCAGCGGCGCATAGGCCGCGATGCCAATCGCGAGAAGTCCAATGATCCACGGACTGGGCACGTTCAAATAAGTTGCAACGGGTTTCTGCGCCAGAAAAAGCACACCGCCCAGAGCAAGACTGGCAATCCATGCTTTGCCAAGCAGGCTGTGGACGACCGCAGCCTTGCTGGAGTCAGCATGATTTCTGGCGACAAACTTTGCGCAAACCAACTGGAACGCCAGACTGATGCACGACGCAAGCAGAAGCAGCGTAACGGCCGCATTGATGTTGCCGAACGCGCCTGGGCCCAGCATGCGGGCCATGACCATGTTGTAAGCAAAGTTGAAAATGTTTACCAGCATCATGGCAACAAGCATGATTGCGCTGCCATTGAGCATGGTGGAGCGGTCGCTGCGCTGCGGACGCACCGCAGCCGAAGCGACGGGCGCTTCGGCTGGGTTGAGAGTGATAACGCTTTCAGATTGCGGCATCACGCTGGATCTCTACGCTGCAACAGGTTGGGAATGTTTGTTATGTAGAAGTTGTTGCCGCATGGCGTTGGGCAGAAATCCGCTGAAGCTGCGGGCCGCCTCGGTTGATGTTTCATAGATTTCAAAAAGTCGCTCAGTGCGCGTGAGCTCCAGCACAACCGCGGCCTGGTCAGAGAGCGAAGCAAGCTTCACGTCGCCATCGCGCTTATGCGCCTCAGACATGCATTTCAACAGCATCTCCACACCGGAAGCGTCAATCTGCGCAACCAGGGAAAGATCGAAAACCAGTTGCGGACGGTCAGCCGCAAGAAAAGGACGCACGTCGCGAAGAAACTCTCGCGCTGTGCGCGAGTTTAGGCGCTCCGGCATTCTTTTTACAACGACAGGTCTGCTATTGATGTCCATATCTCCTCGCGACAACCATGTTAGGGAACTTGTGGGATGCGTCAGTGTCACAGGCGGAAGTTTCAAATCCGGCGGCCGTACCCAGCGCGGGCGACGTCTTCCGCAAGGTAGTGTGAAGGTCAGTTTTCTCTGCTTTCTTGGCGGCGAAGATGCCCTGGAAAGCCAGTTTCGGCAAATACGTAAGCGCCTCGGCGGCACTGGTCACAAATCTTTTTCCCGATGCCACGGACATGGACGCGACGAGCTTGGGATCAACGATGTTGACGGTCACATCGCGATGCAAGTTAACAATGCGGCCCATGCCTGCGATCGAATGCGCCAGGTCAAGCCCCGCTCCTACATAAGAAAATGGCAGGACCGTGGAGTTTTCAATCACGGTGCCGCAGTCAACTTCCGCGTGCCGCTCCACCGAACTGCAACGCGTAATCACCGCGCCAGAGCGGATGCGAGCCAGCGATCCAACAAACGCCGGCGCAAGAACACGCGCGCCTTTTTCAATCATGGCGCCGGGCGCGGTCCATACTCCAGGCTTAATTTCTTTTCCCGCCGGGCATGTTTGCGTCTGCCGGGTAAGGATATCAATGGCAAACTGCCGCAAATCGCGCGCGGTAGCCAGCGGATTCACATAGCCATCATGCTGTAAAACGGGACACTCGCTGCGGCAGTGCGCCAGTTGAGTACGGAAAAGCGAAGCAGCATCGTTCCTGCGCGAGGCGCTGATGCAGAAGACTTCCAGCATCTGATCGTCCGATGCCATCCGCGTAACGCGTTCTTTGCGATCAATGTGAAACTGGATCTGCTTCTCAAAATCCACTTCAGCATAGGCTCCAAGCCGGATCAGGATCACCAACTCCGCGCCGCTCTGGGCCATGTCATTGAACACGGACTCAGCGGCTCTCCAGAAACGGTCGGGAGCAGCAGACATGCAGGTTATATCTGAGGGGAGCCCAAAATTACGTATGCCTGAAGGGCCTGCAGCTTCCACAACTGCGCTTACTTGCGAGATCCCGTATTGCTGTAGCCGCTCAGCCATGCGCTGCAGCGTGCTCTTGCCCGCCACGTCCAGAGTTGCCAGGGGAGCGTCCAGCGCCTGGTTTCCCTCTACATTGTGCTCTGAATTGGCCAGCAATATACCGCGGATATCCATGGTTCCTTCACCTGTCAATGTTCTGAGGAAGCTCTCAAATGGCGTGAAGAAATCAGCAAGGAGGGAAGCCCAAAACTTGAAGTAACGAGGCCGCAAACGACTGTCGGTACTACCTTGACCCTGGGAACCCTCTGGCCTGAAATCCGTGCAAACCACTCGTTCACTGCACGCAGCCAGCAGAACACTGCTTGAAATTGCTTTCAAAATGAAACACAGCCGCCGTATTAGCAGCAGTGTTGAAATAGATGTGATTGAGTCATCCCGTGTTGTAAGGTCAGAGCACCTGCTGGAATTTTTATTTCGCAGGCCTTGCGCTGCTAAACTTCTCGTATGCCGGAATTAAGAACTGTTTACTTCGCCCGGATTGATTCCTTGGTAGTAGGGCCCTTGCTGCTGGCCGCCACCGCAAAAGGCCTGCGTTGCGTGCAGTTCTATAAAGGCAAGCTGCCACCTACCGGCAAAGATGAAACCTGGATTGAATCACCAGAACATTTGCGGCCCGGCATTTTGGAGCTTGAGAGCTACTTTCGCGGCGAATTGCGGGCATTCACGTGTGAGCTTGACCTGGTTGGAACGCAGTTCCAGAAAGATTGCTGGCAGGCGCTGCTGCGTATTCCTTACGGTCAGACCTGCTCTTATGCCGATATTGCCTCCGCTATTAGCCGCCCCACTGCCTTCCGTGCCGTGGGCCAGGCAAATCATGACAATCCAATCGCCATTATTGTTCCCTGCCACAGGGTCTTGGGAGCAGATGGAACTCTCACGGGTTACGGCGGCGGTCTTAGCACAAAAGAGAAACTGCTTCGCCTGGAAGGAGCTAAGTTTAGGTTGAAAGCAAGACCTTCGGCAACGGCAAAGGTCGATAATCTTGCTAACCCCCCACAGGCAAGCTTTTCCTACTGATCCTTACGCCCCCTCGTTTATCTGAGAGGCGGCTTAGATTCCGAAGACGGCGTTCCTTTATTCGGCTCAGGATTGTTCGCCGGATTGGCTGTGCTGCCCGGATTTTCAGTTGATGCCGGCGACGCTTTCTCATTTCGCGGGTTGATCGTGAGTTTGTTGACCAGCTTCTTGCTGCCGGTATAGGACTGAACGATCCTCGTCGCGGTGATCTTCTCTTTATTGGTGCCCACATTGCCCGCCAGTTCCACCGTGTCTCCGGAGACATTTACGCGTGGGCTGTCCCCTGTGAGCGTGGGTTCCTTGCTCAGGGCATTCTGAATCTGGCTTTGCAGGTCAGAATCGCTCATGGTGGCTATGCCGCCGGCAGAATCTTGTGTATCCGGTGTCTGCGCTGTGCTGGAATTTGCGGCCCCCGCCACGCCCCCTGTCGTTGTCGGCGCAGTCGTGGTCGGCTGGACGGGAGTACCGGCCTTACTCTGGGCTCCGTCCCCGACATGGGTAGCCGGAGTGCTAGGGTTCACCGGCGTTGCTGGCTGCTGTGTTTGCCCGGTCTGCGCGGTCAATGCGGCAACGGACAATACAAATCCAAAACCCACCACGTAAATTGGAATTCTCATTAGCGTGCTCCAAATCCGGCTGCGGACACACCCAGCCCTCAGTTGATCTGATGCACGTTTCGGGCCATGCGGATGGCAGCGTATATTACTATCGGCGCTGCAACCCATTTAAAAACCTGGCTTTGGCGGATGGGCTGCATAAGAATCGCTTGGCACAGAAACAGCAATCGCGCGAGATACTCAAAATGAGCACCTGCGTGCGTATGTGTGGATTCGGGTTCGCATACTGTAGATAAGCTCGAATTCAGCTTCATTCGGCGGTAAACTGAACGTTATGGCCCATACGCACTCGCATCCGCATGCACCGCTGAGCTCCAGGGCCCTGCGCTATTCGCTTGCGGCCACTTTTGCGTATGTGCTGATCACTCTTTTTGCCGGAATCCGGGCCCACAGTCTGGCGCTGCTCTCTGAATCCGGCCACAACGTGACTGACCTGCTGGCGTTGCTGCTTTCGTGGGTCGCGGTTTTCATCCAAACGCGTCCGCCCAGCGCGACCAAAACCTTTGGCTACCACCGCGCCGGAGTCCTGGCGGCTTTCGTGAATGCCCTTACACTGGTGGCAATCGCCTTTTACATCTTCTATGAGGCTTTTCTTAGGATGAGGCACCCAGTCCTGGTCCATCCGGGAATCATGATCTGGGTTGCCGTGGTTGGCGTGCTGATGAACGGAGCTATCTCCTGGGTGCTCTTCCGCGCCGCGCATGACGTAAACATCCGCAGCGCTTTCGTTCACCAGCTGGGTGACACGCTTTCCACCGCCGCGGTGATCGTCGGCGGCTGGATCATTATGTTGACGGGAAGGACGTGGGTCGATCCTGCGCTTTCCATCGGCATTGCCTGCCTGATTCTCTGGTCATCGTTCGGCATTATTCGTGAAACCCTGAATATCCTTCTGGAAGGTGCGCCGCAGGGAGTTTCCGCTGAGCGCATTACCGCCAGCCTCGCCGAAGTTGCCGGTGTGAGGGACGTTCATGATGTCCATGTCTGGAGCATTGGCTCAGATACTCACGCGCTCTCCTGCCACGTGCGGATTGATGACATGACGCTTTCCGAGAGCGAATTGATTCTGCGGCAGGTAAAACACCTTCTCAATGCCGAATACCACATCATGCACACGACCATTCAATTTGAGAATGGCGACTGCGAAATTGCCCACGGCTGCGTGATTCCCATTGGCAGCAGCAAAAGCATGCATGAGCCGCTCAAGGTGCGCCGCTAGCCGGCTTCCTTCTGCTTCGCACCGCTCGCCTGCCTAGCGAATATCTCTTTCACTGTCTCCAGCGTGTCAATCTCGTCCGCTGATTTGTCCGTGCGAAGGCGCAAGATGCGCGGAAAGCGCAGCGCGTAACCGCTTTCATGCCGGCTGGACCGCATCATGTTATTGAATGCCACTTCCAGCACGATCTTCGGCTCAACCGTTCGCCGGAAGCCCTGATCTTCAAGAGTATGGGCCTTGAACCATTCCGTCATCTCGGCGATCTCAGCATCGGTCAGCCCAGAGTAGGCCTTGCCCACGTTCAACAGTTTGTCGCTATCCCGCACGGCAAACGTGTAGTCGCTTAGGACCTTGTTGCGCTTGCCGTGGCCCCACTCCACTGCGGTGACCACCACGTCCAAGGTAGCCAATTCTTTCTTGAGCTTCAGCCATGACTTGCCGCGACGGCCCGGCGTGTAAGGTGACTGCACGTCCTTGATCATCAGGCCTTCATTGCCGCGAGCTCTGGCCCCAGAAAATATTTCTTCAAGGCTTTCCGGCGAGTCCGCGGTTACAGCGGGCGCAAGGATCACACGCGGTGCTCCGTTTCTAGTTCCGATGGCTGGCTCAAAGATGAGCGCGCCCTGCGGATTCTCCGTGGCCATACCGTGCTCCACTATGAAGCCATCTTTTGGCACGGACGCGAAGCTTTGTTCCAGAATCCTTCTTCTTTCTTCCAGCGGTTTTTCGATTAGCAACTCCCCGCCGGCATAGAGAACGTCAAACGCCATGTAAACCACCGGGACCTGGCGCAGCATGTCTTCAGACACCTTCTTGCGCCCCAGGCGCTTTTGTAGCTCAGAGAAAGGCAGCGCCTGTGCCGTATCAGGACTCCAGGCCAGAATCTCTCCGTCCAGGATAAAAGGCTCGGGAAAGGCCCGCAGCGCCGGAGGCAGCTCAGGAAATGCCGGACTGATTTCATCCAGTGTCCGCGAGAACAACCGCACGCGTGGATCGTCTTTGCCTCCCACATGGGCTTGCGCGCGTATGCCGTCATACTTGTCTTCTACCGCTGCGCGGACGAAGTAAGAAAGCGCTTCCTCGGCGTCCTGCGCGGGACTGGCCAGCATAAAGCCAATGGGATGGAACAGCCTCATCTGCGCCTGATCAAGTTTGTGCTCCGCCGCGAGCCGTAGAGTTTCTCGGATATCGCCCAACAGCATGTTGGCCCGCTGCACCGTCTTTACGTTTTCGTCGAAGGCCTTAGCTATCGCTTCTTCTACCAGACTTTCGCGCAGACCAATGCGTAAATCGCCGCTGATGATTTTGATCACGTCTTTTGCTTCCGGCGCCGTGGCCCGCCGCAGCAGGTCTTGAAGCAAGTTGAGCTTGCGCGCCGCTGTCGATGTTCGGGCCAACTCATCGAACGCCGAAGCCAATTGGCTGACAGATAACGAACTCCGAGCGGGTGCTGTATGTTCCAGCAGGTCCTGCGCCGCCGCTCCCAGATCGCCATACCTGCGGTAGGCCGCAGTAAGCGCCGCTTCTCCTTTGCCCGATATTTCTCCCACAGTGTGCCACAGCAACGTGCCGCCAACCTGCAACGTGCGTTCTTCCCAGGCAGGAAACGCGCGGCCAGAGAAGAATACCGCAGCCTGGTCAGCCTCTTCCACTGGCCGCGAACGGAAGTATTCCGCTACCAGCCGCACCTTCTCAAGCTTCTTGGTGGTGGCGGCTACGGAGTCAGCGGTCTGGGCAAAAGCCTGCATTACTATGAGGATAGCAACTGCCGTTTCTCCTGTTCTTTTCTCCAGTATTCCCTTAAAATACTGTTTTAGAAGGCACTTTCAGCCCCTGCGCCAATCTCTTGGAGCTGCGGCTTGTTGCGGATCATCTAATAAACCAATGAGATACTGGCGTCCATTCCTGCGTTTTCTTGCTGCTTTGCAACTGCTTCCCGCCCTTGAAAGCGGAGAGGAAACCCTCGTCGGCGGTCAGGCCGTTATGGAAGGCGTAATGATGCGCTCACCGCACGCGTGGGGTATCGCCATCCGCAAACCCAGCGGTGAAATCACCACGCACAGTGAGACGCTGCAGCGCCCTTCAGAAAAGCACCCATGGCTGGGATGGCCTTTCGTCCGCGGGCTGGCAACACTCGGTCAGGCCATGCGCCTGGGCTTTGTTGCCTCAAAGTTTTCTTTGAACGTCGGCTTGGAAGAAATCGCCAAGGAAGAAGGCGAGAAGAAGCCGGAGATCGGCTCATGGGCCATGATCGGCAGCATGGTCGTCTCCATCGGCTTTTTCATCTTCATGTACAAGTTTGTTCCCCTGGCTGCCGCCACTGGCATCAAGTCGCACTGGCATACATTGAACAACAACTTCGCGTTCACGCTGGTCGATGGCCTGATCCGCATCGCGCTGTTTCTGCTGTTCATCTGGGGAATCTCTTTGTGGGCCGACATCAAGCGCGTTTATCGCTATCACGGCGCGGAACACAAGACCGTTTTCGCTTTTGAAGATAACGGAATGCCGTCCATTGCCGACGCGCAAAAATATTCGACATATCACCCGCGCTGCGGCACCAGCTTCCTCATGACGATCATGCTGCTTTCGATCTTTGTCTATGCCGCGTTTCCAGTTCAGGGATTCTGGGCCAAGTTTGCCCTGCGCGTGGTGTTCCTGCCGGTCATCGCTTCCGTTTCTTACGAAATGATTCGCTTCTCCGCCAAGCACGGCAAATCATTCTTCGCCCTGCTCACCAAGCCGGGCCTGTGGCTGCAGCGCATCACCACCCAGCCGCCTACGGACGATCAGGTGGAATGCGCCATCAAAGCCCTCGATCTCGCCATGGAATTAGAAAAGAAAAATGGCGGCGAGTTAGTGATTGCCTAGCGGAAGCGTGAGGCTGCCTTGCGCGCTGATTTTGGTCACAAAGACAGACGGGATTAAACTTCGCCGCTGATTGCACAGATAAGCGCTGATCGCGCCAGAATGCAAGGTTCTAAAGGGACTCCACAAACTATCTTTATCAGCGAAAATCTGCGGCAAAAATTTTGTTGCTCGGAAAGGATTATTGATGGCAAACCTAGCAACCATGCTGATCGGCCTGGAACGTTTCACTTCCGGACTGAAGCGCCGTGTAATCCAGGTCGGCGACCATCGCATTGTTTATTCTGAGGGCGGCCAGGGCGAGCCCGTTGTGCTGCTCCATGGATTTGGCGCATCGGCCGATAGTTGGAACCGCTTCGCCAAGCCATTGACCAAGCGTTATCGCGTGATCGCGCCGGACCAGCCCGGCTGGGGCGCAAGCACAAGGATAGAAAGCGCGTCTTATGGATATCCAGCCCAGATAGAGCGCCTGCATCAATTTCTGTCTGCGCTCGGGCTCAAGCGGGTGCATCTTGTCGGGCATTCCATGGGCGGCTTTATCGCCTCGGCTTATGCCGCGCGTTATCCGGATGAAGTGATCACTCTGGGCTTGATTGCGCCGCACGGCATGGTTGAGCCGGAGCCAAGCGAACTTTTTCGCGATGTGGGCAAAGGTGACAACTGGCTGGTGGCCACCACGCGCCAGGAATTTGACCGGCTGCTGAACAACGTATTTGCCAAGCGGCCCTATGCGCCAAAAGCCGTGTTGAATTACCTGGCCGATCATGCCATCCGTAACGCAGCCAAGTCGGCCAAGATTTTTGCGGAGATGCAGACGAACGATCCGCCGCTCGCCGATCGCCTGCCAAAGATTACTGCCCCGGCCTTGATCGTGTGGGGAGACCATGACCGCGTTCTGCACGTTTCCAGCGCCGATTTGTTCCGCAAGGGCATCAAAAGCTCTGAGGTCATGATCATTCCCGGCTCCGGACACATGCCTCTGGTGGAGAATGCGGGCGCATGCGCTAAAGCCTGGCTGGCTTTTGTCGATAAATCGCGACAAGCCCACGGCGCGGCAGCATAAACGAGGCTGTCTCAAACGAAGTAGTAAAATCATACTGGCGAGGCCGACTAGCGCGCCAAGCCGAGGCCGCAACAGGAGCCTCCAAAAAGATGTGAGGCGAAGATGCTCTCCGGCGGTGGGGAGCGCAGCGACAGGGTAAAAGCGGCGAGGCCCGTGGCCGCCGAGCGGCGTGATGCAGGGCAAATCGTTCGATCCAGAAAGAGGATCTAAAAGCGGTTTGGAGCGAAGCACAAAAATTTATGTTTGAACGTTTGAACCAAATCGAAGCCAAATACGACGAACTTACCAAGGCACTCTCGTCGCCGGAGGTGATCGGAGATTCGTCGCGCTACCAGAAGACCGCCAAGGCCCATAGTGAAGTCGCGGAAATCGTGGAGAAGTACCGCGAATACAAAGACCTGAGCCGCGGGATTGAAGAAAGCAAGGCCATGGTGGCGGAAGAGTCGGACGCCGAACTGCGTGCTTACGCGCAGGAGGAACTCACGCGCCTGGGCGAGCGGCTTAACCAGGTTGAAAACGATCTGAAAGCCCTGCTGGTGCCCAAAGATCCTAACGACGAGAAGAACGTAGTTCTGGAAATTCGCGCGGGCACCGGCGGCGACGAAGCCACGCTCTTTGCCGCGGAAATGTTCCGCATGTATACCCGCTATGCTGAAACCCAGCGCTGGAAAGTGGAAGTTCTGTCAACGTCGGAATCCGGCGTGGGGGGGCTGAAAGAAGTTATTGCCATTATTGAAGGCAAAGGCGTTTACTCGCGCCTGAAGTATGAGAGCGGCGTGCATCGCGTGCAGCGCGTTCCCGCCACCGAGCAGCAGGGCCGCGTACATACTTCTGCCGTAACCGTCGCTGTATTGCCTGAGGCTGAAGACGTAGACATCAAGATTGAAGCCAAGGATTTGCGCATCGACACTTTCTGCTCCTCCGGTCCCGGCGGACAGTCCGTGAACACAACTTATTCTGCCGTTCGCATTACCCACCTGCCGACGAATACGGTTGTTAGCTGCCAGGACGAAAAATCGCAAATCAAAAACCGTGAAAAAGGCATGCGCGTTCTCCGCGCCCGCCTCTATGAGCAGGAGATGGAACGGCAGCAGCAGGCCTTGGCCAAGGAACGCAAAGCGCAGGTCGGCAGTGGCGATCGCAGCGAGAAAATCCGCACCTACAACTTCCCGCAGAACCGCATGACCGACCACCGCATCGGGCTCACGCTGCACCAGCTATCCGACGTAATGGACGGCAAGCTCCAACCCGTTCTTGACGCGCTGACCACGCACTATCAGGCAGAAAAGCTGAAGAATGAGTCGGCGGGCGTTGTGGCGTAGGGACTGCGTGGCCGTGCCTTTGGAACGATTCCACGTGACGGTTCATCCGCATTTCTGATTTTCGTTTTTCTTTCCTCATGCACGAACATCGCACGATACCGGAGTTGTGTCACTTGCAGGCGGACTGGTGCGAGAAACTCGGCTCGTCGTTGTATGCCTATCTTCTTCGCTGGTCGGCCGACGGCACCCTCACGCCGGTGGCCGGCTCGCCATTCCCCAGCGGCGGCACCAGCACCATCAATGCGCTCACTCTTACGCCCAGCAACCAGGACCTGCTGACCAGCGACGTGTTCAATTCCGCAGTGTCATCGCTCGCTGTGGGGCAAGATGGCTCGCTTCAGCCAGTGCCGGGATCGCCCTTTGCCGCCACTGACTGGGTGGGCTCCATTGCCACCACCCGAAGCGGTAAGTTTGTTTACACCTCACTCATCGCCCAGGGAGAGGTGGACGGATGGATGATCATGAGTGACGGAACGCTGCGGCCTGTGCCGGGGCGTCCATTTCCATCCGGACAAGGAGGCGTGGGCGTGCAGGCATTAACTACTTTCCCAGCGCCTTCATGCTCAGCCACACCGTAAGCCTCGATGTTCGCGTAGCTTCGTCAATAAGGGACCCGGGCGCCACCCGTGCCCCTTTTTTTGCAGATGAAGCATCGGCAGCCGTAAGAATTTCCACGTATCATTCAATCTGCTTCTGGTGTTTTTGCGCAGTTCGCTTTACCATCGCCAATAGTGTCCGCTTCAGAACACAGACCGCTGGATAAAGATAAAGACCGCCTGGTCTCCGCCGTGCAGGCGGAAGACGATGCGTCTTATGAGCTCAAGCTGCGTCCGCGCTACTTGCGGGAATTTATCGGCCAGAAAAAGGTAAAAGAGAATCTGGCAGTCGCCGTAGAGGCCGCCAAGTCCCGCGGTGAAGCGCTGGACCACGTTCTTTTATATGGTCCGCCGGGTCTTGGCAAGACCACGCTGGCTACGATCATTGCCAATGAAATGGGCGTGGCTTATCAGCAGAGCGCTGGGCCTGCCATTCAGATCAAGGGCGATCTCACAGCAATCCTGACGAACCTGCGCAATAAGCAAGTCCTGTTTCTGGATGAAGTGCACCGCCTGCAGCCGGCGCTGGAAGAAATTCTTTATTCCGCGCTGGAAGATTACAAGCTCGACATCATTATTGGCCAGGGGCCATCTGCACGGACGCACACCATTGACGTGAGTCCATTTACTTTTGTGGCTGCCACCACGCGCGCCGGGATGTTGTCGTCGCCGTTGCGCTCGCGCTTTGGCATTTTGTTGCGGCTGGAGTTCTATACCGATGAAGAGCTGAAATACATTGTGGAGCGCTCGGCGGAAATTCTTGGCGTCTCGATTGATTCCGAAGGCGCCGCTGAACTTGCCGGCCGCGCCCGAGGGACTCCACGCATCGCCAACCGGCTGCTGCGCCGCGTGCGCGATTTTGCCCAGGTGCGCGGGCAAGGCCGCATTGATAAAACCACCGCCCAGGCCGCGCTGGAAATGCTGGAGGTGGACAAGCACGGCTTTGACGAAGTGGATCGCCGCCTGCTGCTGACCATTATCCAGAAATACAATGGCGGCCCTGTAGGCTTGAGCACGCTGGCTGCGGCGCTGGCGGAGGAGCAGGACGCGCTGGAAGAAATCTACGAGCCGTTCCTGATCCAGATCGGATTTCTTGACCGCACTCCGCGTGGCCGCGTTGCTACACGCCTGGCCTACGATCACTTTGGCATCAAATACGGCCGCCAGCCGGATTTGTTTTGATCGACAAAAATCGAAAACCCTCGCCACTCATTAACACGGACAACACTGATCTGCAAGAGCGAAAGGCCGATGCGGCAGCACCGACAAATCGGCGAGAGTGCAAAAAAAAAGAAGGACCAATAAAGCTGGATGTGGCACGCCGGAGCGGGTTAACCTTTCTTATCAATTCGAGTCTAAAATTGGAACCTTCTAGGCGGATTCCAGGTACACATTGACGTGGCAAAACGGCGACATTTCAAGGATCTTTGCCTCAAAGATCGTTGCTTCAAAGACTTCGCCAGAACGCTCGCGATAATTGTTTTGGCAACGTCTCCCTTGTGCGCCCCAAAAGTGTTTGCCCAACGTAAAGGCCCCAACCTGCCTGCGCCGAACTTGAAAGCTGAGATCAGCTCACTCACCATTCCACGCCTGCCCTCCGCTCCCAAGCTTGACGACTTTGAAGGCATGGAACCCGTTACCGATCTGGCGCGAAAGATGTTGAAGATCGATAAATTCACCCAGCAGGAGCCTCGCGACGGCGAGCCCGCGAGCGAGCCAACGGAAGCCTACCTGGGCTATACGCACAAGAGTTTTTATGCCGTGTACCTGTGCTTTGACAAGCACCCAAAGAAAATCCGCGCGCGCATGCTGCGGCGCGAGTTGATTGATGACGATGACCAGGTCGGCCTCTGGCTGGACACGTTCCATGATCAGCGCCACGCCTACTATTTTTATTCCAACCCGTACGGCATCCAGCAGGACGGACTTTTTGCGGAAAGCGGCGGGCCGGACAATTCATTCGACACGGTCTGGCATACCACGGGCAAGCTCACCGGCAACGGCTACATGGTGATGATTGAGATTCCGTTCAAGTCGCTGCGCTTCCGGCAGGACTCATCCCTAAGCTGGGGCGTGATTCTCATACGGGTGATCCCGCGCAACTCTGAGCATTCATTCTTCCCGCCCAATAGCAACCACATCCAGGGCATGTTGACCAAGGAAGGAACCATCGACGGCCTGCAGGAAATCTCACCCAGCCACAACATTCAGTTCATTCCTTATACGTCAGTGGAGGCGTTCCGCGCGCTCGATGAGCGCGACCCCGCGGCTGACCGCTTTACCGGCAAGCACGTGGAACCCAAAGCGGGCCTGGATTCCAAAATTGTGATCAAAGACAGCCTGGTTCTGGACGCGACCATCAATCCTGACTTCGGCCAGATTGAATCGGATGATCCCCAGGTCACGGTGAACCAGCGCTTTGAAGTCTTTTTTCCGGAGAAGCGTCCGTTCTTTCAGGAAAATTCCAACTTCTTCCAAACACCGTTGAACCTGGTCTTCACGCGGCGCATTGTCGATCCCCTCTACGGCATACGCCTGACCGGCAAGGAAGGCCCGTGGGCCATAGGAGCCATGCTGGCCGATGATCGATCACCCGGCAGAAGCGTGATTGGCACTGACCCGCTTGCGGGAGAAAGCGCTTACTTTGGCGTGCTGCGCGTCAATCGCGAATTTGGAAAGAACAATAGCTTTGGCTTTATCTATACGGACCGCGAGCTGCACACCAATCCCAATTCGTTTTGCAGCGCCCTGCGCTGCGTCGTGGGCTTTAACCGCATTGGCGGCGTGGACACGCAGGTCAGGATCAACAAGAACTGGCAGTTCAACGCACAGGCCGTGACCAGCGAAACCAAGTTCAGTGACGGCTCACACCAGTCCGGCCCGGCCTACCATGCCTCCATTGAGCGCAGTTCACGCGACTGGGAATACAACACGCTGTTTGAGGACATTTCCGCGGGCTTCGATTCCGAGACGGGCTTTGTCAATCGCACGGACGTGCGCCGCGTGGGCAGTTTTCTTGGCAGGACTTTTCATCCTGAAGGCAAGCTGCTGGCGGCGCATGGTCCGCGTATTTTTGAGCAGAGCCTCTGGGACCACAACGGCACGCGGCTGGGCCACCTGATTAATCCGTCATACGAGTGGGATTTCCCGCGCTTTAGTTCTTTTTCAATCTTCACCGTATGGGAGCATGAGCAGTTGCGGCCGCAGGATTTTTCAACGCTGACGGCGAACCGCGATTACCACCACCTGGTGGGCGGCGCGCAGATTAACACGCAATATTACAAGTGGCTCAACCTGGCCATGGAAATGGATTGGGGTACGGCGACAAACTTTGTTCCGCGCACAGGGCCGCCGGTGCTGGCCTACCAGAACACCGCGTTTATGCGGGCCACTGTCCGGCCCACAAAGGGGCTCACCATTGAAAACACTTACCTGATGACGCGGCTGCTGGACCAGAACACGAACCTGAACATCTTCAACAACCACATCCTGCGGTCTAAGTGGAATTATCAATTCACCAAGGAGTTCTCACTGCGCTTAATTGGCCAGTACAACACCACGATTTCCAACCCGTTCCTGACCACGCTGCAAAATACCAAGGGCTTTAATGGCGACGTGCTGTTCACCTATCTACTGACTCCCGGCACAGCAATCTACGTGGGATACAACAGCGATTTGCAGAACCTTGATCCGCGGCTGGTGCGCGCCTGCGACGGTCTGCCCTGTCTGCCGGGACAAAGCTTTGACGGCCTGCTGCGCACGCGCAACACCTTTATCAATGACGGCCGCCAGATATTCATCAAGCTCTCGTATTTGTTCAGGTATTAACGCCAGGGTCGATGCGCGGAACCTTATGTCGTCCGCTGGGTAAACAGTCCTGAAAAATACTGCCGGTGGCGATAAAACACAATTCCCCACAGAATTGCGACAACGATCGCCATGGGTATGCCTTTTAGATCCATCAACAGGTGATACAAAAGGATGTTCACGATGACCGGGGCAAGCAGAGAAAGCGCGAGCGGAATGTAGCGGCCGATCAACAGGAGCGCGCCACCCGCAACCTGAAAGGCAGCCACAAAGTAGAAATAATGCGATTGCATCATTACCGTAATGTATTGGCCTGAGAGCCCCGCAGGCATGGGCCCCATGGGGATGAAATGCAGGAACCCGTTCAGCCCAAACACAAAGAAGATCAGGCCGAGTAGAATTCGAGCAATCAAAGCGGCAATTCTCATGCATTTTTCCTTTCTACATTGGGTCGAGATTTTCTAACGCGACATCAGCAAAAACGCCAACCACATCACCTTTTGACTCTTGGGACAGGATGTCTCCGTCCGTCAGAAATTTTCGGGATGAGTCTACACGCCCGCATCAGCCTTTGGCTACAAGACCGCCCGAGGCGGTCCAGGCTCTGGTTCCATCCGGCTTTAATTCCGGCAAGCATCTGCGAGGCATAAGAAACTTTTTCAGCCACCCGGCGCACCTTAGCGCGAAGTGCCTTTCGCTGGTCCGTTACTGTCCCCTGACGGACAGGCGCACGCGGAAGATGCAATTTATTTTGCGCCAAAACGCACATGGCTTAACGAAACTTGAGTCTTTTCACGCATGCCTGCCAAGAACTCTCCTTTGGTTTTCGTGTTTTTATAGGTGGCACTCAGCTTGCTAGAACCTAGAGATAGAGAGAGGGTCAGGCTGATATGAGCTTGAGTAAATACAGGTTTTTCGGTGGCTCTTAAGAACGCTGCCCGGCGGCTTGAGGTCCCCGGCAAGGAGGATGTGATGGCGAAAGTGATTGAGTTTTACGTTCCGGCAAATTTCCCGTTGTCCAACAAACAGTGGACGCCTGAAGAGCTGCGCGGCAAGATCATCAACTTCCCTGCCCGCATTGCCCGCAAGTCGGCCTAGCAGCCCTGGCTGGACTGCCTTCCGCTGCGTGTTACGCAAACCGGTTGGCGGCCCAGCCAAATTTTTGTTTGTCGTCGTTATTAAGACTTGCCTCCCTTTTGTGCGCTGTCCAAATATGCATCCAATTTGTCCAGCGTTCCCTTGAAGCCCTGCTGCATTGATCCACGACCTTCCTGGAATGTCCTGCGCTCTTCTTCCGTGGCATTGATAGGAACGCCGTTGAGCGTCATTGTGGTCTTGCCATTGTTCTCCGTTAAAGTCATGGTGTTCAGCACTTCCAGCGGCCATGTGGCGCTCATGGGATGGCGAGTGATGCCGCCCTGTGGATCTGAAAATGAGACAACGTGCACGAGCCGTTCCGGCGGAACAATTTCACGATAGACAAACTTACCCCACATCTCATGCCCCTCCGGCGTGCGCATGCCGTAATGGAACATGCCGCCGGGGCGAAGGTCCATTTTGCAGCTGAGCATGGCCAGGCTTTTGGGCCCCCACCAGTTTTTTAAGTGATTAGGGTCGGTCCAGACTTTCCACACCAGATCGCGCGGCGCATCGAATACGCGCGTAATGACAAGAGGCTCGTCGCTGCCGCCGGTGGATTTTTCCAGGAATTTCTCAAGCTCTGTGCAGAGCTGCGTCCATCCCTGATTGAAGTTCTTGCGCGCCAGATCAGGATTGTTCTTTGGATCAAAGGTTTCCAGGCCACTATGCGTGAGCCTGAGCCTGGTCTTTGCGCCTTCAGGGAATAATTCAAAGGTGACAAAAGAGATTCCGGGATTGCCGCGGAAGCGCCAGTCGTAAGTGATCTTCCTGCCCGGAACCACTTCTGTGACCTTCCAGATATGCGGAAATTTCTTGCTGTTATGGCTGATGGTGAACTCAGTCTCAAAGCCGACGACAGGCTTGAACGATTGCAGGTCCTTCATGTACCACTGCTTCATCTGGTCGTAGTCGGTGATGGCGCTCCAGATGAGATCTGCGGGCGCAGTGAAGGTGCGTTCCACCACGACCGGCGCCTCGGTTGGGCTAGTTCTTTCTTTGATTGCGGACATGCTTCTTCTCCTTATGAATCTTTTCTCGTTCCGGGCGTTGCGATTTCCCGCCCTTTGATTTCAGCCCATCGATTGTTGGGGCGTCGGTCTTGAGATTTTCAGTTTTCAGCTGCTCTTGTTTGAGCTTATGCAGATAGGCATCAAGACGGTCAAAACTCTGCTCCCAGAACTGGCGATAGTGCTCCACCCAGTCATGCACTTCCTTAAGCGCGGTGGGCTCCAGCCGTCGCGGACGCCATTGCGCTTCGCGTCCGTGCGCGATCAGGCCGGCGCGCTCCAGCACTTTCAGGTGCTTGGAAATGGCGGGCATGCTCATGTCAAAGGGCTTGGCCAGTTCGGTGACGGAGGCTTCACCCGATGCGAGTCGCGCGAGGATGGCGCGCCGAGTGGGATCGGCCAGTGCTGCGAAGGTGTTGCTGAGTTGGTCAGACATATTTGAATTCAGGTGCTCTGCATTAAACCAACAAGTTAAGTAACCTATAGGTTAAATACAACGAGAAGGAGGGCGATGTCAAGTGGATTGAAGAAAATACTTTGGAA